>JAIQGA010000321.1 GCA_020072925.1 Terriglobia bacterium | reverse complement strand
GGGAAGGAAATCAAAGATCAGCTTCTGGGAATTCACGCGCGTCGGACTCGTGGTGACGCTGGTCACCACCGCGGCGGCCATCGGCCTGCTGACTCTCGAATTCCTGCTATTTCCGCAGCTCTAGTGGAAGTCACGCCGTCTGTAGCGGTGCTCTACGAGCGCCGTAGCACGGGCGTCCCGCCCGTAGGGGCCCGCCATGGCGTGCCCCTACGGGCCGCGCATCCAGTTCATATGCGGGCACGGCCGGGACGACCGCGCTACGTGAGGCAAGAGCGGCGCGCGCATTCCGCCTGTGCTACGATGGGCAGGGCACGTGGCGTCGCCACGGCAACTTGAAAACAAAGCAAGAGGTGACAGTGCTCCGCATCGGGATTGTTGGGCTGAGCCAGGTGGGCAAGACGACGCTCTTTCAAATCCTCACCCGCGCGCATGGCAGCGGTCTCGGATCCGGCCGGGTCGAGGCGCACGTGGGCGTGGTGCGCGTCCCGGACGCGCGCCTCGACCGCCTGGCTGAAATCTATCAACCGAAGAAAACCGTCCACGCCACCGTCGAGTACGTGGATACGGCGGGCAGCATCATCGAGTTGGCGCGCAAGGGCGTCGAGACCCAGAGCCTGCGCGAGATGGATGCGCTGGCCCACGTCGTCCGCGCCTTCGAGGACGACGCCCTGCCGCCTCCCGACGGCTGCCTGAATCCCCAGCGCGATATCGAAAACGTTGAGCTTGAGCTCATCCTCTCCGACCTGTCGATCGTCGAGAAACGCCTCGAACGCCTCGAGAAGGACGTCAAGAAACAGAAGAATCCCGCGCTCGAAAAGGAATTGCCCGTCCTGACCGTCTGCAAGGGCGCGCTGGAAAAGCAGCAGCCCCTCCGCGAAGTGACTCTCACGCCGGAGGAAGAGCGCCTGGTGCGCGGGTTCACTTTTCTATCCTTGAAGCCCGCGCTTTACGTTCTCAACCTGGGCGAGCGGGACGCCGCGCGCGCCGACGCCGCCGAGCAATTCGCCGCCGAAGCGGGGCTGAAGCAGCGGCCGCGCACCGCCGTGAGCGCCATCTGCGGCAAAGTCGAGGCGGAGCTCGCGGAACTGGGCGACGCGGACGCCGCGGAGTTTCTCTCGAGTTACGGCCTGAAAGAATCCGCTGTCGCCCGGCTGATTCGCGCCAGTTATCGCCTGCTGGGCCTGATTTCCTTCTTCACCGTGGGCGAAGACGAATGCCGCGCCTGGACGATCCGCGCCGGGACCACAGCGCTCGATGCCGCCGGCGAGATCCATTCCGATATCCAGCGCGGGTTCATTCGGGCCGAAGTGGTCAAGTTCGATGACCTGAACGTGGCGGGCAGCTTCGCGGAGGCTCGCACTCGCGCGCAACTCCGCCTGGAAGGCAAGGAATACGTCGTGCACGACGGGGAAGTTGTCCATTTCCGGCATTCCGGGTGAGGAGCCTTCAGCGGTCAGCCGTCAGCGCTCGGCAACCACGCGCCTCTCATTGCTTCTTGCTGACGGCTGAACACTGATGGCTGACGGCTCCATCATGAACTACCTTTGGATCAGTCTTGCTCTCGGCGTGGTCGCGGGCCTGGCGAACGTCTTCGGCGGCGCGATCGTTTCGGCGCGCGCTTGGAGCCGGGCGTTTCTCGCTGTCTTCATCGCCCTGGGCTCCGGATTCATGCTGGCCACGGTGCTCACCGAGATGGTCCCCGAAAGCCTGCGCCTCGCGCCCGTCAGCGCGCCGGTTTTCATTCTGCTGGGCTATTTCATCGTGCACTACTTCGAGCATGCCTGGCCCGCGCATTTCCATTTCGGCGAGGAGACCCACCCGGAAGAGTTCCTCAACCCCGCGGTTGCTTACGCGGCGCTGGGCGGTTTGCTCATCCATACATTTTTCGACGGGGTCGCCATCGCCTCGGGATTCCTGGTCTCGAACTGGCTGGGCAGCGTGATCTTCGGCGCCACCATCCTGCACAACATGCCGGAAGGCTTTACGATGTCTTCGATCATGGTGACGGCGGGAAAGAGCCGTCGCGCGGCGCTGGCGGCCGCCGGCGCGCTGGGCGTCTCACGTCTGCTGGGCATTCTGGTGATGGCGCTGGCGCACCGTTGGGTCAATTACGGCCTGGCGCTCTCTGCCGGCGTTACGCTCTATGTCGCGGCGTCGGATCTGATTCCGGAGGTCAATAAAAGGCGCGGCGTTCGCGTTGCGCTAACCGTCGCCGCGGGCGTGGCCATGGTGTTGCTGCTGCGATTTCTCTTTTTCGGTGATATGGTGCACTGACCATTGGACTGCGAGTTTGCTCAATGCGAGCCGGAAATTCAGAATCGAGAGTTGAGGGTTGAGAGTGAAACTGGAAATTGGAAAATGGAAACTGGAAATTCGAAAACGGAAATTCGGAACTCGAAATTCGAAGGAATCTCGCTTGGCCGAATCTTTCTCGATGATCCTGGCAGTCGCAGGGGAGTGGCATAGGCCTGCGTACTGACCACTGACGACTGACAACTGACGACTTCTTCCCATGTACTCCGACGAACTTCTCGACCACTTCCACCATCCGCGCAACGTGGGAGAAATCCCGGAAGCCACAGCAGTGGTTGAAGTGACGAATCCGGCGTGCGGCGATTTGATGAAGCTTTGGGCGGTGGTGTATGACGCGCGCATCGTGGAGGTCAAATTCAAGGTGGCGGGCTGCATCCCTGCCATCGCCTGCGGGTCGTGGCTCACCGAGGCCATCCGGGGAAAGACGCTCGAGGAAATTGCCGGCCTGACGACTGACCGCGTCGAAGCCGGAGTGGGCGGCTTGCCGTCCGCCTCCCGGCACGCCGCAGTCCTCGTTATCGACGCGCTGCAACACCTTCTGGCGCGGCTGTCTGGCAGCGGTTAAGAATCCCTCCGCCATGTCGTTCTCCCTCGGTGTCTTCCTGAGCCTCGCCCCGTCATCCTCAGCCCTTGGCTTGTCATCCTGACCCTTCGCTTGTCATCCTGAGCGAAGCGAAGGATCTCTTTCAGTTCTTTCAATGCTGGGATTCTTCGTCGCTACGCTCCTCAGAATGACAGTGGTTTGTCATCCTGAGCACAGCGACGGATCTCCGCATTTCGCTCGGAATTATCCTTGCACTCGGGCCAAGCAATGCGCCCTCACGCCCCGGAGGGCAATTCGTACGCGCAGTACGCGCAGTACTTGTCTTGGGCGCCCACCTCGTGTTTGCACTGTGGGCACGCCGGGCGAAGATTGTATTTGCAGCTCGGGCAGAAGTTGAAGCGCGCCGTGACCGTGGCGCCGCACTGGGGGCAGTTGTAGGGGAGCGGCTCGCGCATCAGGAAGTAGATGATCGCGCCGATCAAGTACGGGACGAAGATGGCCAGCAACGTCCAGAGCGGGGCATTCATCCCGCGCCGCTTCGCATCGCGATAAATGTAGCCAAAAAACAGAAGCAAGAGACCCAGGAAAAGCGCCATGCCCGCGGCCACGCCCATAATCTCGATCAGCCGTTCCTGCCTGTGCGGCGTGTAGCGATAGACGATCTGAGCCACAACCTGGCCGATCACAAAGAGCGCAACCGCCACACTGATAAGCCAGCGAGGAATATTGCGGAGCTCATCCCGAAAGCGCAGCTCCTCGTGGGCCATGCGCCAGCGAATTACGCGAACGCCTTCGGTGATTTTCTGTTTCTCTTCGGTCATTGTATTCATCTCGCTTTCCGTCCGCGCGCCGCAAGGGGGGCTCGCGGGCGCCGTTGACGATGAACCCTCTCAACGCGGGAGGCCGGCCGCGTAACCGTTTTCCCTCGCCACGCGCGATCGCCACCACGCCAGGGTACCGCCGACCGCCGCCGGCACGATCCACCACAAGGCGAAAGAAGCCATCCAGACGATGTCCGGCAATGCCAGGCTGCGCCCCACCCAGGCAAAAGCCCGCCACAGGAGCGGCGCCGTCACGACTCCCAGAATCCAGGAGAGCGCGCAGGAGATACACAGGGCCCGCATTCGCGACCGCTGTTCGTGCAGTTCTCGGGCGCGCAGCCGCACGCGGAGTTGCGTGGCGGCGAGCAGCGCGGGGCGGACCGGCACTGAAACGGCGCGCAGCGCTCTCAACGCCTCCTCGATGGCTCGGCCGTGCGCGGCGCAATCCGCGCAATGCTCCAGGTGCTCCTCCAGCCAAGTCCGCTCGCCGGCCGCCAGACCTTCGACGCACTCGGCCGCGATGAGACGCGCCGCGCGCTGATGCACATCTTCGCTCATACTGTTCCTCCCACCCATCGTTCGCGCAACGCCTCCAGGCCGCGGTAGAGGCGCGATTTCACCGTCGAAAGCGGCGCGCTGACAATGCCGGCGATCTCCTCGAGCGCCAGGTCCTCCTGGAAGCGCAGCACCAGCACCTCGCGATACGCCGGCGGCAGGGCTGCGACGACGGCGGCCAGCCGTGCCGCTTCCTCGCTCTGCGCCAACGCCTCGAAGCTCGTTGGCGCATTCGTCGCCGCAAGTTCGCGCGGCGGCGCGCCGGGCGTTTCCTCGAGCAACGCCTCCAGACTCTGCGGCTGCCGGCGACGCAGGAAATCGATCGTCAGGTTGCGCGCCACGCTGAACAGCCAGGACTCGAACTTCCACTGTGCGCGATACTGGTGGCCTTTCTCCAGCACACGCACCCAGGTTTCCTGGAAGAGGTCCTCGGCGGTCTCGCGATGGCCAACCAGCATGCAAAGATAACGGAGGAGCCGGTAGTGATACTGCTGGATCAGGCGGTCGAGTAATTCCGGGTCGCGCCGCCGCAAACCGCGGACGAGTTCCAGCGCTTCCTGTTCCATCGAATTCTCGAACCAGTAAATCGTGTGCGCCATTCTAGCCTGAATACGGACGAGCCCCCTGAAAAGACGCCAGACAGTAGACGGCATACTGCATACGACCCACAGAAGACCGGTGTCGGGAAGCAGCAGACAGGCAAAGGGGAGGCAAGAGGCGGTGGACTTCCTGTCTTAACTTTCGACCTTCGACTTTCGACTGTCAACTTGTTTTCAAGGGATCTTTCTTGGGGAACGAAGCCAACAAGTTATTGAAAATAAAGGATGACTCGAGGAACGAACCCAAACGAACCCAATAAAACGGCCTTAGGTCGTACGTATCTATAAGAAAACAGGGTTTTTAAGCAAACCAAAAACGAACCCAACGAAATGTAATATACTGAAAATAAGGCGCTTATGTAGATGCATCGACGGCTGCAATTCCTGCCTCAATGTGGGACTTCTTGCACACCGAATTAACGAGAATTCAGGGCCGCGGCTTCGCTCGTGCCGGGGGTGGAAATCTCGACTCAATCGTCTTCGTGCCGCGTGGCGTTTCCGTGACAAACAGCGCCTCTGTTCCGGGCAGGCTGTTGACGAGTTTCAAACCGCTTTGGGGGCCGAGGACGCATACGGCAGTGGCGAGCGCGTCGGAAGTGGTGGAGTTCGGCGCGATGATCGTGGCGCTGCGCCGGCCGGTAAGCGCTTGTCCGGTACGCGGGTCGATGACATGCGAGTAACGAATGGCGTCGATTTCGACGTGCTGCTCCGCGTCGCCCGAAGTCGAGATCGCGGCGTCGTGCAAGTGCACGAACCGTTGTGGCGCAGCGTCCGGCGATTCGAGCGGCGCGATGCCGATGGTCCAGCCGTCTTCGCCGGGCGGCGAATCGCCAACCGCGATATCACCACCGCCCGCCACGAGCGCCCGCGTGATGCCGTGTTCTTTGAGCACGGTGAGCGCGGCGTCGGCGGCATAGCCTTTGGCGATGCCGCCCAGATCCAAAATCATGCCGGGCGCGAGCAACTGCACGGTTCGCGTCCGCGCGTCGATCTGAACTCTTCCGTAGCCCACGAGTTTCTTGGCGGCCGCAAGCCGCACCGGGTCCGGCAGCTTGTGGCTCAGCCGCGCCATCCGCCACAATCGCACCACCGGACCTACCGTGACGTCGAAAGCCCCATCGCTGCGCCGCGCCATATCCTGCGCGGCGACGAGCACGCGAAACAAATCCTCGCTGACGCGCACGGGCGCGCCGCCGGATTGCGCCGAGAGCCGCATCAATTCGCTGCTCGCCCGGTAATCGCTCATGCTATCATCCAGCGCCGCGATGCGCGCGAACGCGGCCTGGGCGGCGCGTTGGGCAGCGGCGGCGTCCGGGGCGTAGAGGACGATCTGAAATCGCGTGCCCATGTGGGGTTCGACGAATTCGAAGCGGCCAAGCGCGCGCGGCGAGGCACAAATCAGGCTTGCCCCGTTCCATAGCCAATACATTAAGATAAGAAAGGGTACGCGAATACGCATGCGGCTTCGACCCATGGCCGACCGCTTCGCATCGTAGCAGAGTTCGTAATCGCGCACATCGTTCTGCTCAGGGATGGCCGAACAATAATGAGGAAACGGTCCTGGTTGATCGGGTGCATATTGCTCGCTGCTTTCGGGCTTTTGTTTCTGCCCGCCGAACATCCCGCTGCTCCCGGGGCGGCGCCGCAGGATGCGGCCTTGCCCGAGGAGATGAACTTCAGCCGCGATATCGTGCAGCGAAAGCAGGCCGGCGCGGCGCCGAGCACGCAGGCCAACCAGCCCGCCGACGCCATCACGCGTCCCACGCCGCCTTACATGGACGAGACTTTCGGCTACGGCCGCGAGGGCCATCCGGCACTGGACATGACCTATCATGCCGCGATGGAATACGCGCGCTGGCTTTCCGCCAAGACTGGGCGGGACTATCGCCTCCCCACAGAGGCGGAGTGGGAATACGCTTGCCGCGCCGGGTCCGAGTCGCCCTTCGGTGCCGGCATTACGGAGAAAAATCTCGGCGACTACGCATGGTATCGCGAGAATTCCGAGGCGCTGCCGCACTCCGGGGCGCAGAAGAAACCCAACGCCTGGGGAATTTTCGATCTGCTCGGCAACCTGGCGGAGTGGTGCCTGGACCTCTATGACAAGGACTGCTACAAGACCTTCAAGCCGCTGATCCCCGCCGAGGCGCCAGTGCTGATTCCCGGCGGGCAGGAATATCCGCACGTGGTGCGCGGCGGTTCGTGGGACGACCCGGCGGCGAAATTGCGCTGCGCCGCGCGCCTGGCTTCGACGCCCGACTGGAGCCAGCAGGACCCGCAGCGCCCGCAGAGCATCTGGTGGCATACCGATGCGCTCTTCGTGGGATTTCGCGTATTGAGGCCGCTGCACGAGCAGGCGGATCTCGCTGGATTCAAAGATCAGGTGCGGAAAGAACAGTGATGAGTGACGAGCGGGAAGAAAAGTTGAAAGTCGAAAGTTGAAAGTCAAAAGTCAAGGGTTAAGAGTCGAGGGTTGAGAGTAAAGGATGGAGAATGAAGGATGAATACAACACAAAGAGGGGGCGAGAGATGACTAAGCAGGAAGGAATATCCACACAGGGTTCTTCACGGCGGGATTTTCTGAAAACTTCGGCGGCGGCGGTGGGCGCGGTCGCTGCCGGGCTGGGAAAGTTGCCCGCCGTCCACGCGGCGGGGAGCGATGAGATTCGCATTGGGCTGATTGGCTGCGGCTCGCGCGGCACGGGCGCCACCGAAAACGCGCTCGAGTCTTCGAAGAACGTGCGCGTAATCGCGATGGGCGACGCCTTCCAGGACCGCTTACAGGAAAGCCGCGATTACCTGAAGAAACTCGGCGCGAACGCTGTGGCGCCGGAGGAAAACTGTTTCGTGGGGTTCGGCGCGTTCGAGAAAGTGTTGGCTTGCGACGTCAACTACGTGATTCTGGCGACGCCGCCGGGCTTCCGGCCGTGGCACCTGAAAGCCGCGGTGGCGGCGGGAAAGAACATCTTCTCCGAAAAGCCTGTGGCGGTGGATGGTCCCGGAATCCGCACGGTGCTCGAAGCGTACCAGTCGGCAAAGGAAAAAGGCTTGGCCATCGGCGTGGGCACGCAGCGCCGCCACCAGACCGGATATCTCGAAACGCTGAAGCACCTTCAGGATGGCGCCCTCGGCGAAATCACCGCGGCGCGCGCGTACTGGAACCAGGGGCCGATTTGGGTGCACAAGCGCCAAGACGGCTGGAGCGACATGACCTGGCAGATGCGCAACTGGTACTACTTCACGTGGCTCTGCGGCGACCACATCGTGGAGCAACACGTTCACAACCTGGACGTCATCAACTGGGCGATGGGCACACATCCCGCGCGCGCCGTGGGGCTGGGCGGCCGGCAGGTGCGCACCGGGCCGGAATACGGCAACATCTACGACCATTTCGCAATTGATTACGAGTATCCGAACGGTGTACACATGGCCAGCTATTGCCGGCAAATCCCGAACTGCGAGAACAGCGTCTCCGAGGCGCTCGCGGGGACCAAGGGTTTCTGCCAGGTGAATCGCTACACGATCACGGGCGCAAATAGTTGGCATTTCTCCGGCAAGGACAACAAGCCTTACGTGCAGGAACACGCGGACCTGATCGCCGCCATCCGCGCCGGCAAGCCGTACAATGAACTTGAGACCGTGGCGGAGAGCACGTTGACCGCCATCATGGGGCGCATGGCGGCTTACACGGGCAAGGCCGTTAATTGGGACCAGGCGCTGAACTCGCAGGAGAGCTTGATGCCCGCAAAGCTCGATTGGCAAGAGCCGCTGCCCGTGGCCACAATCGCCGTGCCGGGTGAGACGCCGCTGGTCTGAGGGACAGTGACGAGTCAGTTCATTGTGTGATTGGGCGATTGAGTGATTGGGTGATTGAAGAAACCCGTGTGCAGGTTTCAAATTCCTCTCTTCAATCGCCCGAACACCCGATCACGCAATCACCCGATCACTCAATATCCCGAGTGTGGTGGCGGCAGCGGTCGAAACACCCTCGTTGCGACTTTGCCGCTTGGCGGGGCAGTTGATGACGTCCCCCCTCCCCCAGGCTTGCCGCAAGAATATTCCGTCACCGTTGCAATATCCCCACGGTTTTTCAGCCCGATACCTTGTCTTGCCGCAGATAAGCCGTTGAATCCAGGAAAGGATACGTCGCGTAACCCCTGGCAGCGCGATTGCGTCGGAGATAGTAGAGTCGATGTAACCCTCGATGTAGGCTGCAAGGGAGGGAGCCATGCGACGCCTGATCTCGGCACTCATCCTTCTGATATTGGTTTCGGCTGCGGGATTTTCCCAGACCGCGGATCCTTGGGCAAATCTGAACCAACTGCGCTCCGGCCAGAAAATCAACGTGGTGGGTCTGGACCGCAAGAAAATCAGCGTCAGCTTCCTCGACGCGACGGAGGACGGCCTGCGATTTCGCTACGAGGGAAAAGAAGTGGTTCTGCCGCGTTCCGAGGTCCTCATCGTTAGCATGAAGCCTCCTGCCGACTGGAAGCAGATTCTGTTGGGGCTCGCCGCGGGAGCAGCGATAGGCTATGGCGCCTGGTCGGGTGCCGATATGCGCGAGCGGGGCTGCCTGGATGATCTGGGGTACTATTGCGCGAGTGACCAGGGGCTCTCCGGCCGCTCGGCAGCGATTGCCACGGGCGTGGGCGCCGGCGTGGGAGTCCTGGTCGCAGCTCTGGTGAAGGGAAACGAACGCGTGCTCTACGCCTACGACGCCGAGCAATCCGTCGAGATGCCGGCGCCCATGCCGGCACTGATGCCCGTCGTCCCAATCGCCTTGCTCGACTTGCAGCCCGGGCTGGCGGAATTTGAAGAAGGGGTGAGGAGTTTTGCGCCTGTCGTGCCGACTCAGGCGCCGCTGGCCGTTCCCGCAAACGGTCCGGCGTAAACCCGGCCCCCAGGAGCCAGGCAAACTTCAGCGCTGAGCGTTTTCAAGCTGCCGATAAGTTTTCGGATCGTCCACATCAAGCAAAATCGCGCGGTCGCCTACTGGGAGAAAATGCGTCCTGGCGCGATATTTACGGATGACCGCATTTGCGGCGTCGCCGGGCCCCAACGCTGATAGTTCCTCAAATAAAGCGCGGCCAATTACCACCGGGTGACCGCGCCGACCTTCGTAGGTGGGAATGACCACGGGCGCACCGGACTCGCGAAACGCCGCTATTAGTTGTCGAATCACTTCCGCCGGGACCGCGGGATGATCCACCAGGCAGAACACGACAGCTTCGATATCCGCGTCCACGAGCGCTTTCAAGCCCTCCTGAAGCGACGAGGTCTGGCCCCGCCGGTAATCGCGGTTAATCACCACCTGGACATCCTCAAGATTCAGCGCGCTCTGACTCTCCTCGCCGTGATGGCCAAGCACC
>JAIQGA010000320.1 GCA_020072925.1 Terriglobia bacterium | reverse complement strand
GATGGATATACAACATGCTTCTCCCTCTGGCCCGCAATTTGCCAACTCATCCTTAAAGGCCTGACGGAGAACTGCCTCACGTATGTCATCTTCCTGGACGGGCTTGGGGACAACCACTGAGTACCAGTAGGTGCTCACAAAGAAGATTAACGAGGCGGCGAGGAGGCAAAGTAACAAGGGGAGTCTTAGTCCCTTAAGATTCACTCGCATCTTTGTGGAACCTCAGCGCGGTTTCTGTGCACTCACCACTCTAGGAATCCCTGCCAAATCTGGGATTACCTCCACGTCCGTCCAATTGTTCCTCAGTAGCGGCAGCACCCGGTCGCGCATATTGTAGCCAATCTCCACCACGACGCATCCGCCGGGCTTCAGGACCTGAAGCGCCTGGGGGAAGAGCCGCGCGTAAATCTCCTCGCCGCGTGCCACGCCGCCCCAGGCAACGCGGGGCTCAAACGCCCGGACCTCGCGTTGCACCATGTCGATTTCACCTTCGCCCACGTAGGGGGGATTGGCCACCACAAAATCGAAGGTGCCGGCAAAATCCTTATCGAGCAGGCGCGCGAGTAAATCGCTCTCGAGGAACTTGACGCGCTCGGGCATGCCGAGGCGGCGCGCGTTGCGCGAGGCCACCACCAGCGCCGGGCGCGAAATATCCACGCCGAAAAGGACGGCGCGCGGAAACTCCGAAGCGAGCGCCAGAACGATGCAGCCCGAACCCGTACCCACATCCGCGATGCGCAGCCGCCCATCTTTGCGCAGCTTCCGCTCTGTGGCGATTTCCAGCACCCGCTCGACGACGTGCTCCGTCTCGGGGCGGGGAATCAACACGTCCGGCGTAACCTCAAAATCCAGTCCCCAGAATTCCTGGTGCCCGGTGATGTACTGCGTGGGCTTGCCGGTGGTCCGTTCCTCGATGAACCGAAAGTAGCGGTCTGTGATTTCCGCGCCCAACTCGCGCTCGGGACAAGCGTACAGATAGGCGCGGTCGCACCCCAGCGTGTGCATCAAAAGCAATTCGGCCGCAAGATGCGCGGAAGGCACCTGGTGCTGGAGCAGCGTTTTGAGGGCGGTTTGCAGTGCGGCGCGGAGTTGCATGCGGTTAGCGGCGCGCCCCGACCGAATGGCCTAGGGGGCAAACACCGCGGGCGGTTCGTCTTCGGGACCCTTGGGCGGAGGTTGCTTGAGCTTCTCAGCCTGGTAATGGGCGATCAGTGCGTCGATCAGCGGCTCGATTTTTCCATCCATCAACCGGTCGAGCTGGTGAATCGAGAGCCCGATGCGGTGGTCGGTGACGCGGTTCTGCGGGAAGTTGTAGGTGCGGATCTTCTCGCTGCGGTCGCCCGTGCCGATCATTGCCCGGCGCTCTTCGGTAATTTGTTTTTGCTGTTCCTGGAGTTTCAATTCGTACAGGCGCGAGCGCAGAACGCGCAGCGCTTTGGCGCGATTCTTGATCTGCGACTTTTCATCCTGGCAGGAAACCACCATGCCGGTGGGCAAATGCGTAATGCGCACGGCCGAGTACGTGGTGTTGACGGACTGGCCGCCCGGCCCGGACGAGCAGAACGTGTCGATGCGGATGTCCTTGGGATCGATCGCGATTTCGACTTCGTCGGCTTCAGGCAGCACCGCCACCGTGACCGCGGAGGTGTGGATGCGCCCCTGCTGTTCGGTCTGGGGGACGCGCTGCACGCGGTGGACGCCGCTCTCGTATTTGAGCTTGCTGAAAACCTTCTGGCCTTCGATGAGGGCGATGACTTCCTTCAGCCCGCCCACGCCCGAGACGCTCGTGGAGAGCACCTCCACGCGCCAGCGCTGCTCCTCGGCGTAGCGGCTGTACATGCGGAAGATTTCCTGCGCGAAAAGCGTCGCCTCGTCCCCGCCCGTCCCCGCGCGGATCTCCAGGACCACGTTCTTTTCATCGTTGGGATCTTTCGGGATGAGGAGGAACTTCAACTCCTGTTCCGCGAACTCGTGTTTCTTTTCCAGCTCTCGCAGCTCTTCGTGGGCCAGCGCTTTCATCTCGGGGTCGGAGGAGGACTCCTCCAGCAACGACTTGGTCTCCTGAAGCGATTTCTGAATCGCTTTCCAATTCCGATACTTCTCCACAATCTCGGTCAAGTCCGAGTGGGCCTTCGCGGTCTTCTGATAGAGCGCCGTGTCAGCCAACACTTCGGGCTTGCCGAGCTGCGCCGTCAGCTCGTCGTACTTCGCTTCGATTTCCGCCAGCTTTTCCAAAAAGTGCATAAGAACCAGGGCACAGGTGGCAGGTTACAGGTCACGGCGTACAGGGATTAGTACGCCAGCGTCCACCTATGAAGGTTCGAAGGCGCACTCTTGCCTTCTGCCTACTGCTTTCTGCCTACTGCCTACTTCGATCAGGCAACGACGAGCTCGCCGCCCCGGGTCCGCTCGAGCTCCATGGCCGTCTCGAGCGCCCTGATTGCCGTCTCCAACTGACGATCGTCGGGCTCGCGCGTGGTGACGCGTTGCAGCCAAAGTCCAGGTTGCGAGGCCCATCGCCACAGGCGGCCCTGCGCCTTGGCCGCGAAGCGGATGAATTCGTACGAGACCCCGACGATCACCGGCAGCAGCAGGAGCCGTCCCACAAAGCGCATCGCGAAGGAGTGGAAGGGCAGAAACATGTAAAGCACCATGGCGATGCCCATCACCACCAGAAGGAAACTCGTACCGCAGCGCGGATGAAAACGCGTGCAGCCCCGCGCCGTAGCCACGTCGATTGGCCCGCGCTTCTCGAACGCCCAGACCACCTTGTGCTCCGCGCCGTGATACTCGAACACGCGCTGGATTTCCTTCCATTGCGAGATCAGAATCAGGAAGCCCAGGAAGAGGACGATGCGGATCGTCCCGTCCAGGAGATTGAAGATCCAGGTGCTGTTGGTGGCCGGATAATGCCGGTTGATGGCCGTCGCCAAGTACAAGGGCAGAAACTTGTAGAAGAAGATGAAAAAACCGAGCGAGAACGCGAGATTGACCGCCAACAGCCAGTTGCTCAGCTCTCCTTTCTTTTTTCCCGGAGCCGGCTCGGCTTCTTCGATCGCGGCTTCCGCCGAATAGCGCAAAGCGCGGATGCCCAGCACGAGCGCCTGCCCCAGCACGCCCAGGCCGCGCAGAAGCGGATACTTCAGCCAGCGATATTTCACCGAAGGCCGCTCGAGGTAGTCCCGGGTCACGGCGATGCCACCGTTCGGCTGACGCACCGCCACGGCATAGGAGTGCGGCGAGCGCATCATCACACCCTCGATCACCGCCTGGCCTCCCATAAGCGCCTCTTCTTGTTGCGCGGCCAGAAGCGGCATCAGCGCTAGGCGCACCGCTCGGCGAAAGTGCGCGGTAATGTGCTTCGAAAACCCGTTCATAAGATGACGTAACCCTTTTCCGCCTCGCACGGCCACCCGGGAACCTCACCCACGCGGGAGGAATCACTACCAAGCAGTGAATTCGCGCGCCAAAGCCCTTTCAGAAGACGAGGCGCACGCTAGATCATCATTCAGAATATCGTCAACGCGAGGGAGTGTCAATTCAGGCTTGCCGCGGTTGCAGCGTTGTTTGGATTCTTGAGGGTAGAGCCTTGAGAAAGGCCAAGGCCTGCGCGCCGGGGAGCGGCTCGGCTTCGCCGCGCAGTTGCTTTTTGCGTTATAATGCCTTGGCTCGCGTGAGCCGGTGCACTCAAGCCTTCACGAGGGAACCTTCATGATCGACGCCATTCCGCGTCTGGGTGACATCATTGATGATTATTGCCCGCGTTGTCGCCTCCTTTTGAACCATGCTGTGGCGAGTCTCGTGGACGGAAAGGTCGTGAAGGTCGTTTGCCAAACGTGTCACAGCGAGCATCCGTACAAGAACGCGGAAGTCCCGGAGAAGAAAAAGAAGCCCGCCCGCGCAGCGCTCTTCAGCCAGGTGCTGGCAAAAGCCCCGGCCGAGGCCGAGGAGGAGCCTCCCGCCGAGGAGGCTCCGGCGCCTCCGCCACCGCCCCCGCCGGAAAAAAAGAAGAAGGCTTCGCCTCCCGCCCGCTACATCTCGAGGCACAAGACCCGGCCGCCACGCGGCGGCCGCTGAAGTCCTGGTCTTTCACCCTGCGCCCCGCCGCAACACCCGGACCTCGTTCGGCGATTTCAGTTCGTAACAAGTGTCCCGCCACTCGATGCGGCGGGTGAATCCCGCCACCACAAGGTTCACCAGCATCACCCACGGAACCAACGGCGACAACTGCCAGTAGCGCCCGCCATAGCGTTTGAGAAGAGCGGTTTTTTCCGTAAAAACCTCGCGCGCTACGACGCTGCGGAGGCGAGCTTTGGCGACGCCAAGAAGTTGGATGGCTGCGAGCGTTCCCGCCACGCTCCATCGCCAGCCCGCCGGGACCCCCGGACGGGCGAGCTCGGCGAGGCCCCACAGCATCGTCCCGCAGAAGAAAACGTACGCCGCGAGGCCCATCCTCCAAAGATGCGGCGCGTAGACGCGCGTGATGATGATCTGCCGGTTTGCCCAGCGGAGGAATTCCCTAAAACTCGACTCTTCCCGCGAAGCCACCAGGCAACGCGGCTCGAAGCGAATGCGGCCGCGCGCCTCGCGCACCGCGCGCGTCAGCGCATAGTCATCACTGACCGTGCCGGCCCAGTAGCGATCCGCGACGCGCAGGCGCGCAAAATCCATCGCTCGAATCGCCATGGATCCGCCCCAGGCGAAATTGTGATCGTGATCGCCCAAGAGCGTGGCGATAGAAGTGTCCCAAGCCGCGCGCAGTTGCGAGACGAAACTTGCCCCGGGCAGGTACCAACGGAAGCCCGTGCTCACCGTCACCTGCGGATCGCGCAGTGGCGCGACCAGGCAACGCAGCCAGTCCCGCGCGGGGCGGGCGTCCATATCCGCAAATGCGTAAACCTGCGCCGAGGGCTCGGCCGCGGCAAGTCCGCGCAGTAGATTGTTAACTTTCTCGCCACGTGACGGCGAGTATCCGGCGACGACCAGCGCGACCTGAGGCCCGCGATGCGCGCTCGACGCCTCGATTTCCCTGAGCCGCGACTGGAGCGGTTTGAAAGCGGGATCAGTTTCGGAAGCAATCGCGATGACCACTTGATAGCGGGGATAATCCTGATTGAGATAACACGCGAGATTTTCGTCGAATCCCGTATCTACGCCTTTGCAGGGGATCAGCAGAGCGGCGGGCGGCGCGAAGTCGCCGGGCGGCTTACCGCGACATGACCGCGCGTATCGCAGGAAGCGATAGCCGTCGATGAGCGACCAGACGCTCTGGGCCAGGAGCGCCACGCCCAGTACCAGAAAGATTTTCATGGCCGGAGTCATCCGCGAGCCTTGGAGGGTTGCTTAACCATTCGCACGGCAAGTCATCCTGAGGGGTGCGTTCAGGGAGTGGGGATCTCCGCGGCCGGTTCGCCGCCGAGATCAGTCAACTGCAAGAGCAGGTTGCTCTCGTTGGTCGCGTATGCCAGTCCCACTTCCTTGTCGATGAATCCCGCGCGGACCATCTTCTCGATCTGTCCATCGAATTCCTGCATTCCCTCGAGTTCGCCGTCGCGCCTGAGCCGTCCCTCGGGCCGGATGTCCCCGCGCTCGGGAAAAAGCGAAGTGTTGCTGCGACGGTGGCGCAACTCTACCTCAAACACGAGCGGATGGAAAGACCCTCATCCCGCGCTGCGCTTTGAGCGCGCGGGCCGCCGGATATCATGCGGTTTTTTGATAATATAGGTGCGTTGTCAGCCCCGGCGCGACCCGAGGTGAGGCTCGATGTTCGCACGCCACGACCGGATCATCAGTGCGCTTTACTTGCTGGCCGACTTGCTTCTCGCTCTCGCCAGCTTCTGGTGGGCCTTCCAGATCCGCTCTCATCTCGTCACGCCGCGCCCGCTCTATCCGCTCGAAAACTATTACTGGATCGTTCCCCTCGCCGTCGCGATCTGGCTGGCGGTGGGTTTGGCTGCGGGGATTTATCGCGAGATTCGGGAGGAAGAACTGCGCCGCGCGTTTTCTGATCCCTTGAAGGTCGCAATCATCGCCACCACGCTGCTGTTCGCCGTTACCTTTGCCTTCAAGCTGGAAATCATCAGCCGCCTGCTTTTGGGGTTGTACGCGGTGGCCGACCTCGCGGCGATGACGCTCTTCCGCCTGGTGGCGCGCGCGTTCGCGGGGCCGCTGCGGCGCAGCGTGGCCGGCTTCCGCCATTTCCTTCTGGTGGGGGATGGCCCGGAGGTGGAAGAAATCGCGCGGACGCTGGAAGCCTACGAAAGCCGCGGTGTGCGGCTCTTCGGCTTCGTTCGCATCAACACGGCGCCGGACCGCGCCGGCGAATTCCGCTCACCCCGGCTGCGAAGCTCGTATCCCGTGTTCGGGCTGGGCGAGGTTCCCGAGCTCCTGCGCCGCCAGGTCATCGACGAAGTGATTTTCGCCGTCACCAAAGAGGAGTTGGAAAAACTGGAAGAAACCTTCCTGCTCTGCGAGGAAGAAGGCATTAAAACGCGCGTGCTCCTCGGCTTCTTCCCCCACGTCATCTCGACGGTCTACCTGGAGCGCCTGGGCGACAAGCCGCTCCTTACCTTCACCACGACCCCGGAAGCCGAATACCTGCTGCTCGTGAAGCGCCTTCTGGATTTCATGATGGCGCTGGCGCTCCTGATCATCCTCGCGCCGCTCCTGCTGATTCTCGCCTTGCTGATCAAGCTGAC
>JAIQGA010000319.1 GCA_020072925.1 Terriglobia bacterium | reverse complement strand
GCGCGCGTGCTGGGGATTATTCTGGAACTTGACGACGTAGGTGGCGCCGTCCGCGCAGCGCAGGAGTTGAGGCTGGCTAGCGCCGCGCATCCGGCGGATGAACTCGACGGCCCGGACACGCACCGCCTCCGGGGGACGGACCGCCTCGTCACAGGGCGCGGACTGAGGTCGCGGCTCGCGGCGGGCCGTTGCGGCATGATGTGGGGTCGGCATCGGCTCCGGCGAAAGGGCTTCGGGCGCCTAGCGGGAACGGCAGCGGCGGTCGCCGGTCTGGAGCGCGGCCATCTTGGCCGCTCGCGGGCGAGACGCCCGCCCCGATCCTATCGGGGCCCGCGCTCCGCCACGTGCGTTTCGGCGCGCGAATGCGACACCAGGCGGCGCTCATAGAGCACCGTTACAGACAAATGCAGGGATGCTTCGCTCCGCTCAGCATGACATGCCCGAGCGGGAGCTTTCGTCACCTGCTACCGGCGGCCCTTTCGACGGTGGGCGGGCTTCTTCGCCTTCTTCGCCGGCTTCTTTGCCTTGGCCTTGGGCGCGGGCTTCTTCGCCGCCTTCTTTTTCGGCTTGGCCTTGGCTTTGGGGGCCTTTTTCGCCGCCGGCCGAGCCACCTTTGCCGCCGGGGCCGGAGCGGCCGCCGGCACCGCCGCTACCGCGGCAGGGGCCTCCGGCGCCTTTACCCCGGTCACGGTCTCCTCAGCCTCGTAAGACACTTCCTCTTCGAGTTCTTCGCCCTCTTCACCCATACCCTCTTCCTCTTCTTCGCGATAATCGGAGGAGAGTTCGTCTCCGTAGTCCTCCAGCTCGTCGCCTGGTTCCTTTGCATCGTCGATGGTCATACCCCCTCCTCCTTGCGACCTGTCGTGATGTCCCGGCGCCCGCATAATCACCGCTCATTGGAACGCCGCGCTCCGCTCTGCGGGGCAGATGTATACCAGCAATTCCTTTCTGTCAAGCGCAATGATGAAGGCCCTTTGGAGTGCGCAAGTCCGGCAAGCACTGCTTGCCCTTGCTTGCGCTTTGTGGGCCGGAAGCTTGCTTCCGGCCATGTGTCGAACGGGTCCGGTACGGCAGCAAGCCGAACGGAACAAAGCGGCAGCAAGCTGCCCTACTCCAAACTAGCGGGCGGCGGCACGGTCTTTGGAAGTTTCTTTGTGGCGGGTGGGGCTGGTCCTGGGCGCGGAAGCCGACTTCGTGGCGTGGGATTTCTTGGGGCCGAGCGTACCTGTCCCGGACTTCCCGCGCCGCCGCGAGCGCGCGCTGCGGGAACTGCTTCCGCGGCCCGCGACATACAGGCGCAGGGACTTGCCGGCAGTGAGCCTGGAACCGCGCATCTTGTTCCAGCGGCGGATCTGGTAGGGGGTGGTGTCGTAGCGGTCGGCGATGAGGTCCAAGGTGTCGCCAGCGCGCACGCGATAGTAAATCAGGCGGCGCGGGCCGCGCTCGCGCACGCGGACGAGGGAGGACTCCCGCCCCGGCGTCAGGGGGAGGACCAGGTTGTCGCCCGCCTCGAGCATGGTGTCGCGGCTGATTTGATTGACTTCCGCCAGCGCCACGGGCGAGATGCGAAACTTCCGCGCGATGCTGGCCAGCGTCTCGCCCTCTTCGACCTTGTGGGCCTGCCACCAGATGCGCCGGTCGGGTGGGATCGAAGCGATTTTCTGGTCGTAGAGGTCTTTGGTTCCGGTCGGCAAATTCAAAACGAAATTGGGATCGTTCGCCGGAGTCGTCCAGCGCAGGAGGCTAGGATTGAGTCGCGCGATGTCCTCGACGGGCCGGTCGATCAACTGCGCCACCAGGCGGAGGTCGGTCGGCACGTTCACCACCACCTGGTCGTTCTTGAGGGGTGGATCGGGGGGAACGTCGAACCCGTAGGTCTTCGGGTCCTTGGCGATCAGCGCCGTGGCAATGAAGATGGGCACGTAGTTCTCGGTCTCGGTGGGCAGGGCATGCAACTCGCGCAACTTCCAATAGTCGGCGTAGCCGGTCTTTTCAATTGCGCGCTGGACCGTGAGGGGGCCGCTGTCGTAGGCGGCCATGACCAGGAACCAGTCGCCAAATTGCCGGTAGAGGTCCTTCAGGTGATGTGCGGCGGCCAGCGTGGACTTGGCCGGATCGAAGCGGTCATCCACCCAGCGGTCTTTCTTCAGACCGTAAAGCTCACCGGTGCCGAGCGCGAATTGCCAGATGCCCACGCAGTGAGCCTTGGAAATGGCCAGAGGATTGAACGCGCTTTCGCCCGCCGCGAGATAGATCAGGTCCTGAGGCACCCCTTCCTTGCGGAGAGCCTCGGAAATCATGGGTTGATAAAGGCCAATGCGTTTCAGGATATTTCCCATGTAGCCGCGGGCGTGGTTCTGGATGTAGGTAAGGATGCCGTCCACGTAATCGTTGGAAACCAGAGGCAGGTCGGAGCGCACGGACTTCAACTCGCGCTGGGCACGCTCCTTGACGCGCGGGTCCACCGGAAAGGTGAGCCCGGTGAAGGATTCCATGGGAGACGGGACATAGTTATGAGGGCTGAGGGTGTCGCCGCGTTCCAGCGCCGCGACTTCGGCGCTGTATTCGTTCTGGACCAGCTTGTCGAATTCCGCGCTGAGCCGGTCGTCGCCCTGAATGTCCAGGCCCGACTCGAGGAGCAGGGAAAGCGATTGGTCGAACTCGTCCTTGGCTTTCTCGAGATTCCCCGCGCGGTAGTCGGCCATCCCCGCATTATAGGCAGCATCGACTTTCTGGAGGAGTTGGTCAACGGCATCAGGAGCGGTCGAAACCGCTGTGGCGGGCGGCTCGCGCGGCGGCGTGGGAAGTGGCAGAACGTCCAGCGTCGGAGGAGGCGGCGGTGGGGGAAGTTGCGCGGCCACGGGTCGCTTTGGCGGGCTCGCACAGCCCGTCAGAAGGCCGATGAGAAGCAGGAGAGATAAGACTTTCCCCTTCGGTAAAATGGTATTCCCCCAAGCCCGCACATTCCCCAAAACGCGCAAGCCTCGCTTCTTCGCGAGGCGCAATCTAGAATTGTAAAGGCTCGCTATCCGCAGGGTCAATCCGAAAGTACCCGGCGGGTTGAATTTCAGTCTCGGGCTTGCCACGCCACGTATTTCAGGGTTGAATCCGCCAAGCGAGGACCATGCTGCGCCGCTTAGGGCAAGGCATCCATGCCGTGCCGCCGCGCTTCCGCGGTCATCAGGCGCTTCAATTCCCCTTTGGTTTCTTCCGGCAGGCGAGAGGGAGTGTACGCCTTGAGGAGCCGCTCCACTTCTTGCGCGGCGCGCTCGCGCAACGTCCGTTTCCCTCCCGCCTCCCAACGCGAAAGGTTGGCGCGCTCGATGACCGCGCCCGGAAAAGTGATTTGCTCGCGCAAGTAGCGGCGCGTGTGGTCGGCGATAATCAGATTCTTCTCCCGCCGCAATTCCTCGAAGAGCGGCAGCGCCGGGAAATCTTCGCGCGGCTCGATCCCGCGCAGCAGGCGGAAAGACATGCCGCAAATCTCGTTGTCCACGACCAGCTTTTCCAGGCTTTGCGCGCTCTCAAAATCCAGCATCCCCGGGCCCGAGATGCTGTTGATGCCCGAGAGCGCCGCGAGTGCCGCGCCCATGCCCGTCTCGAGCCCGGCCTGCGCGTCGAGTTGCTTCGCGTCGCTGAGGGCGATGTAGCCTTGCGTGGGCATGCCCAGGCGCTTGCCGATTTCGCTGTTTGCGCAGTCGAGCATCATCGTTTCGATGGCGCCCATCGGCGTGGTCTCAAAGCGCACGTCGAAAATCGCCGGCGAGCCGCCATAAAGAATCGCGTGGCCGGGATTCACCAACTGGCTGATCACCACGCCGCTCAGGTTTTCCGCTGTCTGCTGCACCAGGCTCCCCACCAGCGTGACGGGCGCTACCAGGCCCGAGAGCGGCATGGAAATCAATTCCACGGGAATCGACCAGCGCGCGCAATCCACCAGATTCTGGCTGGTCACGTCGCTCCACTTGAGCGGCGCCGTGGGACAGCAGGAGAAAATCGTCAGCGGTTTGGCGCGCAACGCCTGCTCGCTGCCGCGCACGGCGATTTGCAGGTCTTTCATGATCTCGAATCCCTCGATGGTGAAGGCGCCGGTGACCACCGGCTTCTCTCCATAGAGGAAGCTCAGATAAAGTCGATAGCTGTCCGAAATCCTCTCATGCACGTCGGCGGGGATCAGCGCGGTGCTTTGCGAAGCGATGTGCCGCAGGCTGCTCGTTAACTTGACGTAGCGGATGTAGTCGTAGGTCGTGGGCTTGCGCAATTCTCCTGTCTGGTTGTCCAGGATGTGGACCGCCGCGGAGCCGGGCGTGAAGTAGACGTGTTCATCGCGGAAATCGTGTGTTTCGTTCCCGAGGACGTCGTAGAGCTTGAACGTGCGCGGGACGGTGGCCAGAGTCCGATCGATCATGTCCGGCGTGAGGCGCGCCGTCGAATGGATCTCTTCCACCTGCGCGCCATGCTCCGCCAGAAGGCTGAGGATGGAGGGATTGTGAATCTCCACTCCCAGCCGGCACAGCAGGTCCCGCGCCTCGGCAATGATTTGAGTGATCAGGTCGTCGTCGAGCAGTCGCAAAGTAGGGCGCATGGATTTCCTCGGGGGCGTTTCATTCTGGTCGAGCGAGCATACGGACTGGCGCTTGTGGAACTTCCCCGTCGCCAGGCGGGCTTCGAGCCGAAGCATCTTAGGCCGCGGACAGAGGTAAGTCAACGCGGAAAGGTCTTTATTACTAGAGAGATTATCCAAGAATGGTATGTTACTTTTGTGAAGTCCCGATCAGTGTCTGCGACAATATGTCCCGGCGGCTGACGCTTATCGCCACCATAGAAATAATCAATTTCCCTTCGCCGCCTGTTCGCCTTAGAGATGGAGGGTAGCAAGTAGGAGTAGCGCGATGCTCTGTCCCTACTGCCAACTCGAATACACCGCCGAGCAGCCGTGCTTCTGCCAGCCGTCCGCGGCGACCCGGGAAGCCCCGCCTGATTCCGAGCCGGAATATACCAAACCGGCTGAGGTCCAGGCGACGGGAAGGACTCAGGACGAGGGATTGACGCTCCTCTTCACCTGAACCGGCGCTCTTGGTTGAGAACGGAATTGGCAAACCTGCCGCGGCGGCAAAGCAAACGGCGTCCTCGTGCCCTCTCCGGAAATTGCGAAGCCCACCACCCAAGTCAAACTCCAAGCTAAGAGACGAATAGCCCCGGCGTCGGGTTCTACAGTAAACGTCGGAGCCAAGGTTGCAGCTTATGTGCGTCACGGACCACTAACCCCTCACCCGGCCCTTGCGGGCCACCCTCTCCCCAAGGGAGAGGGTTGGAAATCAAAACCTCAACGCTCTCCCCTGGGGAGAGGGTTAGAGATCAGAACCTCAACCTTCTCCCTTGCGGAGAGGGTTAGACACCAAAACGTCAGCCCTCTCCCTTGGGGAGAGGGGTAGGGGTGAGGGGTCGTTTGTAACTTCTCGAAATTCGTATACGTTAGTTAGCTTCCTGAAAACCGAATTTTGCCTCGATGGCTTTCACCTGCGCGTCCGAGAGGTGAAGGATTTGTTGGCGTTTACGGAGCATCTGGCGCTTTTCCGAGGTAATCAGGCCATCCGCCGCGGCTGCCTGGAAATCCTCTCGGTATTGATCGAGGTTCCGCTGCATCACGGCGAGCCGCTGCGTTTCCGAATCGAGCACGCGTTGTGCTTCGTCCGGCTTGACGCTGTAATCCCCCGCGGCGGCGAGCAACTCTTGTTTGAGCGCGTCGGCAGGCTGCCCCGGCAGCGCGCTGAGCCGGGTCCGCACGTAGACGCGATAATCATGAGTGGTATTCGGCTCGCCGGGCGGCCAGCCTTCGAGGGGAATCGCGAGCGGGGCGGCCGCCGGAGCGGGCCGGCACGGGGCCGCGCCGGCATTGGCGGCGTCCTCCGCTGAGGCCTGCTCCATCTCCTGCTGGAGCAGTTGGCGGTCGCCCTCCGTCCGGGTCAGGGTGTCGCGGAAATACTTCTCGTCCGGATCGAGCTGGAGGGCCTGCGCATAGCATTCCTGCGCCTGGGAAAGATGCGAGGCGGCAGCATCGAGTTCCCCGCTGTGCATTCCCGCGGCTGCCAGAGCTTCGTGCGCGACGCCCAGATTATATTGGCGCGCCGCCTCGGCCGCGCTCGAGCGCACGGCGACGCTCGTCCAGGTATCGAGGGCCGCTTGCCAGTTGCCCGCCGACGCCTGGGCGTTCCCGGGCTTGAGTTCGTCATCAACCGCCAGCAGAACCTCGCGCGTCTCGTCAAAACCCGCCGCAAGCCCCAGCGTGTCGTTCACCGCCTGGTCGCCCAGCAGGCCGAGAATGGCCAGGGGATCCTGTAATTGGCCGTGCTGGACGCCGTACGACTCGCCGCCGCACTTGGGCGGACCCCCAATGGGCGACTCCTGCCGGTAGGCGTGCTCCACAAGCTGGCTCATCAAGACGCCCTGCGTCTCGGTGTCGAGCGCTTTCACGTCCATCGCCACATGGCCGGAGGAAAGGAGGTAAGTCACCGGGACCGTTCGGAACTTGCAGTCTTCCACGCGCTTGGTTTTGCCTTTCTTATCCTTTTCGGTGTGCTCGCCGACATGGACATTCACTGACTCCGAGCGTGTTGTGGTGTCGAGGGATGCGGTGGCATCCGTCAGCGTGCATTGCAGCAGCGTAGGGGCGCTCGGCGTCAGCTTGAAGTTCTCGCGCAT
>JAIQGA010000318.1 GCA_020072925.1 Terriglobia bacterium | reverse complement strand
AACTGCAGCGATTCCCAAGTCGGGACAATCGTCACGTACGGCACCGGAACACTCCCTTGATGCATCCCCTCCACGCGCCGCATCAGCTCGAACACTTCCTGCGCCGGCTGCGCGCTCCCGCTCCCGACCTTGAAATACAGCCGGTTCGCCGTGGCATAAAGCGGCGTATTCCCACACGCCAGGTTGGTGAAGCCCTCCATCCGTATCTCGTCCCGATCTTCCTGGCTCGTATTGTGCAGCACCCAAGGATGGTTGTGCGGCGGCTCCCCGAACCAGGACAGCGCATAGCTGCCCAAATACATTTGTGCTACGCGCTTGTACGGCCGCGCCATCGAGGCCCCCATCATCCCCGTCATCAGCCGGTCGTAGACTTCCCGACTCGCCTCCACCATGAAGCCATCGGGGACGCGGTACTGCGTCAAAAGGGAAGTGCCGACCCATGCTTGGGCGTTATGACAGAGCATGAATTTGCCGCTGCCATGAATAATCTTACGGAAGTCCAGAAGGTCTTCTCTGGTCAGTTGGTTCGCCCAGGCATACCAGGCGGTCAACGTTTTCATATCCACATCGGCCGGCAACGAGCCCCAATCAAAAGGCAGGCCATTGAGCTTGGCGAGCCCCGCGAGGCGATCCAAGTCCTGGCCACTGAATTTCCTGAAATTCTTCCGGCATGAGTCGCAAAAGCAGACTCCCGTGTAACCGAATCCGCTTGGGGCATCGAAATACACCCCATCCGTATCATGCTCACAGAGTTCCCTGACGATTTGGCGAATTCCGGCACGATAGGCATCTCCGGTCACACAAAGCCTTTGCCGATTCGCCCAGCCTATGTGCCAATACGTTCCGTAGGGCCTTCCCTCGGGATCGCGCAGGATCCAGTCTGCATATTCGGGATGCTCGTCAACCCAACCAACTTCCATATGCGGGTGACCATAACCCGTGTAACAGAAGAAATGAACGCCAAGCCGACGGCATTCTCGTGCCACCTCGTCGATCAGATCCCGGCTTCCCAATTCGGGATGCACTCGGAAAGCCTTGCTGCGGTAGTACGCCCAATAGCCGATGGGCTGAAAGCGCAACAGGTTCCCACCAACCCCCACCACAGCTTCCACTAACCGCTCGGCATCAAACTCCTTCAGGTGTGGATAGACCGGAGGCGAGTAGCCGTCGAAATAAACTGTTCGCGCGTAGTGCAGCCAATCCGGCATTTGGTACTTATCGGGTGGAAAATCCGTCTGCTCTCCTGCATTCGCCGAGGCGAGACCCGTGCTTACACCTGCAAAACTCCCGGGCATTCCTGCCAAAGCGCCCAATCCCCCCACCGTTCCCTTCAAGAATGTCCTTCGCTTCATGTCCCAGCCTCAGCGACGAGAATTTGCAGAAAACGCTGCTAGACAATCCTCATGCTCATTCCGCCGTCAACAGCTACCGTCTCACCTGTAATGAAGTCATTGGTCACCAACAAGGCTATCAATGCGGCAACATCTTGAGGTTTTCCCTCGCGATGCAGCGGGATCCGGTTTTCGATATTGTTCTTCACCTGCTCGGGAGTCAGGTAGTCCTGAAAGGGCGTACGGATAATGCCGGGCGAAATAGCGTTGACACGAATATTGTCATCAGCCAGTTCACGCGCAAGAGATCGAGCGAATTGGGGAATAGCGCCCTTCGCCACGCCGTACGCGATTGCACCCAGGCAACCACGGCTTCCCGCCGCCGAGGAGATCAGAATTATTGCTCCTTCTCGCTTCTTCTTCATGACGGGGACAGCGGCGCGGCAGAGATGAAATATCGCGTGCACGTGGATATTGAAGGCTCCGTACCATGCCTCGGGAGAAACCTGGAGCAGGCTTCCAGGAACACCTCCACCCGCCGCGTGAACTAAAACATCAACGCTCCCCATCTGCGCGACGGTTTCGTGCACCGAGCGGACGGCTTCCTCGGGAGCGCTCAGTTCGGCCGCCAACAGAGAGCAGCGCCTCCCCAAGGACTCGATTTTTTCTTTGATGGCCTCGGCCCTTCCATCGATCAACTGGTCAATGATCATGATGTCCGAACCGCGACAGGCCAATTCCATTGCGGTTGCTGTCCCTATCCCGCCAGCTCCACCTGTGATCAGGCTCACTTTTCCGTCTAGATTCATAGTTCCAGTTCTCCTTCGCGGACTGAAGTCTAAGGCAGGGTGCGACTTCCACCCGGAAGAACATAATCTTCACTTCCACTCCTGGCACGCACGAGCAGTCATTCATGCTCTTGCAAGAGCGTTCGAAATGACAGACCAAAATTAGATGGAAAACCCTTACCACCCAAGGGGGTCGGGCCAAAGACCGTGTAAAAATCCTTGGGAGCCTGGCCGGATTCAACCCCTATTTCAAAGAAGTATGTCTTTTTAGGATCCAGTCGAACCGGCTTGTTGAGTCGAGCTTCGTACCACAAGTCATAAATCGGGTATACATCCTGCGACTGAATCCTTGCCTGACCGAGATCCTCGGAGGCCTCGGAGGACCCGAATTTCACCACCACATCTCCCGGGTTTCCCCTCCGTGCAATCTTGAACGCCATCCCGGTAAACACTGGAGATGAATCAGAGACATAGAACTGGCCGTGGATCACCAAACTGTGGTTCGAGTCGAGGACTTGCGTGGCGTAAGGCACGGCCCCCTTTGAACCCCGGGAATACCCGTGAAACCCCGGAGCCACAGTCTCATTGCAGTAATTGTAATCACGGCAGCCGTAGTCGCGCTCACCCGAACGCTCAGGCCGGAGCCATCTGTCCAGAAAGAAGAACGTGCCAATCCCATGGATCGTGTGCGGCCCGACGAAGTCGTCGTCCACAATTTTGTTGTTCATTTCCCAGGATTCAGCGAACGCCTGCACTTCCTTCCAGGCTCGTTTGTGCCATACGGGGGTTGTGACAGGATCTTCGGAGCCATACTCGATGCACACGGGGCGAGGCCACATCGCGGCAATGAGCTCGCTATGAGCAAAGCGGTTGAGGACATTCCAATTATAAAAGTCTTCGTCCGGGAGGCTCCAATAAGATGAACCAAAGCGCGCCGTGTCCGTAAGCATGGTACGCCAATCGTTAAAAAACGCCGAAATGACCGTGAGTTTGAGACGCGGCTCCAAAGGCGACATCCAAATTGCCGAATAACCGCCATACGAAAGCCCGTAATAACCAATTCGGTTACGGTCAACATAATCTAATGTTTCAAGGAAGTCAACCACTCGGTGGAGTTTAGCCAGCTCAATGCTGGTACGCATCATCCCCAGGGGAGCCGCCAGGCGCACCAAGGGATTTATGAGGTCGGCGCGTTGGATGACGTCACCCAGGTCAGCAGGGTTCTTGAGATTCGCTCCGGGGCCGACGCCGGCCGGGGGATGATATTCCGGTACGGTCATGTAGGGCGCAAACACAACATAACCGCGCTCTGCCAGGCGTTGACCAAAGCGGTGATAAAAATGATCATTGGTTTCCAGATTCCTTCCGACCCCACTGATGTATTTCGGTGCTCCGTCAAAACCGTGTTGGCATACTACCGCGGGAAGCCGCGTCTGGGAGTGGCCTGCGACAGCGCGCGGAATCAAGAGCTGTCCGTAAACCTGGACACCCGGGACAACATCCAGGAAAATGTCATAGGCCAAGAACTTGTCGGTCTCGCCGATCAGCGCCGAACGAGGATGAAGCGGGACATTTTCCGACGGTATTATCCCCATGAGATCCGATAATTCCTCGTGAAGCTTTTGTGCCTTTTGCGGACGATCGTCAGGCGGCGTTGCGCTGAGTCGCCAATAGTCCGCCCTGACTTGGTCACTGGCGTCACATAGACCTCGAAGGTACTGAAGCAGCGCTTCAAAATGTTGATTCCGACCTCTCTCGACCTCTGAAGAGGGATTTCGGACGGTAAGGTCGGGCAGGTTGCGCTTCTCATTTGCGCCTAGCAAGGAGGCTACCCGCAGCGCGGCGACTTCGAGCGCATCACCCGGAACCTCCAGGTTGGTTAACTTATCCGGTACCTGCAATCCTGCGTAAAAACGCTGAGCGCGTCTGAATTCCGCCTTGACGCTCGCGGAGGGAATCGGGTTCTTGGCGGAGTGGACGATTAACAGAGGCCTGGGGGCAATCAGGGCTGCCACCTCGGCATCCCCAAACTCATTAAGCTGGCCGTAGAGCACTCGGTCGACGGGTTCCTTCCAGCAATTTTCCCGCTGCTGGAAGTAATCAAGAGTGGCGGCACTCCCGAGTTCTTCGTCCACCGCTGCCGCGTACAATGCCGTCATGCCACCCTGCCGCTCCCCCATCACAGCGATTTTTTTCGCCTCGATATTCCGCTGCGATGCTAAGAACTCCCGCAGGGCAAGCACTTGCTGCACTTCTACCCCTACCAAGGTGCGACCCACAATAAAACCCGCACGCCACAGGAGCCTCCGCCGGTCCTTGTTGCCCGCCTGGCGGCAAAGGGGATGGTCATCGCGGCGCTCCGCCATCATCGGAACAGCCACCGCGACGTTGTGTTCAAGAAGTGCGCTTAACCATTTGGCTGGTGTCATCCCCTGAACAATCCCCGCAAATTCTTCCCTACTTTCATTCTCCGGGGGGACGGCGATGACGCCACCCGCGGCGACTGCGGACTTCGGCAGAAACAATAGAGCTCGAGCGCTCAAACCGCCGTCGATGGGGATCGTCACGTCCTCGACCTTGAGGTTCGCGCTTTCCTGTAAGACCTTAATCTGGGGAGTTCCAGGTCGAGCTTCGATGAGCCCCAGCATTTTTCGCAGATGATTGCGATGCTCTTGAACCGACAGCTTATAGGCGTCGAGGGAGGAGAAAGTGGGCTGCCACAGGTTATCGCGTTTGGCGGGGGTGGCGGCAATCTGCCTGGTGAAGTACTGAATGATTTCTTGGCGCTGTTCCTCGCGAATGCCTTCCCTAACCGGATCCTTCAACAGGTCGGTTCCTTCCAGCGCAAACGTCGTGTTTGCCCGGGCGTTTGCCTTGGGACTTGCGACCTCATGAGCGGCTTGGGATTGCGGGCGGGACTGGGCTTTCACATTCGGCCCAGATGGTTGTTCAGTTAACGCCGCAATGACGAGGGCCAACAGTACAAATGGATAATGTCTACTCACAATGAGACTCCTGCGTCGCTGGTTTCCGGACAGATTCGATCGTCATTTCCTCCTGCGGCGCGCCCTGAACTACTCAGGCGCTGTCAATTTGGTACTTTCACAGCTTTCGCTTTGATTGCTTTCTGTCGAGCTTCGAAAAAGGCCAGGGCTCGTTCCATTTCCTCCTTCTTTCCCTCTCGACGGTAATATCCAGCCAAAACATAATGAATTCTCCCGTCTCCATCGCTCGGGGCCGCTTCCAGCGTCGCGACCGCTTCCTTGAGTCGCTCAAGCTTTGCCAGCGATTGAGCAAGCCTGATTCGGGCGTCTTCGTTACCGGGATCAGCCCGGACCGCATTTCGCAGGAAAGGGATCGCCGTCGCGTAATCGCTTTTCATGAAGAGCGCCTCGCCCATCAAGTCATTTGCCCTGGCATTGTAAGGAACGCGCGCAAGAGCTTCTTTCAGGACAGCAATGGCCTCATCAAGTTCATTCCGTCGGCACTTGAAGCGTCCAAACTCGATGAAAGGAATCGGGTCGCCTCCACTCAGAGCCATGGCTTTCCGATATTCTTTTTCGGCGTCAACGTCGCTTCCTTGCAGTTCCAAGGATTCTGCCCGCACTTCGGAGAGCAGGTAGGACTCCGGGGCCCGGTTGGCTAACTCGGCAAAAACTCGTTGGGCGATCCGCATGTAAAGGCGAAAAATCCAATAAGCGGTCTCCACATTGCCATTCGACCGTGGTTCAACGGCGCGCAAGGCTTTAATAGCACCACGCAGGTCCCCACGATCTTCAAGACAACTGGCCAAAAAGAAATCCACGCCAGGAGAAGAAAGCCACTCTTGGCGAGGGACCGCGGAATGGCATGGTTCGGGTCCTCCGTTACCCTTCGCGCCTTCCCCTCCCGGCTGTCGATTGACCGCTCCGGGATCGCTAACCTTATTGGCACCCGAGGCGTGACCGCTTAGGCGGGAGAGTTCGAACGTAGTGGCAATCTTCGACTTCGCCGGACCGGCATACTCCGAAAGGGACTTCAGGCGGGCGCCAAAATCCGCGGTGGACAAGCCGAGGTTCAAGGGAACCGGCTCCTCAACGCATGCTTCTTTGGCTCCAGCAACCTTTGCATACTGCGCAATCGATGCGGGAGTGTCGCCCATGGCGAGTTCAACATCACCGAGTCCCTCTAGCGCACGGCAGTTTTGTGGGGCGTGTCGCCGAAGAGGGACAACCGCCCCTGTTAAAGTCCGGCTTGACAGGCGGCTTCAGTGGCAGCCTGGATCACCGGGACTCCAAATTTCACCTGTCTACTTCTTTGCCCGTCTTCCTCGGCGTACAGGGCAACTATTGATCTGTACTACTTGACGTCCTCGGGGTCGACTGGGGTCTTATTTCCGGCGCCGGCGTAGCGAACGTACGCGATCAGGTCGGCGAGTTGTTCGTCGGTGTACTTGTGGGCGCTGGCCGGGTGCTTCCAGCTATTGTTCGGGCTCAGCGAAATCTCGGCGCGGTCCACTTCGTGCCGTCGAGCCCGTCTCGCCGCCCGCGGCCGCTACGGGTAAAGCCCCCGCGACACGTGGGCGTCGGCGACGCGGCTGACCCCCTCCATCAGCGCGC
>JAIQGA010000317.1 GCA_020072925.1 Terriglobia bacterium | reverse complement strand
TCAGACGCCCGAGGAGTTCGCGGCCCAGGCCGCCGCGCGAGGGGCGTCTCCCCCCACGCCCCTCGCCTTCCTGACCAAGGAGTTGATTTCGACCCCGGAACTTACATTATGATCGGACCTAAGAACGGGGGCAGGTCACAAGTAAGGATTTCTTGCCGCTTTCCCTGGAAACCACGCTCCTTCGGCGTGTATTGTGTGCAGTGCTCTCACGGGGGAGTGTGAGATCGCGCCGCTTCATTTTATGTGTCAGTAGAGCCAACTTCACCCCGGCAAGGGCACGTTGCCCTATCGCGCAATACCAGGGTCGAGGTTGCTTGCGTCTGCGCCTCCATTACGCTTCGACGCAACCTATCCGGGTGCGTCCCCAGCTAGGCAAAATTGACTTTCTTGATCGCGGCGAGGGGCAATCGTTGCGAGTGGTGTGCAATCCTTTATCCATGCGAGAGTGCAATACCTTGCCTATTTTGCAGTAACTTATGAGAATTGAACGAGCAAGAGACGAATCGCGGCCATGTAAAAATGTGCTGGTCCCCGAAAATTCTCCGTAGGCAAACTGTCAATATTTGCGCGCCACGCGTCCCGCCACGTCAGGCCACGGCGCCGGCGCGCACGTGCGTGTCAACCACTCGCTCGAAATCCCGCACGCTCACCGGCTGGGCCAGATAATCCACGGCGCCTAGTTGCATTGCTTCCAAATAGCAATCCATATTGAGGCAACGCGCCACGACCATGAAGGGCCGATGCCGGTCGATTTGATTGGCGTGTTCCAGTACGCGACGCCCTTCGAAGTTGGGGCCGCCTTGGCCTATGATAATAAAGTCAAATGCTTCGGAATCCAGGAGGCGTGTACCTTCTTCATAGGACGCACTGCCTCGAACTTGATATCCCTGCTCCAGGAGGATCGCGCTGAAGTAGTGGAGGTCCTCGCGGTCCTCGTCCACCAGAAGCACCGTCCCTTTCGAGTGGTTTGTGTAATTTTTTCCCCGCCTCGCGTCGATGGTTTTCTGAGTCATCGGTTTCCTCCTACCCAAGATTTGTTGGCGCAAGTCCGTCCCTGAGCAGCTCTGAAAACAGGACCTTGCGCGCTTTGAACAACGCAAACGTTACACTGCCCGCTGACACCCCAGCACTTATCAGCCACCACATGCGCTCCCGGGTTTTGCCGGAGTTCTCTTGCTACCTCAGTGGTTTACTGGAATCGTCACTGCCGGACAAGTTGTTGTTCGCGAGAGGAGGTTCATGGAGCAGGTTCCCGTTGCCGACCGACGGTAATCCGGGCCACGCTGGACGCGGCGTGGCAAAACTCAAAAGTTGGCTTCGACGTTATGACGGGCGCAGAGCAGTCGAGCCTTGAGTGTTGTTACAAAGGGATCGTCGCTCAATTTGACCAGCATGGAAGCGCCGCGCGACTCCTTCACCACGGCCGGAGGCGCCCCCGGCAGCAGCGATTCCTGGGGGAAACGATACAGGTTCCCGGAGCCGCGTTCGACGTAGGTACCCGGTTCGTTGATGTTGTCCCATGCGACTTCTGGAAGCGCAGATCTGCGAGTGGCGTGGGTGGATTGGGTCATGACTTCTTCATGCCTGGGCATGGCAGCCTCCTGCGAGGTGGACCGGGATTGGGTCCCGAACAACGGAGCACTCGAGCTCGGCGTATTCCGTTGCGTGATCGCGGCGAGGGGCAATCGGCCCGAATAAGGAGCAATCGGCCTTCCAGGCCTTTGTGCAATCCCGTACAGATTCCTCAGGGAGTTAGATGCGGCAGGCGCGCCGGGAAAAAATTACCACCGGGTAGAAATGTGAGGGACCCGGAAAATTCTCTATGCTGCGCCGCTACCGGCCTGTAAAGAAACGGCGTATAGCAGCATCCATCAATTCGCTGTAGCGGCGGGCTTTAGCCCGGCATGTGCTTCTGTGGCAGTCAGCCAATTCGCTGTAGGCCTCGTCCGGCATGTGCCGCTCTAAGGGGCGGCGCTACGGGTGGACGTATTTGCCAAACGGAACGCTAGGTGAGCATGTGCCGCGCTAGGCTCACCGCCAGAGACCCCAGCGTACTGTTACATTCGGTCACGGCTCCGGCGGGATTTCGGGCTTCGGCTCTCCGTAGATGACGATCCGGCCACACTCTTCGCACATCAATTGCTCACCGCTCGGGGAAACGGTGAGCACACCATCTGCACAGTAAGGACAGCGGTCGCCGGGCCTGGGCTTGTGACTTTTGTTGCGCACGCTGAGCGCATTATACGCCCGCGAAGGAAACGCGCCGCAGTATTGTGTCGGCTTTCCGTGCTCGCACGTCCGGCAATCCTGCCGACCAATCAGCAACTGAGAAACAGCCCACCGGCTAGCAAGGAAACGAAGTATCATCCAACACAGAAGGCACAAACATCTCGAATGCCCCAGTTGCCGTAATGCTGTTTGAGTGCTGCGGTCACACCAAGGCTAACTTTGCCGGGTAGCGTAAAGGGGGGCCAGCTATATTGGCCATAATTGACATCGAGGAATCTGAACGTCCCGCCTCCCTCGCGGACGACCGCAACAGTGTGTCCCCAGTTTTGAGCGTCAGCAGGCCAATGCGCGTTTGAGCCGAACATTGTAATAACCATACCAGCCCCTGGGCCCAACGCAGAGATGGGTAGGTATAGATCCTCCAGTCCGTGCCCGCGGATAGTGCGAAAGGCCTGCCCCTGTCGGCGCGCCGGGTCGCGGACAAAGCTTTCCGAAGGTCGCAAGGCAATCTGCAGATACTGAGTGTAGTGCGCGCCACCCCAGAGTCCTCGCAGCCGCTCCTGCCAAGCCAGGGCATACGCTCTCTGATGGGAGACACCCCGCCAGTACTCGGTTTGAGCGTCCCAGGGTTGACCTCGTATCAGAGCGAGAACCCATTCCGTCGCCATGGCATGACAGACTCCTCCATGCGCCTGAATATCCGCGACGTTCAGTTCGAGCCATGGCCCTTGGTCAAGCGCAAAGTCCTGATTCATCGCAATTTCCCTCCTTCAACTAAATTTACTCGGAATTTCCATTTTAGACTCTACGACGCCCCGCAAGATATATCTGAACGGCATTGAAATCAACTGTCGGTCGGGCTAGCGTCGCTCCATGCCTCCATTGACCGCACGCGGGGGATTATGCGCATCTTGAACAACCTCGTAAAGCACAGGATGCAACCCGCGCCGCTTGCCCTTGCTTTGATGGCGGGCTGGCGCAGACGCCTGGTCTTGGGGGTCTGCGATTTCCTGAAGCGTCGGCTCGCGGAGAACGCGGTTCTGGGCGCCGCGACGTGCCGTCCAGTGGATTCCCGCGTGCGCGGGAATGACAGAGTGGCAGCAACGTGTCAGCCTGGAACGTCACCCCCGCGGGGGTCCATTCTTATTACAGTGACCCACGACACGCATTCGGTGTCGTGGGTCTTTCGGCCATGTCAGGATAGTATCCGATTGTATAATACGTTCACTCGCTGCGAACCGCTGGCCGAAAACCCACGGCATTCAAACCACGCCGTGCCTGCCGGCGGCATGTATGCGCCACCTGCGAATGAGTGATTGACGATATGCAATGCCTGATTGTCGATTGTTGGCTGCGCCTGCGCGGCGAGTTTACACCACCATATGGGGCACCTCCAGGCACAAGGCAGAATACAAAACAGGGGGAGGACGAACTGTCAACTCTTGACTGTCGACTGTTAAATGAATCAAAGGAATCATTTTTGGGAACGAAGCCAGGAAGTTATTGAAAATAAAGGGCGACTCGAGGAACGAACCCAAACGAAGCCAAGAAAAGGCCCTCCAGAGCGCTATATCTTACAGAAAATACACAAGTTGTTTGATTCTTGAGCGAACCCAAGGCCTCTCTAACCCCCTGAAAGCAATGGGCGACTGCCTTTAGAAATGCATGTGCGGCATTCGAGTCGGAAATGTCCGCCGATCTCCGTGAATGCTTCGGACACGGGCGAGACGCTTTGAGGTAGCACGGCCGTCTCGATCATGCTCGGGCTCACGGGCGAGACGCCCGTGCTACCCTGACACGCCATACAGCATGCGGTCCGACGCGCGGCCAATCCATACATCGACGAGTCGATTGTCAGGAATCGTCGAACCGGGCAGGGCGACCTTGAGGTAGTTCGTGGTCAGGGCGACGCGTGCGTCGCCTTCCATTTCGTCGAGAGTGACGGCGGAAAGCACGCGCCCGACCTGCGCGGCGAGGAAGGCGCGGCGCTTCTCCGCGACGAGGGCGCGAAGTTCCTGGCCGCGCTCGTGCGCGACGCGGCCATTGACGGGATTTGGCATCGACGCGGCGGGCGTGCCCGGGCGCGCGGAGTAGGGGAAAACGTGAAGATAAGTGAAGGGCAGGGATGCGATGAGACCCGCGCTCGCGGCGTGGTCCTCCGCCGTCTCGCCGGGAAATCCCACCATCACGTCGGCGCCGAGGGCGGCGTTGGGGATTTGCTCGTGAATTGACAGGATGCGTTCCGCGTATTGACGAGCCCAGTAGCGCCGGCGCATCAGGCGCAGAATGCGGTCCGAGCCGCTTTGCAGGGGCACATGGAAATGCCGGGCCATGCGCTCCTCACGCGCCGCCAGGCGAACGAGCGCCGGGCTCACGTCCATCAGCTCGATGGAGCTGATGCGCAGGCGCGGGATCGCCGTCTCCTCGAGCAGGCGCTCGAGGAGCCCAAGAAAATTGATGCGCCGGCCGAGGTCGCGCCCGTAGCTCCCCAAGTTGATCCCCGAAAGCACAATCTCACGATAGCCGCGGGCTTCGAGTTCGCGGACTTGCTCGATGATTCTCTCCGGATCGAGGCTGCGGCTGCGACCGCGCACCGAGGGAATTACACAGAACGAGCACCGGGCGTTGCAGCCGTCCTGGACCTTGAGCGTGGGGCGAGTGCGGTCGTCGGGGAATACCGGGGCGAAGTGGAATTCGGCGGGGATCGAGCCCACGAAAATTTGGGGGGATTCGGGATTCGCGACTCGGGACTCGGGAATTGGGAGCAGGGGGTCGGAAGTCGGGTGTTGGGTATCGGGTGTCGGGAGTCGAGAATCGGGATTGGCAACTCGGGACTCGGGATTCGGAAACGCGGAGGCAAGCGCGCTCGCGGGAGCAGTGGAAGTGTTGGCGCCGGTGATCTGGACTAGGGCTGACGGCGCAGGCTGGACCGACTCCGGACTTCGGACACCGGACTCACCTGACCGGGCGAGCAGTTCGCCGATGAGGTGCTTGTGGGAATTCCCGACGACCAAGGCGACGCCCGGCAGCTTGGCGATTTCCTCCGGGGCGCGCTGGGCGTAACAACCCGTGACCAGGATGCGGCAGCGGGGATTCCGCCGGTGGATGCGCCGCACCAACTGGCGCACCTCCGCGTCGGCGGCGGCGGTGACCGTGCAGGTGTTCAGCACGGCGACGTGGCTCTCCTCGATCTGCGCCGACTCTTCATACCCCGCCGCAAGTAATTGCTGCTTGAGAGCCGCGCCATCCGCCTGGCTCGCCCGGCAACCAAAGTTTAGAAGATGGAAAGTGGGCATGCGCAAATTCTGATTTTAGCCGAGACGTGTCCGGCTCGCCAGAGGCGCGGCGGGCTGATGATGTCCGAGGGATGTGGAGCCGTGGCGGGGCCAGCCAAGCGGGACTTGCAGAAAACGGAGAACGCGGGCTGCAAGTGAATGCCCGGAGAAGAGCGCGAGGCACAGGCACACCTATCCCCTCGTCACAGGCTCCGGGGAACTGGGGAGAATTATACGGGAGTGGGCGTTGAACGCCGCTGTTGGAAACACTCCCGACAGTACACCGGCCGACCCTGCGTCGGCTTGAAGGGTACTGTCGTCTCCTTGCCGCACTGCGAGCAGGTCGTCGTCGTTTCAACCCGCTGGTGGCCCGGACCGCTCAGCATCTGGCCCCGCTTGGATTTGCAGGGTTTGCATCGCTTCGGTTCGTTCTTAAAGCCCTTGTCGGCGAAAAAGAGTTGTTCACCCGCGGTGAAAATAAACTCCGCGCCGCAGTCAATGCACTTGAGGGCCCTATCGCGGTATTCCATGTCCCACCCCGTTGCCCGAACAGGCCCTCACCCACCGTCCTCTCGGCCCGTAGGTATGACTCGGTTCTGGTTTGACCTTGCCCCTACCGGTTCAGTCCTGTTCGTGTCTGGCCTTCTTGCGTGCCCTTTTTCGAGCCAAGGCTGCCTTGACCCGCTTTTTCTCCCCAGGTTTCAGATAGAAGGAGTGCTTCTTAATCTCCTTGATGATATCTTCTTGCTGAACCTTGCGCTTGAAGCGACGCAACGCGTTTTCGAGGGATTCACCCTCTTGAAGTCGAACTTCCGCCAACGGACTACACCCCCAAACCCGTCCTTAGTGGACTCGTTAGTTATGGCAAGCAAAGCCATCGCAAGTCAAGGGGATTATGAAAGAATTTTCATCCGACCTTAGAAGTTCAAGCGCATGGAGAATTGCGTCTGTCGCGGTGCGAACGCGCTCGTCGTTTTCATGAAACTTGTAGGTTGCTGATAATAAGCCGGATAATAAGTTCCGCCCGCCTTTTGGATGTACTTTACGAACTGGCCGACCGAATTGTAGAAGCCCTCGTCGGCCAGGCCATACCTCTTATTGTCGCGATTGAACAGATTGAACGATTCCGCGGTTAATTCCAGATGATAGCGTCCGCCGAAATCGATCTTCCTTCCTATCCTCAAGTCCATGATCGCGTAATCCGGACCGAGAAAC
>JAIQGA010000316.1 GCA_020072925.1 Terriglobia bacterium | reverse complement strand
AGACGTTCGTAGCAGTGCCCCAGGATGTATTTCCGTACTGGCTCGGGCATGCGGTGGTCGAGGCAGATATCGCGGAGATCGTTGACGGCCAGGTCGGGCAGGAAAGCCAGGACGCGTGTGAAGGGTGTGAGGGGGTTGCGCACCAGGGCCAGGCGCAGGTAATACCGCCCGGACCACCTCGCGTGCTGGGCAATGATTTCGACGGCGCGGCGAGGAAGCTGTTCGAGCGAAAGGACCTTGAGCAGATGGCCTTCGTTGAGGAAGGGATTATCCAGGGCCGCGCGAATCTGCTCCGTGTCTTCTGTGACCAGCAGCCCGGCGGCGACACGCCCGGAGCCGCGCCGGGCAAGGGAAATCCGTTCGCCACGCGGCAACGCGTCGAGCTTTTTGAGGATGGCCTCTTCGGCCACCATCTTGACGTCGGCAGGGACCGCAGGCGTCTGACTGACGCGCACGAGGTCGAACAGGTAGAGAAATTTCATGAGCGGCAGTGACACCAGGCGCGGCGTTTTCGGATGGCGGACCAGCGCCAGGCGCACTGCATAGTTGCGTGCGGCTTCTTTGTGCCGGGCAATTTCGCGCAAAACCTCCTGCGGTAAGTCCTTGCGTTCGAGGAGCCGCAGCAGGTCGCGTTCTTGAAGATTCGGGTTGCTCGCAAAGGCCATGAGGACCTCTTTCGCGGTCTCTTTGAAGAACGCTTCGAGCTGATGGCGGGGCGCCACCGCCGCGCGTTCGGCGCGATCGGCCTTGTCGTCGCGGGGTATGGGCGCTGGCATCTTGGGTCGATTCTAAGCGGCGGAAAGGCCGCAGGCAAGGGAGGGCGGGGGAGGAAGCCCGGCAAGCGCGGGAGACGCGAGCGGGCAAGACCCAGTGGCGCGGTCGAGGGCAGCCGCCACTCCCTACAGCGCTCCAGCCGCCTTTCGCATCCAAAGAAACAGGGAGCGGATGGGTGGTGAAATAGCCCCACCATGAGATTTTGCTTGCAAAGTTTTGCCAGACTTGGTATTTGGAGTGCGGCACCCGAAGGCTCGCCCGCCGTCCATTCGGTTTTCATTCACCACTCGCGCCTGAAGCTGGGCGAGAAGGATGACGGGTGTGCTCAAGGTGGCGCGGGACTTTCAACCTAACACCGAGGTAGCTGGGCAATGAAGAAAACCACAGCGTTCACAACCCTACTTTTGCTGAGCAGCATGGCGGTTTGGGCCAAGCCGGCAGCAGCCCGCAGCGCGCGAGCCACGACGGCGCTCGAGCCGCCGCACCCGATGCAGGCCGGCGCTCAGGCGGCGGAGGAAAAGAAGCCGCAATGGAAGAGCCGGGAAGAATATGACGCCTTCCAGGCTGTCGTCGGCGAGAAGGATCCCAACAAGAAGATCGCGGACGCCGAAGCTTTCCTCAAGAAGTACGAAACCTCGGATTTCAAGTATCTGGTTTACTTGACCGAGATGCAGGCGTACGCGCAACTGAACAAGAGCGAGGATGCGATCGCAGCGGCGCGCAACGCCTTGAAGGCGCGGCCGGACAGCATCGATACGATCGATGGCCTGGCCTATCTCGCGTATACGTTTCCCTTTACGTTCAAGGCCGATGACCCGGAGGCGAGTGCGAAGCTCACCGAAGCGGATTCCTGGGCGAAGTCCGGCTTGCAGTTGCTGCAGAACTTCAAGAAGCCCGACAACGTCACGGACGAGCAATTCCAGGCCTTCGTAAAGCCCAAGCGCGCGGTCTTCAATAGCACCGCGGGATTCGTGGCGCTGCAACAGAAGAACTATTCAGCGGCCATTACCTCGCTCAAGGCCGCGACCGACGATAACCCGAGCAGTTGGTATTCCTACTATTGGATGGGCCTGGCTTACCTGTACGCGACGCCGCGCGATTACGATCACGGCATCTGGTATTACGCGCGGGCCGTTTCCCTTGCGAAGGCTGCCAAGGACCCCAATGCCGAGGGCTGGGAAAAATATCTAAAGCAGACATATGTCAGCTACCATGGGACGGACACGGGACTGAGCGACGTCATCGCGCAGGCGGCTGCCTCGCCCAACCCGCCGGAGGGGTTCAAAGTGGCCCCCGTCGAGGCTCCTAAGGCTACCGGCAACGCGATGGTGGATGCCTTCAACCAGATGACCTTCCCCTTGAAGCTTGGCGGCGATACTGCCCAGAAGCAGTGGGACCAGATCAAAGGTCAGCCCTTGGAATTGGGAGGGACCATCCAGAGCGTAGACAAAGGGACAGACGCAGGAACGTACCTCGTCCACATCGCCATCCTCGATACTACGAAATCGGTGGACGGTTATGACGTCGAACTGAAAGACACCACGCAACCGAACGTCAAGAATCTGGCGAAAGGCGACCTGGTGGTGTTCAAGGGAACTCTCGATTCTTACTCTGCCACTCCGAACTTGATCCTGTCGCTTTCGGGAAGCATTTCGAAGCCTGACCCGCTTCCCGACAAACCGGAAGTGAAGGCGAAACCGAAGCCGAAGCCCGCCCCGCGTAAACGGCCCGCGCGCCGGAAGACAACCGGACGGTGAGCGGTCCGGTCACGGGAGAGTCCATTTCACGCCCTTCGCCCTGGCGGTTCGCCGGGGCGATGGGCTCGCCTCTTTCTCGCGGCGCAATACCAGCAGCCGAAGACCTTCTCATCTTGAACTATTTCAGGAAGCCCACGCCTGAGACAGGCTGAAACGATCCAGGCGGAAGACCACGATGGGGCGTGTGCAGGATTGCGTCTTGAAAGACGCCAGAGGTCAGCGGCCAGACCTTTTCCGGCGTTTGGGCTGGTGGTTTAGACCAAGTTCTTCGACCTTGCGGCTGAGGGTATTGCGGTGGATGCCCAACGTCCGCGCGGCACGGGACTGGTTGCCGTTGTGCCTGTTGAGCACACGCTCGATAAAACGCTTCTCGAATTCGGCGACAGCGTCAGAGAACAATATTCCCTGGTCAATCATGCGCAGGACAAGGGCTTCAAGCTGGTCTTTCACGGCAGCGCTCCATTCAGGAAAGATTCGCTACTTCGTCGCCGGTTGATTCTGAGTCGGATTCTTATCGCTCTCAATGAGCGCCTGACGAAACTTCTCAAAGCCGCTCTGGAACGGTCCCTTCACGCTCGCGGGCATCACCAGCGCAATGACGCGTGCCCCGGCCGTCACATAGGGTGCAAGGTCCGAGTGCTGCACTGCTTCGGGCTTGATGGCAAAAGCCACCAGGACCAAGAGCAGGACGCAATCCACGAGCACGCCCCGCACCAAGCCAAAGATGCCGCCGAGGAAGCGGTCGAACCATTGCAGCCCCGCAACCTTGATGAGCTTGCGGGCGAGCAACGATACGAGCGAGCCCACCAGCAGCGTTCCCAGAAATAGGACCAGAAATCCCGCTCCGAGCGCGATCTCGTGCGATTTGGTCAGGTCTTCGAACCATAGCGCGGCGCGAGTATACCCCACCGCCGCCACGATCAGCCCCACGACCACCGAGGCCAATGAGATCAGTTCCCGGATGAATCCTTTCAGGATCGCCGCCACGATCGAGACGACGACCACTGTGGCCAGAATGCAGTCAAGCCAATTCCAACTGCCCATGACGTGTGTGAGGGCCGCGGGCCTCTCTCAGGGAAGCGCTCGTCCCGTCAACAGACGGTAAGCCTGCCGGTATTTCTCAGCGGTCTTTTCGACCACTTCGGCCGGCAAGGAGGGCGGCGGCGGCTGTTTGTTCCAGTGCAGCGACTCCAAATAATCGCGCACGAACTGCTTGTCAAACGAGGGTTGGGCGTGGCCCGGCTCATACTGATCCTTCGGCCAGAAACGGGACGAGTCCGGCGTCAGCACTTCATCGATCAGGATAATTCCACCGTCCTGCTGACCCCATTCGAATTTTGTGTCGGCGATGAGGATGCTGCGGTCTTCGCCGTAGGTGCGCGCCTTTTCGTAAACCTTCAAGGTGAGGTCACGAAGTTTTTCAGCCGCTTCCCGGCCGACGCGCGCCACCGTGTCTTCCCACGTGATGTTCTCATCATGGCCGCTTTGCGCCTTCGTCGCCGGGGTAAAAATGGGGGTATCCAGTCGCGACGACTCGCGAAGGCCCGGCGGCAGCTTGATGCCACACACGCTGCCGCTTTCCCGGTACTCCTTCCAACCCGACCCCGCCAGGTACCCGCGCGCAACGCACTCGATGGGAAATCCCTGGGCTTTCTTCACGAGCATCGAGCGGCCTTCCAATTGAGACGCAAATCGTCGCAAGGGCTCCGGGTACTCAGCGACGTTGGCCGTGAGGAAATGGTGCTCCACCGTGCCGCCCAGGAATTCAAACCAGAAGCGGGAAAGTTGCGTCAGAACTCGGCCCTTGTCCGGAATCCCCTCGCGCATCACGACGTCAAAGGCTGAGAGGCGGTCCGTGGCGACGATCAGCAATCGCTCGCCCTCAACCTCATACACGTCGCGCACCTTCCCGCGCGAGAAGAGCTTGAGCTCGGGAAATTGCGTTTCGAGAAGAACAGATGGTCGGGTGATTTGCATGGCGGTGATTTAGGGCAACCGCCATTCTAGAACAACAGAAAAAGTTGTCAACGGAAAAAGCATCGACAATTCCGCGCAAAACTTTCACGGCAGGAGAGTTCAAGAAAAGTGATTTGCGCTGCATCTTGCAGTGGGCAAACGCACGGGGCGATAAGCAATAAGTGGCGAGGCACGAACGCGGTGGGGGCTTACACGCATCCGTCTTGCGGGTTCATGCCGACTGCAACTGCGCGGTTTCGGGAACAGGCTCGCGCTCGACGGCATCGAAGCGCACGGACACCAGCTTCGAAACCCCCGGGTCCTCCATGGTCACTCCGTACATCACCTGCGCAATCTCCATGGTGCGCTTGTTGTGCGTGATGAGGAGGAACTGGGTGTGGCGGCTCATATGCTGGATCATGTGCGTGAACCGGTCGATGTTGGTCTCATCGAGCGGTGCGTCCACTTCATCGAGCACGCAGAAGGGGCTGGGCGTGTAGCGAAAGATGGCGATCAGGAGTGCCAGCGCCGCCATGGCCTTTTCGCCGCCTGAGAGCAGCAAAACGTTTTGCAGGCGCTTTCCGGGCGGCTGCGCGGCGATATCGATGCCACTGTCGGGATCGTTCTCATCGGTCAACCGCATCTCGCCCAAGCCTCCGCCGAAAAGCGTTCGGAAGGACTCGGCGAAGTATGCGTTGATGGCTTTGAACGCCTCCAGGAACTGCTGCCGCGAAACCTGGTCGATTTCGCGGATAGCCTGAGCCGTGTCTTCGATTGAAGCCAGCAAGTCCTGCCGCTGCGTTTCGAGGAAGGTGAAACGCTCTTCCGCTTCCTGGAGTTCTTCGAGAGCCATGAAGTTGACCGGACCCAGATTCTCCAGGCGCGTCTTGAGCTGGCGCACCTCCTCTTCCGCGGCTTGCAGCGCCTCGCCCGCGAGCGCGCCTTCCACCGGTAATTCCGCCAGCAGCGCTTCAGGCTCGGTCTTGAGCTCTTCGCGGCACTGCTGGCTGTGATGAGTGCGCTCCGAATCGGCGCGGACGAGCGCCACTTCCGCTTCCGAGCGCTTTTCCCGCTGCGCGTCGAGCTTTGCCCTCGCCTCGTCAACGCGGGGCCCCAGAGAATCGCGCTGAGCCTTGACGGCCTGCGATTCTTCCTCCCGACAGCGCAGTTCGTGTCGGGCCGTTTCCAGTTCGGGGCTCGCCAGGTCGGCATCCATGGCGCGGCGCCGGGCCACATCGGCCTCGGCCGAGCGCGTCTTCTCTTCAAGCGCCGTTGCGCGGGTCTGAGCCTCGATGATTTCCTGACCCAGACTCTCGAGGTCCGCGCGCCGTTGCCGAAGACTCTGGGCCGCCAGCGCCATGGCCTCCTCATGGTGCACCTTCTCAGCTCGGGCCGTTTCCAGTTCCGCATTCAAACTGCTAAGGCGCTCGCGGACGGAGGCGCGCTCCAGTTCGAGCGCCGCGGCTTCTGATTCAAGAACCTGAAGTTGCTCGCGCGCGTGGTCAAACGATTCCCGGGTCTGCCGCAGCTTTTCATCGGCGACTACAGCTTTCTTTTCCGCCTCGAGCTTGACGGCGCTCAATTGGCGCAATTCCGCATCAAGGCGTGTGACCCGCTCGCTGGCTTCGGTGAGGGCGGCTTCCGTGGCCGTCATCGGGATATTGGCTCGCCAGGCGCTCCGCGGCGTCCTCGTCTTCCACTAGGTAGGCGTTGGTGAGCGTGGGCAGGGCGGGATCACCGTTCAGTCCCAGCCGCGCCTCGAATCGGACCAGTTCGCGGATCGCCGCCCGGACGCCATGCTCAGCGCGCACAGCGGAATCCCCGTTGCCGTTCGAGTGTCCATTGGACGGAATCTGGGTGACGTAAAAAGTGGAGCGACCGGTACCTTCGTTCCGCAGCAACGCGATACCCGAACGCGCCTGTGCGTGCTGTTCAACGACCACGCACTCAAGCTCCTGCTTGAGGAATTCCTCGACCACCTCTTCATAACCGGGCGAGACCTCAACGAAGTCCGCCAGCAATCCCATGGGCCGGAACCGGTGCCCGTTCATAGGGATCTCGCCGGACAGCAGGCGACGCACGCTCTCCGTGCTGTAAGCATGGCGGGCCAGCGATTCTTCCAGCGTTTGCTGGCGCGCCCGCGCGCCCGAGTATTCCTGTCGCAACGACTCCAGCTCCGACCGTCGCTTGGCCTCATCTGCCCGGGCGTGTTCGATCTCTGAGGAAGTTCGCGTCACCGCCTGCGCCAGCTCTGCCAGCGTGCTTGTGTCGCGTTGCTGCGCGCTGACGAACGCCTCGAGCTCGATACTCAAGCGCTGGTGTTCCTGCTGCACGCGCGCTTTTTCCGCTCCGGTTCGTGCTGCCTGGCGTTCCAGGCCCAGCCCCGCTTCCTCCGCCTGCACGAGTTGATTGCGAAGCTCGGCGCCCCGGCTGACCGCTGCGAGGACACTCTGCCGGCAAGTTTCCATTTCGTTTTCCGCGGCCTGCGTCTCCATGCTGAGGGTTTCCTGGCGCGCCAGGATCTGCGCTAAGGCTTCCCGCGCTACGTGCCAATCCTGCTGAAGCTGCTCGGCTTGGCGGAGGCATTCGGCGGACTGCTTCTCGAGTTCAGCTCGCTGGGCTTCGAGCTCGACGGTTTCCTTCGCCGCTTCGCCCGCGCGCGCCTCGAGCCCAGCCCCCTGCTGGCGGACCTGCTCGACCTGCGAGCGCAGACGCTCGCGCTCCAGATCGCCTTGCGCGAGGCGCTCGCGCAATAGCGTCAACTGGGTTTCCAGTTCCTCATGACGCAGCGCCGCCGCCTTCTGCTCGCGGTCCACCGCCTCAAGTTCCTGCGCCGCCGCCGCGCACGCTTGCTGAGCCAGCGTCGATTCTTCACGCAACCGCGCGCATTCGGCTTCCAACGCCAGCAGGCGGGAAGCAAGGACGACCTTCAGCCGGCCCCGCAATTCCTCGAGAAGTTCCCTGTGCCGCCGTGCTTTCGAGGCCTGGCGCTTTAGGGAGTTTACTTGCTTGGTGACTTCCTCCAGGATATCGGTGATGCGGGCCAGGTTCTGCCGCGACGACTCCAACTTGGCCTCCGCGAGGCGCTTGCGCGTCTTGAATTTTGAAACCCCGGCAGCCTCTTCAAGGATCAGGCGGCGGTCGGAAGGCTTGGAACTGAGGATCTGGCCGATGCGCCCTTGCTCGATGATGGCGTAGGATTCAGGCCCCAGGCCCGTGCCCATGAAGAGGTCCTGGATATCCCGCAGCCGGCATGCTTCGCCGTTGATCAGGTACTCGCTCTCGCCAGAACGGAAGAGTCGCCGCGTAACCGTGATCTCGCCGGCGCGATGGCGGAGCTTCGAAGGCCGGGCCTCCTCCGCCCTCTCGTTGCCGTCGCTCCCGTTGTTGCCGTTGTGGCCATTATCGCCCGCTTCGGCCTGAAGTTCCGGCGGAATCGCCTCGGGGATAGAGTCGCTCGTTGTGGCTTCGTTTTCTTCCTCCGGTCCGGCTTCGCAGTATTCGGGATCAACCAGAGTCAGGCTGACTTCCGCCATGCCGGTGGGCGGCCGTGTGCCCGAGCCATTGAAGATCACGTCGGCCATGCGCTCACCGCGCAGCAGGCGCGCACTCTGTTCGCCCAGGACCCAGGTGATGGCGTCGGAGAGATTCGACTTGCCGCACCCGTTCGGCCCCACGATGGCCGCCGTACCGTCTGCGAACTCCAGCCGCGTGCGGTCCGCGAAGGATTTGAAACCGAGCAATTCCAGTTTCTTTAACTTGTACAAGGTAATCCTCTCTTGCCCCGGCCGACCCCGGCCCGTGAACTCAAGCAGGTTTCACACTGGGCGCCAGGCCCATAGATGGAACTCGTGCACGAGGCCGACGACGCGGCCAGCGCGGACTCTCCCGTTCCAGTTCTCCGCCCGCGCGGAGAGGGACATTCCCACGCAGACCCCGCTCGCCTCGGCTCGATCATCCGTTCTGGCGCAAACGGCAAGGCTCTTGCGAGGATCCCCGAAAACTTCAGCTCACATGTAACACGAAACCTGCGGCATGTAAAGAAAAAACCACAAGCTAATGGGGTTTCTTTAGGAATGCGCTACTGCCCATAGGGGGTGAACATTAGGGGCTTGTAGATTCTGCCGCCTTCCCCGGTTTTTGAGAGCGAATCGCGCGTCTCAGGCTGGTTATCTTGCGCGCGGGTGTAGACATAGGTATTAAGTTCGTCAATGGCCGGTGACCCTGCTCAGGATTTCCACCGCAATACGGGTCGGCGCGCGGCGGTGGCTTCATCGAGCCGCGTGACCCGCGTGGTGTAGGGGGCTTTGAGGACGAACTCGGGATTCTCTTCGACCTCCTGGGCGATGGCCCGCATGGCGTCGATGAAGGCGTCGAGTTCCGCTTTGGCAGCGCTTTCGGTGGGCTCGATCATCAGCGCGCCGGGCACGATGAGCGGGAATGAAGTGGTATACGGGTGGAAGCCGTAGTCGATGAGGCGCTTGGCGATGTCGCCGGTGCGAACGCCGCGCGCGGCCTGACGGCGGTCCGAGAACACGCACTCATGCATGCACGGCTGGTCGTAGGGAAGTTCGTATAGGTCCTTCAACTGGCTCATGACGTAATTGGCATTGAGCACGGCGTCTTCGGTGGTTTGTCGCAGGCCTTCGGGGCCGTTGGCGAGGATGTAAGCAAGCGCACGCACGGCCATCCCAAAATTTCCGAAGAACGCGCGGACACGGCCAATGCTCTTCGGCCGGTCGTAGTTCAAGCGGTAAGTCCCGTCGGACGCTTGCTCCACGGTGGGTGACGGCAAATAGGGTTCGAGGAATTTCTTGACGGCCACGGGCCCTGACCCGGGTCCTCCGCCTCCGTGCGGAGTCGTAAATGTTTTGTGAAGGTTCAGGTGCATGACGTCCACGCCGAAATCCGCGGGCCGCGCCACACAAACCAAAGCGTTCATGTTGGCGCCGTCCATGTAAACCAGACCGCCCTTGGCGTGGACCAAATCGGCGATTTCGCGAATCTGCGATTCGAAGATGCCCAGAGTGTTGGGGTTGGTGAGCATCAGCCCCGCAACGTCCTCGTTCATGGCGCGCTCGAGGTCGGCGAGGTCCACGCAGCCGCGCGCGTTTGATTTCAGGTTGCGCACTTCGTACCCCGAAATGCTGACGCTGGCGGGGTTGGTCCCGTGCGCCGAGTCGGGGATCAGGATGTATTGGCGCGGGTTGCCGCGCTCGGCGAGGCACGCGCGAATCGTCAGGATGCCCGTGAGTTCGCCTTCGGCGCCCGCCGCGGGTTGGAGCGAGACGGCGTCCATGCCGGTGATCTCTGCCAGGCACCGTGCCGTCTCGTGCAGGACGCGCAGGCAGCCCTGCACCAGGTCCTCGGGAGCGTAGGGATGGTCCGTGGCCATGCCGTCGAGGCGCGCTACGACTTCGTTAATCCGCGGGTTGTATTTCATCGTGCAGGAGCCCAGAGGATATAGGCCGGTATCGACGCCGTAGTTCCAGGTGGAAAGCCGGGTGAAGTGGCGGATGACTTCCAACTCCGAAACTTCCGGAAAACCCTGGATGTCTTCTCGGAAAAACTCTTTGCCCAGAGCTTGCTCCGCCGCAACTGCCGGCACATCCAGCGGGGGCAGGTCGACGCCGGATTTGCCGGGCGTGCTGCGCTCGAAGATCAAATTTTCATTACGGGTGACGTGCGGCCGAGCTTCGCGAATTCGATTTTCCATTTTCTCCTGCCGGGGCGGGTCAGGTGCTCACACCTATAATTCTGAGTCCGCCCCTTATCGGTGTTGTCCCACCGGCGCCGATTGGGATTCCCCTACCGCTGTCCCGGCCTCGGGATTCGCCGCTAGCCGGCGATAGGTATTCACCATGCGGTCGAGCGCGGCGCGGCTGGCCATTTCCGTAACGCACACCAGGAGGTGGTTCTTCAATTCCGGATAGAAGCGCTCCAGAGGTAAGCCGCCCAGGATTTTCTCCTCGCGCAATTCCGCCAGAACCTGCTGAGAATTCCGCGGCGTCTTCACCACAAATTCGTTGAAGTGTGGTCCGGAGAAGGGCGTGGCGGCGCCTGGAACCGAGCGGAGTTGTTGTGCGGCGTAATGCGCCTTGGCGAGGTTGTGCTCGGCCAGCCTCCGCAGGCCGTCCTTGCCGAGCAGGCAGAGGTATATCGTCGCCGCCAACGCGCACAGCGATTGGTTGCGTGGCCAGTGTCAGAACAAACCCTCGGCGTCCCTCCGTATCCACGGTCTGGCCCACCAACCGGCCGGGCATTTGTCGCACGAACTTTTCCCTGGCCGTCAGAAATCCCACAAACGGCCCGCCAAAAGCCACGGATACTCCGAAAGATTGGGCTTCGCCGCAAACGATATCCGCGTCGACGGGCGGAGCCACGAGCCCCAGCGACAGGGGCTCCGCGATACTCACAATGAGCAGTGCCCCGGCGCGATGCGCGATCTCGGCGATTTCCCTCGCGCGTTCCAGCACGCCAAAGAAATTGGGGGATTGGATGACGACCGCCGCGGTCTCGGCGCTGACTTGGGATTCGAGTTGCGCTAGATCCACCTGGCCCGAGGGGGCATAGGGATTCTCGACGAGCTGAATATTCTGGTGGCGAACGAACGTGCCGAGCACCTCACGGTATTCGGGATGCACCGTGCGCGCCAGCACGACGCGACTGCGCCGGGTGATGCGCAGGGCCATCAGCACGGCTTCGGTGGTTGCGGTGGAGCCGTCATAGAGCGAGGCGTTGCCCACGTCCATGCCGGTCAGTTGCGTCATCAGCGTCTGGAACTCAAACATGGCCTGCAAGGTACCCTGGGAAATCTCCGCCTGGTAGGGTGTATAGGCCGTGAAGAATTCGCCGCGCGAAAGCAGAGCGTCAATTGCAACCGGCCGGTAATGTGAATAGGCGCCGGCGCCGAGCAGGGAAACGTATTCCCGGCTGCTTTCGTTTGCCGCCTGTTGGAAGAACTCCAGGATTTCCTGCTCGGAGAGAGGCCCGGGCAGATTCAGCGCTTTCTGCAGCTTCAATTCTCCGGGAATCTGGTCGAAGAGTTCTGCGATGTCGCGGTGGCCGCTGGCCCGCAGCATTGCGCTGCGGTCCGCGGCTGAATTGGGAAGATAACGCATCAGTGGGCTTTTTCCTTTTTGAGGTAGGCCTCGTATTCGTCGGCAGTCATCAATTTCTCGATTTCGCGCCGGTCGGAAACTTCCACGCGAATTAGCCAGGCCTCGCCGTGGGGGTCGGCGTTCAGCAGTTCGGGGTCGTTCTGGAGCTTTCCGTTGACGCCGGTCACCTCACCGCTCACAGGCGCGTAAATCTCCGAAACGGCTTTTACCGACTCAACGGTCCCGAAGGACTCGCTGGCCGTCACGTGATCTCCGGGCTTCGGCAATTCGACAAAGACAATATCGCCCAGTTCTTTCTGGGCAAAGTCCGTGATGCCGATGGTCCCTATGGACTCATCCATGCGAATCCACTCATGGTCCTTGGTGTAAAGGAATTCTGGAGGGTACATGAAGTTCAAGCCCCTTTGCTGTGATTCATCCGCATTTGGCTCGGGTCGCGAATTTGTTGGAGAAGGGTTTAAAGCCGGCAGGCATTAACCTTCACCCACCATTATGCCACATCTGCTTTCTGCGCGGGTAACCCGACCTCAATCTCTACTTCGGCCTTTTGTAGAACGGCAACGGAACGATTCGCGCGGCCATCTGCTTTCCGCGAATCTCGATGTGAATTTCACGTCCCACCTCGGCCTGCTCAGGAGGAACGTAGGCCATACCCAGATTCTTCTTCAGGAAAGGCGCGGGTGAACCGCTCGTCACCTTCCCCGCGACTTTCCCGTCTATCCAGATCGGGTAACCGTCGCGGGCGATGCCGCGCTCGATCATCTCGAATCCCACAAGTTTCTTCCGAACTCCCTGCTCACGCTGCTTCAGGAGCACCGGGCGGCCGAGGAATTCGCCCTTTTCGAGCTTGGCGATCCATCCCAAGTTTGCTTCGAGCAGCGTCGTATTGTCATCGAGTTCGTGGCCGTAGAGCGGATAAGAAGCCTCGAGCCGCAGCGTGTTGCGCGCGCCCAATCCCGCCGGAATCAATCCCTCCGGTTTCCCCGCCTCGAGCAAGCCATTCCAGACGCGCTCGGATTCTGCCGGATGAAAGTAGAATTCAAATCCGTCCTCGCCGGTGTAGCCCGTGCGCGCCAGGATTCCATCGACCTCGACAACGCAAGCGCGCCGGAACCAGTAGTATTTCAAGTCCCCCGGATTGGGCACGGTGACGCGCGCCAAAATCTCCGCCGCCCGCGGGCCTTGCAGCGCCAGTTGTGAGTACTCCGCGGAGACGTTGCGGACCGTGGCGCCAAAGGAATTGTGCTGAACAATCCAGTCAAAATCCTTGTCCGTGTTGGAGGCGTTGACGCAGAGAAGATAATGGTCCGGCTCCAGTCGATGAACCACGCAATCATCGACGGCGCTTCCCTTGGGATGCATCAGGGCGCTGTACTGGGCCTGGGAATTTTTCAGACGCGCCACGTCGTTCGAAGTGACATGCTGAAGCAAGGGCAGAGCCAATGGACCCTGCACCTCGATTTCCCCCATGTGGCTTACATCGAAAAGGCCGGCGCGGGTGCGCACGGCCAGGTGCTCCTGAGTGATCCCGGAGTACTCGACCGGCATCTCCCAGCCGCCAAACTCGACCATCTTGGCGCCCGCCGCTCGATGCGCGGCATTGAGCGCGGTACGCTTCAGTGCGACCCCGGCCAACGCGCCCAAGAGAATCTCCTCACTGGCGAAATCCCTCCATTTGAAAGAGTGTCAAGCTAGCACAGTCAGCGCGAACGGGTCAAGGTAACCCCCGACCTCAACGGGGACAGGAGCATCGCAGAAGAGCATTCGGTCGTGGAACTATTTGATCTTGAGAAGTTCGACGACAAAGGTCAGGGTGGAATTGGGAGGAATCACGCCCGGATAGCCGCCCGCCCCGTAAGCGAGGTCGGGAGGGATCACCAGCTTGCGCTTGCCGCCCACGTGCATCGTGGCGACGCCTTCGTCCCAGCCTTTGATCACCTGGCCGCGCCCCAATGGGAACTCGAAGGGTTTCTTGCCCGGTCCAATGGAGGTGTCGAACACTTTTCCGTTGGTAAACCGCCCGGTGTAATTCACCACCACGACCTGCCCCGTTTGCGGCTGCGCCCCCTTGCCCACCACCAGGTCCTGGTACTTCAGTCCGGACGACGTCGTGACCATCTGCGCGGCAGCCTTATGCGTCGCGGTCGTCGAGGTGGCGGCCTTCTTCGCGGGCGGTTTTTTCGCGGGAGCTTTCGGCGCCGCCTCTTGCGCGGCTACGGTCGCCACCGCGCAGATCGCAAGAATCAATAATGCCAGCATCGTTTTTTTCATGACCATTCCTTTCCGAACGGCTTCCTAAACTACCAACTCCAGGACAACAATTCAACTGACACAGCGCCACGTTGTCATTCGTTGCGCCGTTCCTGCCTGAGGCGTTTCCATCCGGGCACCGCTCCGCTGCTCAGCGGCCGCCACCGGGAGCGGCGACGGCCGGCTTGTTCAGTCCTGCCAGCACTTCCTTGGCCCACTTTGCATATTCAGGGCGCTCGTTGAACTGGGCAGCGCGGTAGAAACGAATTCCCGCAATCTTGCCGGCGTTGAGGTGCTGCACGTACACGCCCAGGATGTGCTTGAAATCGCTCTCGCTCAACCAGGACTTTTCCTTGTCGCGCTCGCTGTTCAAATAAAGCCCTGCGACGATGGGTGTGTGCGGGAATTTTTTCTCGGCCTTGCTCAGGTAATCATCCGCCTTGCGGACCTCACGGTCATCCCAGATGTTGAACATGATGCCGTCGGGGCGGAATTCGTACGGCCGGTCCAAGTCGCCGTTTTCGGGATAGAGCGGCGCCCAGAGGGGCAACTCCGGATTGACGGCCCTCGAACGCGCGATGATTTCGTTCCACTCCTGCTGAGTCTTCCCGCCCTCGTCGAGTTCGCCGTAATAATCATTCAGGTAGAGACCGATGATTTCGGGATGCTCGCGCGCCAACTTCGCGATCCACTCGGCGTGCTTGAGGGACGCTTCGTACGACCAGCCCCACTGTTTCCGATCGATCTTCGCCACGATGTACTTCATGCCCTGGATTTGCAGGGCACGGAACATCATGGTGTCTTTCCACTCCGCCTTGCCGTCGTAGGGGCCGTCGTGCGCCCAGAGCGTGTTGAAACCGAGTTCCTGAACAATCGGGGCGATGTCCACATTGGCATCATGCTCCCACACCGCGAGCAGCGGGCCCGCCGGAACCCGTGTCTTGGCGTCCGCGCCTGATAGGAATCCTGCGCAGACGCCCAGCATAGATAGCCAGCAGGCAATTCGCACCCGCAGCGCGACCCTTGATCCACGATTGTAGGCGTGATTCATGGCGTTCTCCTCTCTACGCGATGATTATTCAATGCGGCTCAGTATACGCGGCAGGCGAGGCGATTCCTAGAGACGGAAGGTCCGACATCGATCCTGGCGGATGGGAACTACTTGGTCGGTTCGTACTGAAGGATCTTGCTCTGCACGTTCGCTCGCTCGAAGGCGGAGTTCTCGAGCGAAATCGAGATGTCGCGGTTGATGAAAAAGACGGCGTGCAGGCGGAACTCCGTGCCGAAGCTCGTGGGAAACCAGATACCCTCGTCGAACCGCCGATATTGCACGCTGAACCCTATGCCGGGAAGGTCGGTGCCCAGCAGCGTGCGCACGACGAAAGGGATTTTGCGGGACAAGCGCGTCGCGACACTGACGGGTTGGAATTCCTCGGCATCAATCAGTGCTTCCCCCGCCCAGGTCAGGTCGTGTTTGTCTGCCGGACGGAATTTGATGCGGTAGACTCTGTGTCCCTGGAACGTTTCTGCGCCCGCCAGTTCGAAGCCATATCGCTTTTGCTCCTCGGAAGTCAGGGGGAAGAGGTCGCGGCCGATTCCGTCCTTGGTTTTGTCACGAGTAAGGTCATTTCGAAAGTCGTCAACCAGGTCACCATCCAGACTGTCAGATTCGGGCACGGGCGTGCCGCGAAATTCCAGGTATTTTCCCTTGTGCCAGTAGCGGCCGTCGATGCGTACTAGTTCTTTCTTGGTGCCGTCAGGTGTGGGCGTGACGATGTAGTCCGCCGTTTCCTCGCGAGCCAGCTTGCCGTTGGTATGGCGCGTGACGACATAAATGTGCTGTTGGTAAACGTATTCAGCGCGCATTTTTTCCGCTCGGTCCTGGTTGGCGGCCACGCGTGCCATGATTTCCGACGCCGATAGAGCAGGCTGATCGCCGCTGCTTTGAACGGCCAGGGGCAGCATCAGAACCCAGATGAGACCCGTCATCTTCAGCACTCCGTTGTTATGGTATACGCAAATGCCGCCGGTTTAGGTCCGGAGAAATTGTCCAAGGGGGGCAATGTCGTCTTGCGAGAACCGTGGTCGGAGAGGTACCATCAGCAGACTGAGAGAGGATCTATGGAAGACGCAGTCGATATCCATCGTCTGCACTTTGCCTTCACCGTTACGTTCCACTACATTTTCCCGCAACTGACGATGGGGTTGGCGCTGCTGCTGGTGATTTTCAAGACGCTGGCCCTGCGCACGGGCGATGAGCATTACAACCGCGCCGCGCGTTTCTGGGCGCGCATTTTCGGGATCAATTTCGCGCTCGGCGTAGTGACGGGAATTCCCATGGAATTCCAGTTCGGCACCAACTGGGCGCAGTTTTCGCGCGCCGCAGGCGGGGTGATCGGGCAGACGCTGGCCATGGAAGGCGTCTTTTCTTTTTTCCTGGAGTCTTCCTTTCTGGGCTTGTTCCTTTTCGGCGAGAAGCGCTTGGGGCCGCGCGGACACTGGGTCACGGGGGTGATGGTGTTTCTGGGCTCCTGGTTATCCGGTTATTTCATCATCGCCACGAATGCCTGGATGCAGCATCCGGTGGGGTACATGCTCGGACCCGACGGAGAGATCCAGCTCGCGAGTTTTTGGGGGCTGCTGGGCAATCGCTGGGCGCTGGCGGAATACGCCCACAACATGAATGGCTCGGTCATCACGTCTTGCTTCGCGATGGCGGCACTTGGCGCATTCTATCTGCTCTCGAACAAACATGAAGCCTATGGCCGGACGTTCGTGCGGCTGGGAGTTATTGTGGGCATCCTCGCCGCGACATTGCAGGTTTTCCCGCTCAGTGACCTGCAGGGAAGGATGGTCGCCGAATATCAGCCGCCCACTCTTGCTGCAATGGAAGGGTTGTTCAAGACGCAAGGGGGTGCGCCGCTGACGATCCTCGGTCAGCCTGATATGGAGAAGAAGCGGCTCGACAACCCGCTGGAGGTTCCGCGCGCGCTGAGTTTCCTCACTTACCGCAGTTGGCGCGCGGAGGTGAAGGGACTGGACGCTTTCCCCCTTGAGGACTGGCCGGACCGAATTCCCCTGCTCTATTACAGCTACCACGTCATGGTGGGACTGGGGACGATCTTCTTCGCCGTGCTGATCATCGCGGCATGGAAGCTCTGGAGAGGGCGACTCTATCGCTCGCGAGGGGTGCTCTGGGCCCTGATGCTCTGCCTTCCGTTGCCGTACATTGCCAACACGGCGGGCTGGATCACCGCGGAAATGGGTCGCCAGCCGTGGCTGATCTACGGACTGCTCCGTACGCCCGCCGGCATTTCTCCGCAGGTCTCCGCCGGCAATGCTTGGTTCACGATGATTGGTTTTATGGGCATGTATACCGTTTTGGGTATTCTCTTCCTGTTTCTTGTTTATAGAGAAGTAGACCGGGGCCCCGAACCCACTTTGAGCGCGACAATGGAAGCGCCGGCGCCTCGCTGAGGAAGAAACTCAATGGGCACCCTCTGGTACATTCTGGTCGCCGTGATGCTCGCCATGTACGTGCTGCT
>JAIQGA010000315.1 GCA_020072925.1 Terriglobia bacterium | reverse complement strand
CAATACCGACTCCGTAAAAGCCCGGAATGCTGTCCGCCACGCGCAAGAGGTTGCGCGCCACCGATTCGTAAACCGTGATCGGCCGGCCGGTGTCCTTGATGACTCGCAGGTGCTGGCGGCGTTTGCCGGGCGTTTGGCCGTTCCACCACGCCTCGAATCCCGCGTAGTACCCGAATTGGAGCAGAAACAGAATAAAGACGGCGACCGCCGCCAGCCACACTTGCGCTCCATGGGAGCGGAAGACTCCCATCGCGGCGACGGTAACGCCCGCCACCAGCAGCGCCAGCCCGACCACTGTCTGAATCAGCGAATCGATCACCGCGGCCAGGAATCGGCTGCCGATCCCGGCGAGCGGAAATTCCAGCGGGATCTGTTCCGGGGTTTCGATGGTAAGCTTGTCGAGAGGGTCTGTCATCGTGATTCCCGCTCGTTGGCTCGAAAAACGCAAGCCTCACTGGGACCGGCTGGAGAGCATCATGGACGCCTCGGGCCGGCGCGGGGTGGCGGCGCTCTCCCCGCGCGAGCTTCAGGAACTGGCTCTATTGTACCGCCAAGTCGCCGCCGATCTGGCCACCGTCCGCGAGGACCCCATGAGCCGCCGCCTGGCCGATTACCTCAATCAGCTTCTGGCGCGCGCGCACAACCTGATTTACATGGGGCGTCGCTCCTCACCACGCGGCATCATCCCTTTTTACAGCCGCACGTTCCCGGAGGTCTTCCGCAGCACGTTTGACTACACGGCGCTCGCCACGGCGCTCTTTGCGGCGGGAATGTTGGTGGGGTTCCTCGCCGCCCTCGGCGACCCGACTTTCCAGCACTTCTTTCTTGGCCCCAGGATGACGGAGACGATTGAGCGCCGCCAGATGTGGACGCATTCCATTCTTACCATCAAGCCGCTGGCGGCCAGCGGCATCATGACCAACAACCTCACGGTCTCATTCACGGTCTTCGCACTGGGGATTACGGGCGGGCTGGGGACGATCTACATGCTCGCCCTCAACGGCCTCATGATGGGCGTCGTCAGCGCGGCCTGCTGGCAGGCGGGCATGAGCTTGCAGCTTTGGGAATTCGTCGCCGGGCACGGGGTGTTGGAATTGCCCTCGGTGTTTATCGCGGGCGGAGCGGGCCTGTTGCTGGCACGAGGGTTGCTCTTCCCAGGCCGCCTCCCGCGACGCCAAGCCGTGGCGCATTACGGCGGCCAGGCCGCGCGGCTCATCCTTGGGATCATTCCCCTGCTCGTCATCGCCGGATTGATCGAAGGCTTCATCTCTCCGTCGCCGCTTCCCGCCCTTGCCAAATTCGCGCTGGCGGGAATTCTGGCGGCGCTCCTCGCCCTTTACCTCACCCAAGCAGGAAACCGTCACCGCCGGCGAGGGGTCCTTTTGTAGCAAAGGCGTCTCGCCCGTGCGCCCACGGGAGCGCGGCCATCTTGGCCGCCTGCGGGCGGGACGCCCACGCTCCCCATCACAGCAGGCTGCGTTCCTTGATTTGCAGGTATTGATTGACCAGCCCCACGGCCAAGCGTCCGGGGACGATTTCGAGCGCCAGCGCTCCCTGCTGACGAAGGCGCCGCAGGAGCAACTCGCGCCGATGGACGAGTTCCATGCCTGCGACGTAGCGATACATATCTCCTGTCGATTCCGGGCGGCGCGCCAGGAGGCGATCGAGATCGGGCTGGCCCATGGCCACAAACAGCACCAGGTGGTGGGACAGAAGTCGCAGAGCGCTCTCGATCACATCCGGAGTCGCCGGGGTCTCCGCCAGGTCGGTGACCCAGACAATCAGGCTGCGACGACGCTGGCGTCGTAGAAGCGCCTCGGCCGCGCGCGCGTGGTCGGCTTCGACGAGTTCGCCATGCACCAGGGCGAGCCGGTCGAGCATGGCGCGGAGCTGCGCGGAGCCTCGCGCCGCGTTGAGCTGCGACTGAAGTTGCCGGCCATAGGCTACCAGGCCCACCGCATCGCCTCCGGCCATGGCGACATGCGCCAGGCTCAGCGCCGCATTCACCGCGTAGTCGAGCTTGGTGAAGGGGCCCGAGCGCGCCAGCATCAGCCGCCCCGCGTCCACCACCAGCCATACCGACTGGCTCCGCTCGGCCTGGTAGACCTTGGTGATGAGCCGGGCCCGCCGCGCTGTGGCGGTCCAGCAGATGTCGCGAGGCTCGTCGCCTTCGCGGTACTCGCGCAGGCTCTCGAATTCCCGGCCCCGTTCGGGCCGATGCTGGATTCGCTTTTCTAGTTCGATTTGCCGGCTACGGATCAGGTAGAGGCTGAGTTGCTTGGCTTCCTGAAGATTGGGATAGATGCGCACTGTTTGCGCTAACTCGGCGACGGCGCGGCGCTCGGCAAGTTGGAGAGGGCTGCGATAGCGGAGGAAGACGCGGCCAAGATTGGCGTCGCCCCGCGCCCGAGGACGAATCTCGTAGGTGGCGCTGCCGGCGCGGCCTCGCGCAACTTCAATCTCAAGCAGGGGCGGCTCGGGCCGCAGTGCCACCGGAGCTTCGTCCTCGAGAATGGCGGTGATGTGGCGCAGGCTTTCGGCGCGCACCTCCAACTTCACCTGCGAGGACGAGCCCAGGGAAACGGGCTCCGACCAATCGCGCGCGATTTCCAATTGCTCGGGGCGAGGCAGGCGTGCCCAGTCGCGCCACCATAAGATCAGGACCAACGCATCCCAAACCGGAAGCGCATAAGCATATCGCGGGTTCCACCACGCCGGCCCAAGCCAGACGAGCCCGACCAGCAAGGCCAGGAAGAATCGCGGCGCGAAGGCGCCTGGCCAGCGCCCCCAACCCTTGGCGCGGGCCGAGCACCGAGGCGGCACAAGTCGCGCGGGCTCACTCAACGTGGCACCTCGACTGCCCCAAGGATTTCCGCCACCACGCGGTCCGACGTAATGCCTTCCAGATCCGCCTCCGGCTTCACCAGCAATCGATGGCGCAGCACGGGTGGCGCCGCCGTCTTGATGTCGTCGGGCACGACGTAGTCGCGACCGTCCATCGCCGCCAGCGATTTCGCCATCAGCAGGAGGGCGATGGAGGCGCGGGGGCTGCCGCCGAGGCTGAGCGCCGGCCAGTCGCGCGTGCGGCGCACGATCAGGCCGATGTAGCGGAAAAGTGTCGCCTCGACTTTCACCGCGGCCGCGTCGCGCCGCGCGGCGGCGAGCGTTGCCGGCTCGATCGTCGCCAATCCCAGACGAGTCAGGTCACGCGGATCGAATCCATTTTGGTAACGATTAAGGATCTCGCTTTCGTCCTCGGCGCTCGGGTAGTTGATGCGGACCTTCGCGAGAAACCGGTCGAGCTGAGCTTCGGGCAGCGGATACGTGCCTTCGAATTCCACCGGGTTCTGCGTGGCGATAGCGGTGAAAAAATCCGAGAGCGCATAGCGCGCGCCGTCGAGCGTCACCTGCCGCTCTTCCATGCATTCGAGCAGCGCCGCCTGGGAACGAGGCGGCATGCGGTTGACTTCATCCACAAGCAACAGGTCGGTGAACACCGGCCCGCGCCGAAACGCGAAAGTTCCGCTGGCGGTGTTGTACACGTTCACGCCCAGGATATCGCCGGGCATCAAGTCAGGCGTGCACTGGACGCGGCGAAAATCCAACCGACAAAGCGCGGCAAGGGCTTTCACCGCCAGCGTCTTGGCGATGCCGGGCACGCCTTCGAGCAGCACGTGCCCGCCGGCGAGCAGCGCGGCGAGCAACTGCTGGATCACTTCGCTCTGACCGACAATCACTTTGCCCAGCTCGCTCTCGACCTGCTTCGCGAATTGCGCGGCCACTTCCGCCATGTTTCAATCTCCTTGTCCTGTGTGCCCCCGCACTGTAGCACTAATCGCAAACCACTTCTCGGCTCGCGAAGAAAAGATTCAACACTGAGTCCACGGAGCAGAACTACAGAGGGCACAGAGAAAAAGATCGCGGGCGAGCTATTTGAAATCTGGGAAGTCTCCGTGACCTCTGCGTTTATATCTTCTCTTTGGCTCGCGGTTATGCCGGGCTGTCCAATCGCAGCCGGCGCGCGAAGTCGTGAAGTTCCTGAATGAGTATCAGAATTTTGTCCTCATCCGTGGCTCCCGCACGCAAAGCGCTCGCGCACTGCGCGAGCACCGGCGCCAGCCCGGATTCCGTTCCTTCCCAGTGTTCGCGGATGGCGCGCTGCGTCGCTTCGAGGGTGGGTTCGGGCGGAAGCGCCAATCGCTTCGCCAACAGCGACCGGAAGCGATGATACGCGATTTCGAGCGCGGCTGCGGCGGCCTTCTTGCGCGCGTAAAGGTCTCCCACCGTCTCCACGAATTCCAAGGGCGAGAGTCGCGACTCGTGCTGGAAAGTCACAAGCGGCCCGCTGCGGCGAGAGTACGTCAGCAGCACCGCGAGGCTCAAGAGCCCCGCTTGCAGCAGCGCCCAGGGCAGCGGGGTTCGCCCAAGATAAGTCCACAGTCCCAGGCGTTCGCCGTGGTAATACTCATCCCAGAGAATCCGGCGGCCTGGCACCTCGCCCAGGGAATTGAGAAACAGATCCAGGTTGGAGGCTTGCGTCAGCCCATAGTTGGTCAGCGGCGAAGAACTCGCCCACCAGACGACCGTGCCCTGGCCCATGCGGTGGTGCACCACGGTCCCGCCCTGCGCGTCGCCGTAATACGCCACGTCTGGCGGCGGGGGCATCTTCCATCTGACCTGGGCCTTCAGGGAAATAGTGGGGGCTTGCTGCGAGACCGGCCCCGGCAAGCGCGCGGAGAAGTTCTCCCAGTCGAGACTCGGCTTCGGAACACGGGAAATTCCCGGAAGGCCCAGCAGGAAAGCTGCGGCCTGTCCCGTGGCCACGACGCGTCCGCCGCGTCGGACGAATCGCTGAAGGTCCATCCTCTCTTCTGAAGAAGCAGGAATGTAAGGGTCGGCGAGAACCAGGACCACGTCGTGGGCGTCGTCAGGGAGTGCATTGGGCGCGCTCGCCCAGCGTTCGACGTTATAGCCAAGTTCCTCGAGGAGCAGGTACGCAGCCTTCGCGCCGCCGCTGGCCGCCGAGTAGCTGGAGGCAAAGCCCGGGCCACCTTCACCGGTACGAGGCATGAAGAGCGCGCCGGCGAAGCTGACCAGCACCAGCAAAACGCCGGAGACGATCAGGAGGGTTCGATCGCCCCGGTCGAGGGCAATGCGCATCCCAGTTTCTCCACCCGAGTCATGGCGGCTCGGAAATCCTCTGCGGAAGCTGGCCGCGCGGCATACCATGCAAGCTCGAATTGCCGTGTGAGCGCCGCCAGCGGCTCCCATTGCGGCTGGTCACGGCGGATTAAGCGCAAATACTCACGATGCGTGCGGGTGCGGTCCACCGTCCAAACGCCCAGTTCTTCCAGCCGGTAAATGCCTGACCAGTACGCGAGGCGGATGGCCTCGCGCCAATCTCCGCGTCCGGCGGCTTCGCTCGCCTCACGGGCCATCTGTTGCCACGTCGAGTCTGCCAAAGGAGAGGCGGAGAGATCCAAACGGAGCGTGTCGTGCCGCCGCAACAGCCGCTTCACCATCCAGGCCAGAAAGGCGCCCGCGGCGAGCAGCATCAATACCCAGAAGGTCGCGCGCGTAATGATCGGATAGCCCGACAGCCGGCCGGTGAGCCACTCGATCAAATCCCCCAGCCACTGGCCGATGCGCTCCTCCAAGCGTTCGAACCAAGTTGGAGCGTGAACGTCTCGAAACTCGCGCCGGGCGAGAATAGCCTCCAGCTTTTGGCGGATGGGCGCATCCGAGCGCTGCGGTCCGCGGGCCAGATCCGCGGCTTCGCGCCGCATAGCTTCCAGGCGCTCCTGGAGCACGCGGGAACGCGCCCGCGGCTTCTTTTCGAGTGTCTGAAGTCCCGTCTGCAACCAATCCGTGGAAACGTCAAAACGCTGTCCATCCGCCGTCACTGCCCAAAAGGCAGGCAATTGCTGGCGGAGCGCTCGCGCTTCCTCGGGATGCTTCTCCCAATGGCCTAATGCTGCGTCCCAGCGATCGAGTTCGGCCCTGTAGGCAGCGAAGCTGAGGGGCTGGGCCGAATCGGAGGGCGTTTTACCTTCGGCGAGTCCCGCGATGCTCAGACTGAAAATGAAAACGGCCAAGGCCGCAAGGGAGAGAGCCGACTTTGGGAAGCTGTTCGGAGTTCGGTTTGTCACAAGTTTGCTGAATGTAGTAAAGGTGGTTGGTCTGCGGCGCGCAGGCGTCTGGACCGGTGCGCGCCTCACACCGCCGGCATCGCGTCCGTGCCGGCGCGGGGCGGCGCCACCTGCCGCGAGTCCAGGGCCGACATCATCAATTGCAGGTCAAAGCCCTCCTTGCGCACGCGGATGTCGTAATAGAGCAGGACCAGGCCGATCATCAGCAGCGGTCCTGTGAGGGCTTGGCCCACGCCCCCGGCGATGTTCATGGGGACGGTGAGCCAGAGGGGCGGCGCCCCGTGGCCTTTGATGGTCATGACGATCAAAGCAACGAAAAAGGGGCCTTGGCAGATCGACGCCACGGTCCCGGCTACCATCGACATGAGAAAGGTAATGAGGAGGACGCGCGCCAGATTATTCCTGGTCAGAACGACGCTGCGCTTGATGGCTTCGCGGGCCTTGAGATTCTCCAGGAGCAGCGCCGGCACCGCGACGCCGTAGCGCAAAAACAGCCAGACTGCAAACACCATTCCCCCAGCATCGCCACGATAACAATCAGCATGAAGACAAGAAACATGCGGATCATCACCGTAAAGATCAAATCCACTAGGCGCCAGAAGCGTCCGCGCATCGTCCGGTAGGCGGCGCGCGCCGTGGTGGCGCGGCCCAGATGAACGTCCGAGACGGCAAACGTGGTCGCGCCGAGCGCCAGCGCGTAGAGCACGAAATAAGCAAGGAACATGACGATGGTGCCGATCGCGAAACCCGCGAACATTCCCACCGCCAGCGTGGTCGACGCGGGGGTTCCGGGACGCGGCATCAGCGGGCCATTCAGACTCTGCGAGAGGACATTCACCGCCACAATCATGACCTGCGGAACGGCCATGATACCGACGAAGAGCCAGAAATGCCGGCGATAATAAGTGAAGGTGCGGTCCAGCAACTCGCCGAGACTCAAGGGGCGCAGCTCAGGTAAATCCACAGTGAACCTCTCGCCTGATGGGAAGCCTATGCTGTGAGGCTGAGGCTGATTGTACCGGAAAGCACTCGAAAAGCAACGGGAACCGGCGACGCACTCTGGCGAGGAAGTATGCAGGTGCCGGATGACCGGACTTTAAGCGGCGGGCTGGAAAATGCGCACGCCGAGGAAGCAGAGCGCGGCGGCGAGTCCGGACACGGGGATGGTCAGGATCCAGGCCCAGAGGATGGACTTGGCCACGCCCCAATGCACGGCGGAATAGCGCTGAACGCTCCCAACCCCCATGATGCCGCCGGCAATCGTGTGGGTGGTGGAGACGGGAATGCCCGCCAAGGCGTTGCCCAGGATGCTGGCCGCCGCCGCGGTTTCCGCGCAGAAGCCGCCCACGGGCCGGAGCTTGGTGATGCGCATGCCCATGGTCTTGACAATGCGCCAGCCTCCCGCGAGGGTGCCGAGCGCGATCGCGGCGTGGGCCATCAAAACCACCCAGAAGGGAACAAAGAAGTGATTGAGTAGCCCCGACGTGAACAATACGCCGGCGATCACACCCATGGTCTTCTGCGCGTCATTGGTGCCGTGGCCCAGGCTGAAAGCCGCCGCCGAGAGAAGTTGCAGCTTGCGGAAGTACCGATCCACGCGCTGAGGTGTGGCGTTGCGGAAAATCCAGTAGACCGCCACCATCAGCCCTCCTCCCACGAGAAGACCAATCACTGGGGAGAGGATGATGAAGACCAGAGTCTTCGTCCAACCTCCGGGGATGATGACCCCCCAGCCGGCTTTAGCGATGGCCGCGCCGGCATAGCCCCCCATGAGGGCATGGGAAGAGCTGATCGGGAGCCCGAAATACCACGTTAAGATATCCCAGAAGATGGCCCCCGCCAGGCCCGCCAGGATCACGTAGAGATTCACGTGCTTCAGATCGATCAAGCCCCTGCCCATGGTTTGAGCGACCGCCGTCCCAAAGGTGAAGGCCGCGACGAAATTGAAAAAGGCCGCCCAAAGAACCGCCACGCGCGGCGACAGGACGCGCGTGGATACGACCGTGGCAATGGAATTGGCGGCGTCGTGGAAGCCGTTGAGGAAATCAAAAGTCAGCGCGACAAGGATGATGACTACTGCGAACCAGAAGGTTCCCATCGGTCTGTCCTTTCGCCGGCAAATCAAGCGTTGACGAGCGACCTCAGGTCCGTGGAAGGAGTCTCAATGCCGGTGTGGCAACTGGCCGGAAGTTCGCGAGGGTCCGGCGTGATTAGATAGGCGGGAATGGCCCGAGGTGAATGAGAGAACCTCCCACATCCATCCATGCGGCAAGGTCAGGGTCGCGATGTTTCTAGCACTCACGCCTCAGGGATTCCGCCGGGGTTTCCGCTCCGCGGCCATTTCCACTGGTCAGCGTGCGCCGCAAGTATTAAGGCAAGGTTAAGGAAGTGTTACAGGGGCGTTACAGGAGGCGAAGCGCGCGGCGGAATCGGACATTCCAACCGCAAAACCGGCGCCTGGCACGCCGTGGCGTGCCCCTACACTTTCTCGAGCGCCAGTTCCAGGTCGCGGATGATGTCGTGCCAATCTTCAAGCCCGATGGAGAGCCGGACGCCTTCCGGGTGCATGCCGAAGGCGCGTTTTTGCTCGTCGGGAAGCGCCGAGTGGGTCATCGTGAAGGGATGCTCGATGAGCGTCTTGATCTGCCCGAGGCTCACGGCGAGGGTGATGGAGTAAGCGTGCTCGGCGAGGTAATCGACGAGCTTTTCGGCGCGAGTCTGTTTCGAATCGGCGCCTTTCAGCACGAAGTACATCATGCTGCCGGGGGCGAATTGGCCGTCGGTGCCGAGCATCTGACGGCGCGCCAGGGCTTTCTGCTTGAAACAATCGGCGCCGGGGTAACTGACGCTCTCCACCTTGGGATGCTTGCAGAGAAACTCAGCCACGTGCAGCGCGGTCTTCTGCATGTTGGCCATGCGCGCCGCGAGCGTGGACACGCCGTACACCAGGATGCCCCAAGCGCTGCGCGGCGACAGCACCCCGCCGAAGTCCTTGCGGAACAGCATGAGGTGGTTGTACCACTCGGCGGGCGCGATCACGGCACCGCCCATGTCCGTGCCGAAGCCGCCCAGGCCCTTCGTCAGGCTCTCGACCACCAAGTCGGCGCCCTGCTCGAGCGGGCGCTGGCAGTAGGGCGTGGCAAAAGTGTTGTCCACGATCACCAGCAAACGCTCCTTCTCGTCGCGGGACTTATTCACTTCGTCGGCGATGCCCCGCACCGCAGCAATATCTAGCAGCTCCATGGTGGGATTGATGGGAGTCTCGAAGTAGAGCACACGCGTCTCGGGCGTGATGCGGCCGCGCACCTCTTCGAGCTTCCCAAAATCGGCAAAACGCGACTGCATGCCGAAGCGCGGGAGCCAGTTGGTCATCAGGCTGTACGTGCAGCCGTAAAGGATTTCGTGGGCTAACACTTCCTGCCCCTGGCGCAGCGTCGCCCCCATCGCCGCGCTGATCGCTGCCATGCCGCTGGCGAAGGTCACGCAGATCTCGCCCCCCTCTGCATACGCCAGGTTCTCTTCCAGCATGGCGCGCGTAGGCTCGTCGAGGCGGTCGTAGATGTAGATAGGAATGTGGCCGCTTAAGGCTTCGTCCGCGGAAGCGAATTGCACGAAGCCCCGCGCGCCCCGCCCCAGCGTGCTCAGGCGATAGGCCGTGGAGTGCGAGACCGGGGGGACCACATGGTGGTCGTAGTCCCACTTCTTGCTCTCGAAGTTGCCGTGAATGAGGTGGGTACGCATGCGGTAATCTTCTTTCTTGCGATGCCGCTTCGGCTTGTCCATGGACACACCTCCCTGGGGCGATTTTCACACCGCGAGAATCTTAAGCACGACAAGGGCCGGGACACGCTTCGGCAAAGCCCAAAAACGCATTATGAAAGGGCGCCCCTGGGTCTGTGGTAGGTTCTGGTTGCTAGCCGAATCTCCCACAGAAAGGAGCACCCTCTCATGAGCATCAAGTATATCGGTCTGGACGTGCACATGGCGATGATTGCGGTGGTG
>JAIQGA010000314.1 GCA_020072925.1 Terriglobia bacterium | reverse complement strand
CTTTCCGACCCAAGGGGGCGAGCAGATCTTCCAGAAAGGATGTCAGTCTCTGATCGAGACCTTTCAACTCCCGTGGCGTCATGGCCGAAGTCTACCGCCACGGGAAAGCGAAGTCAAGACTAACTTAACCTAGTACTAATAGGAAGGGATAGAGTTACCGGAACCCAGTGCGAATCGGCCCCCCGGAGCGCATTCCTCGATCGTGTGCCGAACATACTGACGAAGTTTGTCCGGAGGATAAGTGCAGAGCACGTCCATATCGACTCCGCCGATCAGACTGATCCTGTCACCGTAGCGTTTTTTCCATTCGATGACCGGCGCGACACTGTCCTGAAATGAGTGTTTGGCGTCGATCTTTACATCATTGATAAGGTCCTCCATCACGGCATCTACTTTTCCGCAGGAATGTAAGAAATACGGCCTCCCCGCGTCATGACACATCTGCGCATATTTCTTATGCCAGGGAAGGAAGTAATCCTTTACTGCACCAGGGGAGATGAGCATCCCTGTGCTGTGCCCGAAATCCTCACCTTGAAAAATGGCAGAGACCCCATCGAATTGGAGAAGCCGCCTGTTGTACTCCGCAAGCAAACCTCCCAGCTTATCTGTGATGGTCTTGAACAGCTTGGGATCATCGTAGAGCATCATGCAAAGACCCTGGTAGCTCACCAATCGTGAGAGATGTTCGTAGACACCACCCGCGTGACAGGTGACAAACCCCAGGCCCTCGGGCAGGTGCGAGCAAATATACTCGTGCATGTAGAAACAGGAATCCGTAACCCGCGGCCATGGGTACTTTTCGAATTGCTCCCAGGTTGTAATCACCCCTTCTGCCATCGACTGCCAGGCGCGGTTATGCACTTCATCCACTCGAGCCGTATCCATAACAACGTACGAGATTGCAGGCAGGGGAAGGCTGATTTCTACGCGAACGTAGTCGTAGCCCATCGCGAGCCAGAAAGCGATGACATTATCCAGGAATGCGTTAACGGTTCCCCGGCCCTCGCGGGTAAGATCCATCTGTCCGCCCATATATTCGTCCTTCTCGCCCGTGTCCACCCATTTCCGGCCCATCATTTCCAGGATCGGTTTCATGATGATGTTATCGACAAGGTACTCGGCAAGCGGCGGCCTCGCAGGAGCTTTCCGCCCCAGCATCGTGTCGAGGAACGAACCAATGTCTGGACGCGGCTTCGCGAGGGGCACTTGCAGTCTGGATTTCCTGTCGAGCATAAGCGATCACTCCCGAGTTCTGAGACTCCACGTCCCCGATTTGTCGTTTCCGACCATCTGCGGCGTTATAAGTCCTCCGAGGGACCTTCTTCGGCTCGGGTATATTTCTGCGACTGGGGCGAGGCCAAGGTAATCCTCGTTCCCCCATTTCGTTGTGTTCTCCAATTGCTCGCGGTCCGTCGGAGCGCCCTATCAGTTAGCGGGCGGAGGAAGCGTGGTTTTGTTCTTGATCTGAACCTCTTGAGCACGCCCGTCGTCGAATACGACACGGACGGGGCCTGCTGTCGCCGTCTCGTTCGTGAGCTCCCATCCCTGACCGGAAGGGAGGACCCGAACTCTATCGACTCCGAACGCTTGTCCGTGCTTGCGGTCGATGTACACCTGTCCGTAGTGGTCCAGAATGCGCATCGCGGCTTCCGCGGCGGCTCCGTTGCCCCAGTCGTAGATGGTAAAGACACCCATACCCTCCCCTTCCGGAGTTGTGCGGCCGCCATGGGCGTAATTCTCCATGGTGAAACCGTAGTCTGCCGGTCCGAACCACGGATAGACCTTTTCCCACATCTTCTTGACGGTCGGATTCTCGGGGCAGTACATCATAGTGAAGCCTGATTTCAGCGCTGCGACGCCACGCTCAAAGTAGTTCGGATCGCCAGTCTCCCTGTAATAATCGAGGAATAGCTCGGCAAATAGGGTCTCTCGCGCGTCGTTCCATTCTCCGTCGGCGTTCATCGAGGCGAATCCGCCCAAGGCAGGGACATAGATAAACGGCGGCTGCCAGACCTGCTGGTACATGGAAAGCTCGTCGAGCGTGCGCCGTCCCCACGCAAGGTAACGCGCATTCCCGGTCGCGCGGTAGGTTGCCAGGAGCGCCTCTGCGGTCCAAAACATGGACAAGGTATTCTGCTTATACATGGCGTTGCGCTCGATCTTTTTGCCCAGGTACTTATCCCGGCCCCAGGGGCAGCACGACCAGTAGGTTTCGAAATCTTCCCATCGGCCTTGGGGCACGATCTCCGCCAGAACCGCGTTCATGGCGCGGAGCGCAGCGGCACGATACTTTCCTTCCCCGGTCACCTCCGACAGCTTGAGCAGGAAAGTCACGCTCATACTACTTTCCGGCGTGTGATTCATCACTGGGCCGGGTTTGAACGTTTCCGGATGCAGCCACCCGGGGAAGAAACCCTCGGAGTCCTGAAGGGAAAGCAGTCGTTCGCCATATCGACGTGCGTAATCGAGCAGCCGAGGGTCCTTCTCTAATTCTTCGTACCATCGCAGCATCAGCAAGGCCGTCCAACTCGAATCAAGAATGTGGTACCACTGCGAGGAAATGCCGTGATCGCGCGGAGTGCGGTTCGAATTTCCCCAAAAGGAGTGATCCCATCCCATTGGGCGTGGATATTTCTTGCCCTCGATTTCTACTTCTTGGTTTTGGGTTCCGATAACCGATGGGAAGATGCCGTCTCTCATGGGTGCTGCCAAGGCCAGTTCCTTGGTGAGGTTTGCTTTCCGTAAGAGCTCCTTGTCCCCTGTGCGGCGTGCGTAGCGGTAGAGACCTGACGCGCTGCGCAGGGAAGAGAACCAAGCTTGGTTCCAGATGGAGAGAGATTCCCGCTGGTACCAAGAACCGGGGTAGTTGGGTGACTGGGAAATGTTGACGATGAACTGAGGAGCGCCGACTCGTACGCCGTTGAGGTCAAATTCCTGCCAGACGAATTTCCCCCAGCCCTCGAATGCCCAGTTATAGGTGTGGCGCACATAATTCAAGAGGGGCGCGCGGATAGGTTCTCCTTGTGCGTAAAGCGGTCTCCCCCATCGTTTCCACTGGAAGTCAGCGACTCTCGACCAGGGATTTCTCACCTCGGCGCGATCGTGGTAGGCAGCCACAAAAAAGCTGAGTTCAACCTTTCCGCGCCCGAATTTCATCCCCGGTACCTTCTTGTACTGAACGTGGCGGGGAATTTCCGTCGCCGTCATCCCCAGCCACATTTTTCTCTGCATCGCGTCATAATCCATGAACCAGGGATTCTCCACCCGCTCTCCCACCACATCCAGGTCCGGCGCAACTACGAGCGTCAAGGAACCGCGCTGCACAATCATGGCAGGAGCACGGAAGACATGCTGGCCCACTACATAGCCTTCCTGGGGGGCAAGATGCGGAGCCCACCAGAATTCGGGTTCGAAGGAGAGATCGAAACGGACCGAGAGTTCGTCCTGGGCAGTCTCACGAGGTAAAACCCACTTCAACTGGACCCGTTGCCAACCGCCTTCAACTTTACTTATCGAAACTCGCGGAAGACCAGCCCCCGCCAACTCAGGAGGCGAGAAACTGACACAATCCTCCCCGTTGAGAGCCACGCGATACAAGAGCCCAGTCTTGATGATAGTCATCGAATCCTTCGGCTCGGACAGACCGGAAGCCGCCGGACGAAGGGCTTCTGCCTGACATGCTCCCCAAATACTGGCCATGCAGATTGCAAGCGTAGCCGAAAAGATGCTGTGCACATCAAGTAATCTCCTGCGCATGTGACCCCACCTCCTGAGTAAGGGTGTGAGTGTAAGGCATCACGAGAGGATGAGACAAGGTTTCCCTCCCCGTCGTCGTGAGAAGCCTGGGGAGTGTCAAGTGCCTTAGAATGGTCCTCCAGATCAACAGCAACTCCCGAATGCAAAGCGCCTCGCGCGTGCCCGTCTTCTGCTGCCGAATCGCCAGGGCTCGAAACCTGGATTTCCAATTTGAGTTTCCGCTATTGAATCTATGCTGGCTTATCTTGGACATAATACACTTCAACCCAATCTCCAAGGCCTTCAACTTTTGACCGTCACCGGCCAATTTGAACCTCCCGTCCACCTCCCGCCCGCATCCTGGCTCACAGCATGTCAAGGAGTAAACTCGTCATGATCTTGCCGAGCGGCAAGGGAACGGGACACGGTCCACGGAGTACGCAGGAGCAAAATCACACGAAGGACACGTTTGCCTAACTTCTTGCGGACGGAAACGAAGCTTATGAGGGAGGCTGCCGAAGGTAGAGTAGACCTGGATCGCAGTTCGGTATTTGGGCCTGCGTATTTGTTATCGGTTTTCTTACATTCAGGAAATGGCAGGCGTCAACCAGTAATGACCTGCCCCGAACTGTGGTACCACCTTCTAATCTAGCCCGCCCTATTCTCCCGCGGACTCCGATCAGCCTCCAAGCAGGAGGACTTCTTGAGCTGCCTCCTCCTTCCTAGGACTCCACTTCAATAATCTGCCGATGGCATTACGAAGCAGTATGCGCTGTATCTGAGCTCACTCCAAGCAAGGTTCGGCAGAGAAGCGCCGGGGAAAAGAGGCCTTTTTACTGGGGTAAAACGAATGCGCACGCGGATAGCAGATCGTCGCTCCGTCAATTCACGTGGAATCAAGAACTCGTCATCACGGAAGCGCCGGTTGGAGGTCTCGACGATGTGCTGAGTGGCGCCCAACTCGCCTTTCGGGTTCGAGTAAACGCAGGTATTAGATCCGGCGAGATACCACACGCCCGCACGCTTCCATTGCGTCGGCACGAGACCTTTTCTGGGCCGGGCGTCTGCCACGTAAACCTCGGCACGTTGATTGGGGAAGGAATAATTCAGCTTCCGGCGCAACAAAACTCCAAGATTTCGGGGATCTAGCTTCAGCGTGAACTCTGACGTGCCGGTCGTATATCTTCCCCGATCGGTACGGGCAGGGTAAACTTCCTTGCCTGCGAATGTGTCAATACCCCACTCATAGCGAGAAGTAATTTCCACGGGCTGCGATGCTTGTGGGGAAAGGTATGCATGTGCTTTCTCGCTGCCAAGGTCACCGATATCCAATTCATCAGTCTTGATAAGCGATGGGCTGGGCAGGCCATACCAATAAGTCACGGTCTCGTAATGTTCAGTGGACTCGTTCTCACCACCATGTTCGAGCCGGATCACTGCGTTCTTTCCGAAGGGCATCAAGTCAGCGAGAAGGAATCGGTAGGCCGACTCGATCATATCATCCGCGCTCCTAGCCTCTTGGGGGCTCGGCGCTCCGACGGGATGCCCAACAAAAGGCAACGTCATATTGAGTCCACCCCAATAATCTCCCCCGCCCGCCCACTCCTCCGTCCCGGTGCCATAAGCCTGCGGGGTGAGGGTATCGTCGAAGAAGAACCGAGGGTCGCCTTCGAGAGTGGAAAGCTGCGCGCGATGGGAAAATATGAACGAGGTCCCGACAAAAGAACCTGACCAGTCTCCCCCTCCTTCCACGCTTCGGGTATCGAGCAAGACCAGATCCTTACCCGGCTCAGGCTGCTGATGGTCGCGGTACGACGCGTGGAAGTAGGCGACGTAGTTCGCGGCGTCCCGATACGGCACATAGCGCACGCGCCACCGGATTCCCGGGATAGGCCGCTCAGCACCGTTCATCTCGATGTGGGCGGAGCGAAAAAAGGGCATGGGAAAATAACACGCCATGTGAACGCGATCCTGGTCAAAACGCACGGTGAGGGGAAAGCTTTTTACCAGGTACTCCTTCCCCTCGCGATTGTAAAACGTCCCGGTGCCGAAAAAGAGCGCCACAGGAGCTTCGATCGATGGCTGGGAGCGTCCGTCCCACGTGATGCGCAACTTTGTCCGACCGAACTCAATTGCATTTTCTCGGGGAACAGAGAATTCGAAAGCTCGAAGCATGGAGGGCGCGTCCCTGAGGGTCACCAAGCTGACGGGTGCTCCTTGAGGAAGGTCGATTATTCCGGACTCCTCGCGCACGCCAACCTTTTCTCCTTCTGCAGTACCCGGACGTGGAGCGATATCAGTTCCGGCAAGCCCGATCAATTCGAGCACGTCCTGACTCGGCGTCGTTCTTCCATCCCAGGCGCGAATGGGTTGCGAGAGGTTCGCCCCCTCGACATACTGGTCGAAAATGTAGTACCCGGTTCCATAGTGAGTCCTCGAATAGGCCAATTGCAGCGAACGCTCGAAAGGAATAGGAACCCACGTCAAGTCAGCGCCCTTGGTGATTGGATGGTTCGGATCGGCTGTGCTTGTTTCCTGAATGATGTGATCGATGCCGTCGACTACAAAATGCCAAGGACTTCCATGCCAATGATTGAAACGCGCGAAGTAAAGTACGCCCGGACCCTCGACATCCAAAGCGACGTTGGAGTCATCCGCAAGCTGGTAGAGAAAGTGGCTGGCATCGGCTCCCTCATTGCCGCCCGAGCGGTCGTACGTGCTTCGCATGTAAGCCCTGGCCCCGAGACGCAGGTAAGGCCAGCGTTCCCACATTCGGTAAGCATCCAATCCCACAGGGATGACCGGGGGTTGTGGTTCTCGAGTGCGTTGCCCATTGAGGATAGGGACAAAAGCCACGGCGAGTACAAGCCCCAAGCTCCAACGGCTTAGTTTCATAGTCCCCTCAGAGGTAATCTACCAAAACCTTCGACAACAGAAAGAACTTTTCCCGGCAAAATGGATACTCCGGATAAACCAGTTACAAAAGCGATGGTGGAGGGACTGGGAGTTATCGCGAGTGTTGACCATTTCGAGCTTCTTGAGAAGGTCCCCGAGTTTGATTTCTATAGGACGGACTATCCCGTCGGAAAAAACTCTGCCGATCGTTGTGAAGCCCACAGCCACGTCTATGATGTTCTGGCTATTTACATGCTAGATATCCGGCTGTGCTGTCATCCTCATGCCTCGCATCCTGTGGCAGAACCAGGTGAACTACTATTTCCCGATTTTCGTGAATTGGGCAAAGCAATCAGCGCTCAATCCGGAAGTGTTAGCATGGCGCAGTACGGTCAGTGCCGTATACCATGTGCAGGAACACTGGGAAGTGGAAGTGCACAACGCTCACAAAGGTGGCGGGTCCCGGCACATGAGATTGAGGCGTGTTACGTCTGCCCGTACTGGGCCGAGTCGGGACCTCAGATCCCATACCGTGGGCATGGTGTGACAGCGGAGGTCGGCATGTATCGATTTGCTTTAACGATCGCATTACTTGTAGTCGCTACCGTTGGGTTGCATGCAGATGACGCGGTCTTGGTGCCCCAAGTTGTCGGTGAATTCTGGCAGATTGCAGGTGACCCGGACCTCGGCAAGTACGCAAAGCTGGGGCAGCAGCCGGTGGACTTCGGCATCTGGCAAGCGGCCGACGGCACGTGGCAACTCTGGTCGTGCATCCGCGGAACAGCCTATCCAGGTAAGACACGGTTGTTCTACCGCTGGCAAGGCACCAAGCTGACTGATCAAAACTGGGAGCCAAAAGGGATCGCGATGGAAGCCGATCCGAACTTTGGCGAGACCGAAGGCGGGCTGCAAGCACCCTACGTGCTGAAGTACCGGGGCGAGTACTTAATGTTCTACGGCGACTTCGAGCACATTTGCTTGGCGAAGAGTGGCGACGGCAAGACATTCACCCGGATGCTGATGCCGGACGGCAAGGCCGGGATGTTCTCGGAGGGCTTCGGCGCCAACACGCGCGACCCCATGGCTTTGCTCATCGGTGACACGTTCTACCTTTACTACACTGCTTTCCCCAATCACCTCGGCGCTGATTACCTGAGGACTTCGAAAGACCTGCGCCACTGGAGCGCCTCGAAAAAGGTGGCCTTCGGCGGCGCGGCCGGGGCGAATCCGTTTTCAGCCGAGTGCCCCTTCGTCTATTACCACCGTGCGACGGGCCTCTATTACTTGTTCCGCACTCAGCGATATGGCCAGAGCGCCCAGACGAGTGTTTACCGCTCAAAGGACCCCACGGACTTTGGAATTGAAAACGACCAGTACCTGGTGGGAACCATTCCCTACGCTGCTGCGGAAATTATCGAAGACGACGGGAATTTGTATATCGCCGTACTCCTGCCGAGTCTTAAGGGTATCCAGATCGCTAGGTTGAATTTCGCCCCGAGTCATTGAGGTTGGAGTATCTGTGCAGCATTGCGTGAGATTTTGTACCACCATGCTCGAAGATTTGATCAATGGGCTGTAGAACTGGTCACGGTGTGATCAAGGGGTCTGACGCCACGACTTCCAGGCACCCTCATTCGCAAATATTCAATAGCCCATGCCCCCCGCCACTTCAACGGCTTCGGAACTTGTCCATAACAATGTTAGGAGTCGATCGACTGATCTCTGACGTAGCCTTCCCGGTGTCGTTCCCCAAAATGAGATCACCCTCCAAGGCTACGTTGTGACCGGCCTTGACGTTCAGGCCGGGCTTCACACCTATTGGAATCGTCCCCTGATGGATTCATTCCGAGGAGAGACCCCATCGCAGTGGTGAAGAGGCCGTTGGATTGAGTTCTGCAACGGCCCTGATCTAAGCTGCGATTCTGCTACGTTATCACAATCTATGACGCTTTGGCGGGTTCTCTCCCGTGAACAACTTTTGCGCAGTCAACGGGTCAAAACCCAGACTCGGATGGTCCAATACCCGACCAACTGATTTCCGATCAGTTGCTCCCCACTCTCTCTAACTCCTTCCTTTTCAACACACGATTGACTGCGTCCGGGAAAATAATGGCCGAAATGTGATCTGCAGGAAGGGGACTTGGGCGTGCTAAACCACTTAGTAGCAATGAGTTGGTGAGCCGTGAGGGAATCGAACCCCCAACCTACTGATTAAGAGGCAACTAAGCTTTTTCCATTCCTTACTTCTTTCTCCATTCTTTCCATAACATTACATCAATTCAGGGTTTCTGCTTTCGCTCAACAGCTCGAACCTTTTTTCTTACAGTTACATGCGATGAAAAACGAGTTCTGCAACGGTTTTGCTACGTTCCGGAACCCGGAACGCATAAACGGGGGCCGCGAATGAACCTGTTCCAGCGCCCCAATCCCGGCTCCCTTTCTGTTCGATCTGAGTCTACCTCCCTTGCGTCGGTTGGTTCTGTGCTTTCGTCAATAGGGATCACCAAGCGCAAGCTCAAGAAGCTCGACGCAATAAGCCAAGCTCACGATCCCGAGTATCGCCGCCGCCGGGCCTTTACAGCCCGGCCTTTCGTGTTGTGCGGGCTTCCTGTTCGTAGGCCGAAGAGACACTTACTGGAATGGTCTCGTCAGAACGGGAAGTTCCGCCTCCGAGCCATTGGCCACCGGGATTACGGTCTTCCCTTCGGCCAGGATCGCTTGCTTCTGATCTGGATCGCGTCCATGGCGACCTGGCAAAAGACCCGGGTCATTCGTTTTCGCTCGGCAGCCACAATCCTCGATACCTTCGGCCTTCCCAAAGACGGCCGCTACTACAAACGCCTGATTGGTGGTTTCGAGAGAATCTTCTATTCGACGTTCTTCTTCACCAGCGACGAACAGAATGTTGAAACAGTCATGATCAGCCGCACCAGCTTCCGCTTCGTGAGAACCCTTAAACTCTGGTACACCCGGGAAACTGTGTCAAACCAAGAACCTGATTCAGTTCCGTTTGAGAACACGATTGTGCTGTCTGAGGAGTTCTGGAACGAGATCCAAAGACACCCGATTCCCGTCGACCTAAATGTCGTCCGTGCCCTGGCCGATTCGCCCGCCAATCTAGATTTGTACATCTGGCTAGTCTGGCGCCGTTGGACGGCGAAGGCGCAGGTGAACATCCCCGTGTTCGGCCCAGAGGGCCTGGTGTCTCGCCTTGGAAACTCAGAGAATCCCAGGGAGCGAGACTTCCGCAGACAGATCGCGCTGTGGCGCCAGATCGCCCGCCAACGGTGGCCCGAATGCGCCGCCACACTGGCCGAGAGTGGAGAGAACCTCCTGGTGCAACCGGTCAGGAAATTGTCTCAGACGTAATGACGCTGTGGTTTTACCAACTTCTTTATGCCACTCAGACTTCCCTATTATTCCTGGTCAAATGAAGGGTTGACCTAAAGGGCCCGGCGGGAAGTCCTGCGCTTACATCCGTTTCTTCTGACTCGTACGCTGGGACACACTCTCTGTGACCTGAGCACGATAGGGAAACGACCTAATCGGAAGGATCAGTTCGACTCGGCCGTGTCCTTTGCTTGGCGCGACTAATTCTTTGGTATCCACACGCGGCAACCCCGTGGGCTTTAGCGTGAGAGCCGCTCAGAGCGTCTAGGCGGGGACGCTAATGCGGCCCCACTTGCTTGCGGCCACGTGGTCGGTGGCCGACCCTGAGCACAGACCTACCTTGTCCAATCGCTTGCCCTCTTCCTCCTGCTGCCGGATGTACTCGCGCACCGCCGTTTCATCCCGGCCCACCGTAGACACGTAGAACCCTCGTGCCCAAAAGTGCTCGCCCGCAGAATTCCGTTTTCTCTGTCCATACACCCAAGCCGGGTGGATCGCACACTTCCCCTTGATGTACTTGATCACTTGCGAGACCGCACGCTTTGACACCAGACGCGAACGGAACGCGATTGAACGACCGGCGAGTTCTGCAACGGCAGAGCCCAACTGATGGGGTTTTGCAGCGGTTCTGCAACGTTTACGACTTTTTAAGCGATTATGGAGAATTGGAACAGATTAGGGTCAGGGTTTTCGCGAGGCAGTTGACGTAAGGGATATATCCTCGCGCTGGGTCGATCGTATTCCGCTGACAGACTTGTCTTCCTCCCAGACCCTTTCGGGAAATATGCCAGACAGAAGGGATTGTCGTTCGAAAGGCATGGGACCGGGCGACGCGATCGGAGGTCGCAGCGTGTGACTTTTGCTTGCAAAATAGAATTCTGTACATAAAATGTCCGACGAGCATGCACCATCAGCCTAGTTCCAGCCGTAATTACACTGTCCCGGCGATGGAAATGGGTCTGGCGGGTCTCGAGGCGCTGGCCCTGTCCGCGGTCCCGCGCTCTCTCTCGGAACTGGCGCGCAGGCCAAGAGCTACTCGAAGGTCCGATTTTCGGTCGAAGTCGGAGCAACGTTTTTGCCGGCGCACACCGCCTCCGGCCGCCTGCTGCTTGCTTACTTCGGCGACGACGAAAAGTGCGCCGCCACCATCACGAAGGCTTTGGGACTACAACAATGATTCAGCCCCGCTACTTTGAGGACTACGAAATCGGCTCCGTGCGCGAAAGCCTGGGAAGAACGCTTACGGAAACTGATATCGTTTTGCACGCCGGCCAGACAGGCGACTTCTACCCGCACCACATGGACGCGGATTGGTGTCGCCAGCAGGAATTCAAGCAGCGCATCGCTCATGGGACCCTCGTCTTTGCCGTCGCTGTAGGCCTCACGGCGGGGGACGTCAATCCCGAGGCTTTTACCTACGGCTACGACCGGCTTCGATTCATCAAACCGGTGTTCATCGGCGATACTCTGCGTGCCCGTGTCACGCTGAAGGAAAAGCGCCCCGCCTCCAAGCGGCCCGACTACGGCCTCGTGGTCGAATTGGTGGAAGCCTTCAACCAGCGCAACGAGACCGTACTGGCCTGCGAACATCTCCTAATGGTCAAGAAGCGCCAAGCCGCCTAAAACCGGACTTGGAAATCGAACACGCTGCGCCGAAACGTCCCCCATGTGGTGCAAAGGCCATCTCCCGACAATGGAGATCCTCTCCAAGAATTCAAGATCATCGTGGAACTTCAACTTCGCCGGTGAGTAGATGGAAAGATCGCTGCTTGCGCGGAGAGGCTTCTATCTATGGATGGGGCTCAATTAGCCTGTCCTGTGATTGAGACGCCCAGCCGCAACCCCGCGTGGGTGCAGAAGTATGAGCGCTCTGGTGGTTCCAGCCCTTTTCCAACTGCTGACTGAGCCAGGCCAAATTTTTGTCACGGTGGCACAGCAGGCAGGCATTGGGGCTCTGTTCCTGCCCGAATTGTCCTGTCATCCGCGCGTTGGGGATGTCATCAATACGATGGGTCCTGGCCAGTGACATCAGCGCGTTCATGATGCGCGGCATATGACAGGAGACACACTCGCTCCCCTCGGAGTTCAGCGGGTGGTGCGTATGCCTCTGCAAAATCGCTGCATCCTTGAATTCCGCATGACACTGCGTGCACATCCTATTGGGCTCGGTGCGGAAACGCAGGGACGTGGGGTTTGACGCCGCGTCGTCGTGATGAGGGTCGTGACATGAGATGCAGGTCGCTCCACCCTTTCTGAAACACTTGCTGCGAAGGAAGGATTCCACGATAAAACTCGTCGGGCGAAAGCGACCGTCCTTGAAGTGCGCGTTGAGGAAGAATTCCGAATAGGGGCGCGACTTGTAGTGTAGGAAGAAAACGTCAGGCCCGCGGGAATAGTTCAGTTCGCCGCCGGGACCCGGGGATCGGATAGCTGACTGCATATGACATTGCGAACAGATGGCCACGGACTCAAGGCTCGAAATCCGTGTAAAATCCACCGGCGGTTCCAGAGGATCTTTCTGGTACGTTTTTCCTTGCATGTGCCACGCAAAGTGCTTCCCTCCCGGCCCGTGGCACATCTCGCAGCCAATTCCCGGCTCGCGAAACTCCAGGCTCTCCGGGTCGAATCCACCGCCTCGGGTGTTTCTCAGTTGGCTGGTATGGCAGACGGCGCAGTTCACCAGGTAGTTGGTGGCCGGGCTGAATTTCTCCCACAAACGAGGATCGTCGCGCGCGGTCCCGGGAGCGTCGATGATCTTCCAGAAATTGACCCACTTCCGGTAGCGAACGTTGTACTCAATCGGGAAAACCTGAAGCTGGCCGCTCGGCAAGCGGGTCACTGGCCAGACTGATTCATGCGCTTACCTTAGCAGCGGCTCGGCGAATTGGCATCGTCCAAATGGATGAGCAAACATTGTCCTCGGCGAGGCAGGGTTGCAAACTCGCGGCGAAGCCCTC
>JAIQGA010000014.1 GCA_020072925.1 Terriglobia bacterium | reverse complement strand
GGTCCAGGTGTACCCGTGCTCCATCATCGCCCGGGCGCAGTTTTCCGCCAGTTTCATTCCCAACTCGTCGTATCCCTGATACAGGTAAGTTCCGGCCAGCATCCAGGCTTCGGGCGTGAAATAACTGTATGCCCCATAGTCCAAGCCCCATCCTTCCGCTTTGGATTTGCTGGTGTCCGAGACGGTGCCGTCGGCATTGGCAAAGTTCGCCGCCCCGTAAGGGGCAATCGCCATGCAGGTATTCTTGATGGTCTCGAGAGTCGTACGGGCACGTTTCGCCTCGAACACCCCCGGCAGCCCATGGTAGAAGCACATCCAATCGCCATCCAACTGATAGCCGAAGACCAGGTCGGATTTCTTCCCGGATTCCGGCTCATAGTAAGCCAGATAATACTTGCCATTCCATAACTTGGTTTCCATAGACTTGCTGCCCTGTTCGAGCCATTGGCGGCACTGCTGGGCAAACCCCTTATCGCCAACCTTCTCTGTCATTCGTTCGGCCATGCGCAACTGCGCGAGGTGAATGCCGCCCACGTGCGGCGTCATGCCGAACCAGCCGTTGCCTTCGAACCACTCGAGACCGGCGCCGGGTTTCAGTTTCACCGGAGTGGGATTGCGATTGCCCTCGGGCACGCTCACGATGCCGTCCGGGCCGGAGCGCAGGCCCATGGTGTAAATGGTGTTCTTCTTGACCGCGGGATAGAGTTCCTCGAGGACCGCGTCGTTGCCGGAGCGCAGCCAATAGCGATCCACCATATCCACGAAACAGGGGCCGTTCAATGTGGTCTGAAGGCCGGGCGAAGGCGTGGCCAGGTCTGCGCCGTCCGTGCTTTGCGAGCCCTCAAGGGCGCCCGCGGTGATTCCGCCAAAGATCCACGGGGCCGCACCGTCGGGGTATTGATAGGCCTTATAACCGCGCAGCGTCGAAAGCGCCAGTTCGGGGAAGAAATACACAATTGGAATGTTCCCGTAAAAGCTGCACGGGATGCACTCGATTTGCGGGCACTCACGCGGAGATTCGTTCAAGCCGAATAGCCCGTCCTCGGCCCGGCACCAATCGCCGATGGGAGGTTTCGCCTGCGCCCAGTAGCTCGTTTTGGTAATCAAGTGAAGGATGTTGACCAGCGACTCGCGCAACCATACGGGCAGTTCTTGCGACGTATATACCGCCTGCTGCCACGCCAGCACGCGCTGGAGGAGTGAGGCGTGGTCGTTCGCCACCGCCTCGGCAACCGCCACGGCATCCTGAAACTGCTTTGCATACATCCGGTGGAAGCAGTTTGCGCCCTCTCCCTTCCAGATGGGCGAGTGCCAGGCCAGCAGGATGTGGATCGTTTTCGTCTCCCCCGGTCCGAGGTCGAAGTCCACCGCCATGGAGGTGGCAAAATCCGTCTCCGCCAAACGGGGCATGCCCCAGGGAATAGCGGCCCATTCGTGGCCGGAGGTGAAATCGTAACCGTACCTTCCGAGCGGCCCGCCGAAGCGCAGTTTCTCGGAGTCGATAATGCCCAGCGCGTAGCTTGCGCCCGGGTCCGAAGCCACGAAGATTCCACGGAATGCGCCCGCCGAGATTTCTTTGCGCCGGGCCGGAATAACCCCCTGGCTCACAGGTTCCGAGACGGGGTAGCCCATGATGTATTGGTGTTGTCGCTGGCTGGTGGGACTGATTTGCGCCTCGGCTTGGGTCGGGCCGGGAAAACTGAAGACGAGCGAGATTTCACGCTTTTGTGCCGAAGTGTTCCGCAGGTGAATCTCGAACACCGCCGCCGGAGTGTTGGAAGCCCGCAGGTCGCCAGGAACGAACGGCGACCAGATTCTCGCGCCAATGCTGACGGGAGCGGCGGTCTCGTATTCGAGATCGACGATGGGGTAGTGGCCCCAGTAGTGAATATCGCGGGCGTTCGCGGCCCCCAGGACTTCCTGGGTGGTGAGAACGAGTGGTTGGCGGTCGATGCACACTCCCAGGAAGGGCAGTTCCAGTGGGCCGCGCACCGGAACGCCGGAATTGAAGAGCGTGCAGTATCCCCATCGGCCATCCGTGCCCACGTCCAAGTACCCGGTGCCAATGCCGCCCAGAGGCATGCCGTTCAAAACCTCGCTCTGCTTTCGATAGACCACGCCGCAGGCGGGTTCAGAATAGCCGGCGGCCTCAAACTGCGCCCATTCTCCCGCCGGCACACTAGAGGGGAAAAGCCGCTGGCCCTGGCTGGCCGTTGTGCGCGTCGCCTTTTCATCACGCTCTTCTTGAAGCCGCGGGCCGCCCGTTGAGCCGCGGGCGGCCGACTCCTTCCAGCCTGCACCGAAGGTAATACCGGTCAGCGCGTTGCGAACGAATTCGCGACGATCCACTGTGCCACCTCGCTGGGAGCGAATGAAGAAACAAATCAGGCCAAGTCGCCTTGCGTGTGCAACTCCACCTGCTGCGGGAGTCAACTTTTAGGGGGCGGCGGGACCTTTGTCAAGCCAATTCACGCGCATCAGGGCTCCTAGAGTGCTTGCCCCCTCCAAATTCAGGTCCCGACCGCCATCCTTCCCCAGGATAAGACCGGGCCGCCAAACCGTCGCATTGATATGCCCTCACGGTTTGGCATCGAGCGCCTAATCCATTGAAACTACTGCCCGCTGATCGTGGACGTATTGGGCTATATGTATAGGCTACTTCATTTCGGACATATCGCCCCCTCCCTGCGACTCCCGCCAAAACGGGCTGTTCGCGGCCCAATGGCGCTTGACAACCCCCGTGATTCGTGAGACAAAGCTAGCCAGCGTCCTCAAAAGCAAGAACATGGGTTCTGGGGGAGTTGCGCATTGGCATCTCATCGCACCGCTACCGGGGTTGGGGTTTGCATCGGGCTCCTCAGCGCCGCGCTCCTGCCCGGCCCTCGCTTTCGATCCACGGTGGTGGCTTTGACTGGGGCGAGTGACCTGCCTAGCGCAGGCCAGGCTGCAACAAAGGTGACCGGCGAGTTCCCTGTTCAGGTATCGGACATCAAAATTCAGGCGGGGAAAGACGGTGGGACGTTGGTGGACGTATTAACTTCCAGCCCAGCTACCTTCCGCGTGCTGGAGCTGAAGTCTCCACCGCGCGTGGTGGTTGATCTGACTGGCGCTGAGAAGGCCACCTCCCGGCATTCCTATGCCGCCCACTCGCCGCTCCTGGACCGCGTTCGGATCAGCCAGTTCCGGGCAAAAGACCCGGCGGTGGTTCGCGTGGTCGCGGACCTTCATGGCGATCCGGTTTTCAACGTGCATGCCACTCCGGGAGGGATTCAGATAGAGCTGAAGCCTCGGGAAGTAGCCCAAGCGACGCCCCCCGCAGCACCTCAGCAACCTGCTCAAGCCCGGCCGGCACAGCCCGTCCAACCCCCGCCTCAGGCCCAACCACCCCAACAGGCTCGTCCTCAGCCACCGCCGCCTGATGGCCAGCCGCAGCCTCAAACCCCGGCGCAACCGCAAGCCCAGCCGCCGCCCGCACAAGCGCCTCCACCAGCCGCCATGCCCATGCCGGGCATGCCTCCCTCGAGCGGGGCGTCTTACCTGCGAGTGCCATTCAGTTCTCTGGCCCAATGCGAGAAACTGTTGGACAGCCTCGGATTGAGGATTGTCCTGTCCTTCAACTATCGCAAGGGCGAGGCCAACGAGGCATCGTGGAAAACCAAAGGAGCGCCGGGAGTGGTGGCTACCCGGCTCTTCATCAAGCCGCTGGGTCCGGGATCGTACAGGACAACGGAGCTGGCCATTTCCCCTTCGCCGCAGGGTGGGTTTGAGCTTGTGATTTTTGGCCAGCAGGTCCAACAAAGCGCTGAGACTCCCAATCCCGATCTTCTCGGGATTCAGCAACTTGTTAATGTCGAAGTGGTAAGATTACAGCAGGCGCCACCTCCCATTGATGAGAAACAGCTCGGGTACGAAACCTACTACCTAAGTTACGTGGTGGCTGATCGGGCGATCGCCCTGCTCAAGGCGATGGGCTATACCACCGTGGAGTACAACGAGCAGGCCGGGGAAGGGCTCTTCGACAGGATCTATAACCCCATGAAGCTGGGAACGGGCCGGCCTCCCATCATTGTCAAGCTGATCGACTCCACCAAGACCAGCCTGTTGCAGCCTGCTACCACGGCGCCGACCGCGGGGGCGCTGATGCCTGGTCAGGTCATGCCACAGCAGATGGGGGGCCAGTTCATGGGCGGAGTGGGAACCACTGTAGCGGGCATCCCTGCCATTGGCGGAACTTACCTGACCCATATGACATCGGGCGATACCGCGGAGCGGTTACTCATCCTCTACGACAGGAATGATCCCGAGACACTGCAGAATTTGATTAACTTGTTGCAGACCACGGTGGATGTGCCGTCCCGACAGATCATGATCGAGGCGCTCGTTGTCGAGATCAACTTGAGCAATATCAGGAACCTGGGCGTTACTTTCGAGACGCAGCAGAATAAGGTGGGCGTTTTCTCTGTGGATACGGATCAGACTACGGGCGCCGCCTTGCCGTTCGTATTTTCTTTCGATAAGAATGGCCCCAAAATCGCAACCTTCAAGGCCCAGTTGAACGCCTTGCTCGAGAAGAACCAAGCGCAAATCCTTTCCAATCCCTCGGTCCTTGTCCTGGACGACCGACAGGCGAGAATCCAGATCGGCCAGCAGGTGCCGGTGACGCAGCAACTCACTACAGCGGCCGGCATCATTTCGTCAGCGGAATACTTTCCGGTTGGCATCGTGCTGAACCTGCGCCCCCGCATCAACGAGGACGGCAGCGAAATCACCATGCAGACGGAAACCATCGTGAGCGCCATCAACAAAGCCGCCAGCCAGCAGGTGTCGGGGACGCAAGCTCTGGTGGCTCCGGTGGTGGACAATCGCCAGGTTCAGTCGATCGTACGAGTGGCGGACAACACGCCGTTTATTATTGGGGGGTTGATTTCCACCACGGACCAGACGCAAGAAAACGGGATTCCCTTCCTCTCCCAAATCCCTTTGCTCGGCAACCTGTTCAAAAACTCTGCAGTGACGAAACTTCGCCAGGAAGTCATTATCGTTGTGACGCCCCACGTCGTCCCTTTGGAAGACAAGTATTTCAGCTATGTGATTCCCAAGGACTCCTCCACGTTTGATCGTCCGAGTTATAAGCTTTATCGGAATGCTTACCGGGTTCGGGGGAGAGATGTTTTTGATCTCGAATTCATACAGGACAGCAACGTGTACAAACAGTTGGTGAGTCGGGTGGCCGCGGCCAGCGAGATTGACCCGCAACTCAAGAAGCAAGAACCCTTTGCTTCGGTCCTGAACGGAGGAGCCCCTGGCGAAGAAATTCTAGTGCGGCGCATGATATGGGAAATTATTGATCATACCGACTTCGCCCGCTTCGTTGATCCCGATAGGATCATATATTTTGAGAACGATCCCAACGCCGTTGATGGCAGTGGGTTCCATTTCGCGTACTTGCGTGACCAATTGAAAGCTTTGAAGGACAAGAACAGCGCCGTAGCCCTCACTTACGAGGCGCACCCAGTGGGGACGGAAGATCGCCCCTTCGTTCCCCCCATCGCCACCGTCAGCGATCCGAGCGTTACCGCTGACTCTTACCAGCGAACGTTGCTCAGTGGCAATCAGCGTAACCCGGACGGCTCTCCGAAGAATTGGGAGATTCTGATCCCCAGAGACAAGAATTATAGAGGGATTCGTGTATCGCCACTCGAACTCCTCCAGGGTGTACTCGTCCTAAAGCGCGTTCTGGAACTTAATAAGTCCACGCCGCTCACGCTCAAGGAGTTCAAGGTCGGCCGTCAAATCATCTTCCCCAGCCAGGAGGAATTACAGCAGAGCTACCACTTCATTGACCGGGAGGCTGCGGAGCTCTTTTACGAGGTTTACAATTACTACGGGGCCTTCGAGCAGGAGTTTAATCAAGGAGCGCGTACTATAAATGCCGCGCTCGAGAAGAACAGACGGGAGTAAGGGCGGCCTCAATCAGCATTCCGGGTCGTCTGAAGCCTTGGCCGCCCACACAAAACTGATCCGGACTTTCACCGGGTTGCTTGGGCAAGGAAGCTTCCGGGATTCCCGGCCGCGGCAGGTATTGGGCCGCAGGACTCGGGTCATCCGAGAAAGTGGCAGTGGTCATACCATCTCTCGAGCCTCAGGAGCGCACTCCCTTCTTCTGCGCCGCTGTGGCCTCCGCGTGCGCCGCTTCGGGCGCCCTGATTGCCCGCGCTGCCGCAGATACCCTCTTCCTTGATTATTATGGCGCGCGTTTCCTCTCGCTGATGTATATCGGGACCAGCGTCCTGGTGGGTACGGTTGCCTACTGTTTTGGGCGCTATGTCCGCAGCGTTTCACTCAGCCGGCTTCTGATCCTATCCTGCATTATTCTTGCCTCGACGACCCTTGCCCTCCGCGCCGCTCTGCTGTTTCCCTGGCATGGCTTTCGCGTCCTGGCTTATTTCTGGGGCGACCTCACGGTCAACGGAACAATGCTCCTGTTCTGGAGCTTCTTTGGCCAGGTCTTTGATTTCCGCCGAGCCAAAAGGTTGCTGGGATGGGTGGGAGCCGGAGGCACCACGGCTTGCATCGCCGCAGGATTCCTGGTCAAGCCCTTCGCCGAGCGGGTTGGAACGCCCAACCTCCTGCTGGTGGTGATGCTCCTGCTCCTTGTGTTCGCGGGTGCAGTCTATTATCTCACCCGCCAAGCCACCGCCCAAATTGATGGACGGCCCGAACCTGCGCGAACCGAGGTCAACTTGCCGGGGTTTGCGTATTACTTTCGGTTGCTGAAGGCGCCGCAAATCCGCTCTTTGGCGCTGCAGGGGATGGTCGCCACCATGGTAATTATTCTGGTCGACTTTCAGTTCAAGACCGTCGCCCAGATGCATTACCAGGGACCGCGCCTGGCGGCGTTCTTCGGCGACTTCTACGCGATCACAAACATTCTTGTCCTGCTGATCCAGCTTTTCGCCCTGCACCATTTCCTGCAGGGGAAAGGACTCCTCGCTTCGCTCTGTATCCTTCCTGTCGGTCTGTTCCTGGGTGGCGCTGCCACGATCGTCAGCCTGGCTTTCCTGGCCGTGCTCGCGACCAAGCTGATCGCCCAGACCACCGTGTTCACAATCGACGGCGGCGCTTTCCAGATCCTCTATCTTGGCATCAAGCAGCAAACGCGGACGCAGGTGCGGGCGCTCGTGGACGGCATGTGCAAGCCTGCCGCCATCGGGATTACCGGGGCCATCCTCATTTTCATTTCCCGCTCGGCGAAGGTTTATTACCTCTCCATTCCCGGCATCGTGCTGTGTCTGGTTTGGCTCTTCCTGGCGCGTCACAATTATGCCTTGTACCTGTCGGGAATGGTCGAATCGCTGAAAGCGCGGCTGCTGGATATTTCCGAAGGCCCGCGAGAGCTGCGCGACAAAGCGGTGGAGACTTACACGCGCAACGCGCTGCAATCCGCGACGCTCGAAGAGCTGCCCTATCTCTTGAGCGTGGTCGACCAACTGGATGACGCTGATTGGTCTGAAGAGATTCGCACCCTGCTCCGGCGGCCTGAGCCCGAAATCAAAATCGCCGCGCTGGAGTACCTCTGCGGCAGGAGGAAGCCCGGAGACCTTGGCCAGCTCGTGGGCCTGGCGCGGGATCCCGCGCCGGAAGTCCGGCGGGTCGCCGTCCGTGCCGCGGGGCTCGGCGGCGAGGTCGTGATGACCCCAATTCGCGAATCGCTCGACGATCCCGACCCGGGCGTCCGCGCCGAAGCCGCATCGGCATTGATCGACATGGGCCACTTTGGCGGCTTGCTCCAGGGTGTGACCGCCGTCAAAGGCATGCTTGAATCCGAGGATACGTCCTACCGCGTGGCAGTGGCCAGCCCTGTCAGCCGTCTGCGGGTCCACGGCCGCACCGAATCGCTCTTGCGACTGCTTGACGACCCGGAACCCGAGGTTCGCCTGGCGGCCTTGCACGCCTGCAGCAATACTACCGAGGCGGGGCTTGTCCCCAAAGTCATTTCGCAGCTCTGGGGAGCCCGGACCGCCGGGGCGGCGGCCGATGCGCTCATCGCGCTGGGGCCGCTCACGACGGAATACTTGTGTGCGCATGATAACACGGCGGAGTTGATCGACTTGTTCCGGCGATCGATCCATCTTCCGGCGATCCTGGAGCGTATTGGCAGCGTCCGCGCGTGGCAGGTGCTCCAAAAAGTTCTCGACGCGGCCGGAGCGGATGCTTCGCCGAGAATCATCGAGGCTTATTGCCGCATCCTGCAACGCCAACCCACGCTCGAACCTTACGTGGAGCATTGGGAGTCCGTCTTGCGCGGCCAGATTACCGCCACGAAGCAGCGCCAGCGCCTGCGCGCCCGCTCCGCCTCCCTGGCCGGGAACGATTTCCTGCAGGGGGTGCTTCGTGAGGAATACAACGCGCATTTCGGGAACGTCTTCACGCTGCTGGGGCTTCTTGCGCCTGAGGTAAAGATGGAGGCCATTCGGACGCATTTGTCGAACGGGGATGAAGAGCAGCGCTCCCGCGCCCTCGAAGTCCTGGAACATGTGTTGCCGACCAAGTGGAGAGATGAAGTCCTGACGCTCGCGGACAACAAGAAGCCTGCGGGGGAGTCAACTCCCGCCGGGGTCGCGCTGGGCGAAGTGTTGGAAATGGAGACCTCCGAGCCGGTGCTCCTGGGCGCGATTTACGCAGCGGCGCAGACCGCGTCTCAAGAGCCGCTGCCGCGGATTCAGAAGCTCCTCTCACACCCCAGCGGAGTCGTGCGCGAGACCGCGCTGTACGCCCTCTCGAAAGGCGCGGCGCCCGAGGATCTTGCCCGGCAGTGCCGCGAATCACTCACAGACCCGGACGAGGCCGTGCGCCGTCTGGCCCAGGCAATTTTGTGTGATGCCGCCCAAACCCCGCAGCAGGGAGGGACAAGAATGATTGTCGTGGAAAAGATGCTCTTTCTCCGCCACGTGCCGCTTTTCTCGAAGATGGAAACCAGCGAATTGACTCATGTCGCCTCGATTGCCCGCGAGGTGACCTTTCCGGCGGGGGCGCGGATTATCCAGGAGTGTGAACACGGCGATCACATGTATTTGATCGTGGATGGCGAGGTGGCGATCGAGCGCGGCACGGCGCAGTTGAAGACGCTGCGCTCCACGGATTTCTTCGGCGAGATGAGCATCATCGACGGCGAGCCGCGGTCCGCCTCCGCGATTGCGCAAGCCGATTGCCTGCTGCTGCGGATCGATAAAGATGATTTCCAGGAGTTGCTCTCGACGTACAATTCCGCGGCGGTTTCCGTGGCCCGCGCTCTCACCGCGCGTCTGCGCGACGTACTGCCCGCGCTCGAGCGGGCCCAGCGAGGAATGTAATCCGAACTTGCTCGGCGACCCCCGCATAGGGCAGGGGGGGCCGTACTCAACGCCGCTCGGGAGGCTGGAAGGTGAAAAAATCAGCCGCAAAAGCTCAGGCGCAAAGGGCCGTCTTGCGTCGCCAATCCGAACGCCTCGCCGTGGAATTGGCGGTGGCGATCAAAGGCGTGAAGCGCGGCGTTCCTTCGGAGCAAACCAAAACCCTTGACCTCTCGCGTGGCGGAGTTTCGTTTTTCGCCCGACGCACATACCGCCATGGAATGCGTTTACGCGTCAGTTTTCTGGAGGTCCAGGATCTCTCGCCCGAAATCCGCGAGGTCCCAGCGCAAGTCGTGCGCGTGCTCCCCGCGCGGCCTGGCCAGGAATCTGTTGTGGCTGTGCGGTTTGGTGATGTGGAGCGCGCGAACCTGATTTTTGGCGAACTGCTCCGCGCTCGCACTCGGACTTCTTCCGCGCTGCTGGGTATCATTCAAGCGCTTTCGCCGGGCGCGGAACTGGAAACCGTCATCGAGGAGATACGCCTCGCCACGCAGCGCGCCATGGACGCGGAGCGCGTCCTGCTTTTTCTCCGCGATCCGCAGGCTGAGGTCCTTCGCGCGCGGACCGCAGACCCCGCCGGGCTAGCAGTCTTTCGCGTGAGCCTGGGCGAAGGGTTGGTCGGCAGAGCCGCGGCAGCCGGCCCGCTGACGAACGTTCCGTCGCTGGCCGCCGACCCGCGCTATCGGCCCGATCTTGAAACGTATTTTGACGAACACACGCATTCGGTGCTCTGCATCCCTCTCCTGGAGGAAGACGGGGTGTCGCCCGGCGTGCTGGTCATTATGAACAAGCGTTACGGCCCCTTCACGCGCGAAGACGAAGCGCTTGGCCAGGCCGTCGCCACCCAGATTTCGAGCGTCTTGCGCGAGGCGCGTCTGTTCGAGAGCATTCGCAATCTGAAGAATTACAATGAGAGGATTCTCGAAAGCATCGCTACGGGCATCCTCACTTTCGACCCGGCCGGGAAGCTCACCACGGTCAATCGCGCCGGAAGCGAAATTTTCGGGCTGCGGGCGAGCGCGGAGGCTGGAAAGGGCTTCGCGACGCTTTTCGATTCCCCCGCCAACGCCCGCATCAAGGCGCTGACGGAAGATGTTCTGACCAAACAGCATGGCCGCGCAGCCTACGACGTGCGCTTTTTGCGCGGCGATGGATCCAACCTCAGCCTCAACCTGAGCGGCCTGCCCCTCGAAGACGCGCACGGGAAATCGCTGGGCGGCGTGCTGGTCGCGGAGGACATCACCCAGGAACAGCGGATGATGAGCACCCTGTGCCGCTACATGGCCCGGGAAGTCGCCGAGCATCTTCTCCAGAATAAAGAAAGACTCAAGCTGGGCGGAACGCGCGCCGAGGTGACCATCCTCTTTACGGACATCCGCAATTTCACCTCGATCTCCGAACAGTTGGACCCTTGGGACGTCGTGAATCTATTGAACGCTTATTTTCCGCGCATGATTAACGTGATTTTCCACCAGCAGGGAATGGTGGACAAGTTTATCGGTGACGCCATCCTGGCGGTCTTCGGCGTGCCCTTCGCGCGTGAGGACGACGCGTTGCGCGCGGCGCGCGCCGCCCTCGAGATGCGCCGGGAACTTCGCGCCGTCAACCGCGAGCGCTCCCGCAAAGGAAAAATGACGGTGGAAATGGGCATCGGCATCACCAGCGGTACGGTGGTTTCCGGGAACATCGGCTCCGAGCGACGGATGGACTACACGGTGATCGGCGACCCCGTCAATCTGGCCGCCCGCCTGGAAGGTCTGACGAAAGAGGTCCAGCGAAGAATCCTCATCAACGAACGCGTCCACGCCGCCATCGCCAAGGAAATCCCCTGCGAATCACTGGGCCTGTTCGCAGTCAAGGGCAAGAAAGAAAAAGTCCCCGTCTTCGCCATCGAAACCCAAGACGAAGAGTCGTAGCACGGGCGTCCCGCCCGTGTGCATGGCCAAGCCTGCCCCGGCCTTGCAGCCGGGGATGGCCTTGGTACTAAAGGTGGAAGGGGCGCTTTTTGCCGGCGAAGGTTGATGCGGCAGGGTGTATATTGAACAGGTCAGGGAAGTCCAACAAAAGAAATTGTGTTCAGAGTGAGCAGGCGACTCGTGTCTAGAGTCCTGGGGGTGACTCCATGATTTCCGGTAACAATGATTCCTGCCATGCTGTCGGAATCGTCCCGGCCTACGGGGCGGCAATCGAGGGTGTGGCGGACAGGGCGGACACCATCATCCTCTTTCGGGACCCCGGGCCACTCTGTGCCGGGCTCGCGGAGCGGCAATATGCGATGAAGGGCTTCCGGATCCACGCCAAATCCTGTGACTGGGGACCTATGGCGGGTCTTGTATGCATGGACCCGCGCCTGAACAAGGACCCTGATATGAAGACACACTACAACCGCGACCAGAACCTCAAGGCAATCCGCGGCGAGTTGGAGGAGGGAATGGCGATCCTCCAGAACTTCACAGCGGGGGTCATGCCGCTGGTTATACCGCGGTCGCGCTTGGACGAACTGCGCGCGCACTTTGGGCTGCAATGCGCCCAGGAAGCCGGGGGAACCTTCCGAGGCACGTCAATTCGGGGCAGCGTCACGCTATTCTGGGTCACCCTTCCGGTTCCGCGAACCGACCTCGCCAGGCTCCATCTAATCGGCCCGGGTCCGCGTTATCAGGAAGGCGAGTGCCTCGGACTGTTCATTGACCACCGCGTGAAGCCGGCCTTTGTGCAGGAGTATCTTCCGGGAGTATCCGGGGTTTTCTACAAGCACGATGGGAAGTGGTTCGAGTGGCTGATCGGCATGACCAACACCGACCGGCCCAGCGGTTTCAAGGACAGCGTCACGGGTGACCTCGACCTCTTCGCGGTCTGGCCCAGGGGCGGTCTGCACAAGACGGCGAAACTCTACCCCGGCGCCCCGAGCGATCGGACACCGCGGGCAGCGGGACACCTGGACCAGCGCCCCTTGCAGTACACCGGCCAGGAGTACAGCCAGATGGGCAACATCTCCGAGCGGGTCCAGTACATCGCCTTCCAGATCAATGACGCGGTGCGCGCCGCCGGTTACCTTGGCGGAGACGCGTGCTCCCATAGCGATGAGGCACAGAACCCCTTCGCGAGGGATCTGGTGAGCTGCTTTCCCCCCAGTTCGGTGGGAGTGATTGCCTTCTCGCCCAGGTTGGGAGCGGAACTGATGCGCCTCAGCCGGGTGGTCGTCTTGCAGTCGATGGCAGACTTGAAGCAGTTCGCGGAAAAGGCCAAGAACGCCGGCTACCACATCGATCTTAAAGAGGAGTGGCTGGCGAAGGTGTAAGCGCGGCGCTGCGGAATCAGAATGATTTCGACGCTAGCTCGCAAAGCTTATTCACGGTGTTCCAGTTCCGGGTGGTAGCCTTGACCGCAAGCGCTCTTTCCAGTCCACTATTCGATAGCTTCGAGATCCCATATCCATTCGGGCAGTAAAGATAAACTTCTTTGCCCGATAGTCGAAATTGGTCGGCGCCGACATTCAGGGCGCTCAGCTTTTTCAGAGCATCTTTCCCACCAGCATCGGCGAGAAAAGTGACGTGCAGTTTTGATCGATCGACTCCTTTCTCTTTCAGAAAGGGGTTGCGGACGATGATGCTTTTCAGCTCTGCCGGGGTCCTGATCAACACGGTGACGGGCAAGCGCGTCTCGCCAGCCAGCCTCTTTTCGATAGCTGTAGACACGCTCGATGGAGAGCCTTCGGCCTGGAAGACCGCGTTGCCGCTCTGGAGGTACGTCGTCACATTCTTGAAGCCGAGCTCCTGCAACAGTTGGCGAAGGCGCTCCATCTTAAGCATGTTCTGAGCGACGTTCACCCCGCGCAGCAACGCAATGCGCGTCTGCATAATCTCGGCCCTCCGAATGTATATCCGGCATCATACACGTGCTCTCCGTCCGGGATGTTCTCGCTTTTTTCGACAATCGACAAAACCCGTGAACAATTAGCCAAAGAACCGCATGAATACAAATCAATTCTGCGGTGCTGCTACGCTCGCACCGGCAGAACGTCGATGATTCGGAATGTCTTCACCGGTAAGCTTCACGCCGATGTGCCACTCGGGCGATCGTAACTTGCCGGGTTGAGTCGTCGATAATGTAGAGGACCCGATAGTTTCCCACCCTCAGCCGCCATTCATTCTCGAAGCCGACCAGTTTCTTGCAGCCTGGAGGCCGGGGATTATCTTTGAGGGCACCGATGGCGGCCTCGATTCTTTCTCGCGCATCTGCAGGCAATTGTTTGAGGTCTCGGATGGCGGCGGGGCGGAGGAAGATGGAATAGGCCATTAATGGGCCACTGGCTTGGTTTTGGTGCGGTAGGAGTTCCAGGACGTGCTTTGTCCGGGCTCCGTCAAGGATTTCTCAATCAGGAAATGGTCATAAAGGTCTTCGAGTACTCTTTCATGGGAAAGTATCCTCAGGGCGACACGCCGGCGACGCTCACGGTCAAGACGGAGGAACGCGCGGTAAACGTCACCGTCGCTCTTCTTGGTTTTCGCGTTTCCATGTGCAGTTCGCATACTAATCATTCTAGCAGAGGGCCGGCGGAAACCGAAGAGGCGGCGGCGCGCGTAGCAACGGGTGTCTCGCCCGTGCACAAAGGCGCGGCCAAGATGGCCGTACTACATCCGCAGTTGTAGCGGCGGGCTTCAGCCCGGCAGCACCTGACGAAGGCGTGACGTGATGGAGAAGCCGCAAGATTTGAAAAACGAATCGTGCGCTGCTCGTTGCGGAATCAGAATGATTTTGAGGCAATCGCGTAAAGCTTATTAACGGTGTTCCAGTTCCTGGTGGTGGCTTTAACTGACAGTGCTTTTTCCAACGCATTATTGGATAGCTTCGATATCCCATATCCATTCGGGCAGTAAAGATAAACTTCTTTGCCCGAGAGGCGGAATTGGTCGGCGCCGGCATTCAGCGCGCTCAGCCTCTTCAAGGCATCTTTCCCGCCGGGGCTGGCCAGAAAAGTGACGTGCAGTTTTGATCGATCGACTCCTTTCTCTTTCAGAAAGGGGTTGCGGGCGATGATGCTTTTCAGTTCCGCAGGTGTCCTGACCAGCACGGTGACGGGCAAGCGCGTCTCGCCGGCCAACTTCTGTTCGATGGCCGAAGACACGCTCGACGGTGAACCTTCGGCCTGGAGAACCACGTTGCCGCTCTGGAGATAAGTCGTCACGTTCTTGAAGCCCAGGTCCGGCAGCAGTTGGCGAAGGCGCTCCATCTTCAATAGGTTCTTACCGACGTTCACCCCGCGCAGCAAAGCAACGTAGGTTTGCATGATCACCGTCCTCCGAATGTGCGTCTGGCATCATACACGCCCTTTTCGTCGAGACGAACGACTGTGTCTCGACAATTCGCGCGTATCCGAAGGCCACGTAGCGGCGTCTTTACGTCGCCAATGCTTGGCTTTTCCTCAAGCCCCGGCGCCTGCTATAGTGGAGCGTCTTCCTAAGCCTACAACGATGAACTGCAGGGGGAAGGGGGAGCCATGAAGCCTGGGGAGCGTCCGCCGGAGTTCTTTGGAAGCTCGGGTCTCAAGATCGGGGTCATCGGCTGCGGCTATGTAGGACTGCCGCTGGCCCTGCGGTTTGCCGAGTGCGGTCACCACGCTTGGGGGTTTGACACCGACCCCGAGAAGCCCGCCAAGCTCCATGCCGGCCAATCCTATATCCGCCACATTCCTGCGGAGCAGATTCAGCGGCTGGTTCAATGCGGGCGGTTCTCCGCCACCTCGGATTTCTCCAAGCTCCGGGAGGTGGACGCCATCCTGATCTGTGTTCCCACGCCACTCGATGAACGGCGGGAGCCCGATCTTAGCTATGTCGAGCAGACCGCCCTTTCCATCCGCGACCATCTGCAACCGGGGCAACTGGTGGTTCTGGAAAGCACCACGTACCCGGGGACGACCGAGGAACTCGTGCTGCCCATTCTGGAGCAGACCGGGTTGCGCTGCCCGATTCCTTCCGAGGCGGGGGACCAGAGCGTCACTCCAGATTTCTATCTAGCCTTCTCGCCGGAGCGCGAGGATCCCGGCAATGCGCGTTACGGACTTGCGAATGTCCCGAAGGTCATCGGAGGTGTGAACCCGCCGAGTCTCGCTGCCGCCCAGGCGCTCTATGCTCAAATCGTGGCCAAGATCGTCCCGGTCAGCTCCACGCGGGCGGCGGAGATGACCAAGCTACTCGAGAATATCTTCCGCTGCGTCAATATTGCCCTGGTGAACGAACTGAAGATGCTGGCCTTCCGGATGGGCATCGACATCTGGGAAGTGATTGATGCGGCCACGACGAAGCCTTTCGGCTTCATGCCGTTCTATCCGGGGCCGGGGCTGGGAGGGCACTGCATCCCGCTTGACCCTTTTTATCTCTCCTGGAAGGCGCGAGAATACGATTTCATCACGCGCTTCATCGAGCTGGCCGGCGAGATCAACACCAACATGCCTTACCAGGTGGTGGAGGCCATTTCGCAGGCGCTCAACCGTCACAAGAAGAGCGTCAAAGACGCGCGCGTGCTGGTGCTGGGCGTGGCGTACAAAAAAGATCTGGATGATTTGCGCGAGTCGCCCAGCCTGAAGATCATGGACCTGCTGATCAAACGCGGCGCGCGAGTGGAATACAACGACCCCTACTTCCCGAAACTCCACAGGATGCGCCACTACGACTACTCGCGGATGCAGTCGGTGGAACTCACGCCGGAGAACCTCGGCGCTTTCGACTGCGTGGTGATTGCCACCGACCACTCCGCCTACGATTATCAGATGATCGTGGACTCCGCCCAGCTCGTGGTGGATTCACGAAACGCCACACGCCACGTGACGCGAAACCGGGACCGGATTGCCCTGACTTGAGCCAGATCCCAAACCCACCTGTGGCGGCGTGCTCTACCCTTCGTTCCCGTTACCACCACGCTGAAAATGATACTCCAGGATGCGCGCGGCCAGGGCCGGGGGCGCATCCGACGCGGGCGGCATGATCGTCCGCACGATCTCCCCGTGGCAGTAAACCACGGCGCCGCCCGCGCCGCCGACCTCCCCCGGTAAAACGAAACTCAGCTCGACAGGTGTAGCGAGGCTAATGACGGAGGTAGCCCGAAAAAGTACGCCGGAGGAACTGATGTTCTCGGTCCAGCCCGTCTGCCAGGCAGTTTCACCCTGCGCGCGATATCGGAGCGGCAGGTGAAGGGGAAATCGCTGGGCACGCGCAACAGGGCGCCTGATCGCGGCGCTGCCATTCATATCCACTCTCCGGGTGCGCAATTGATGCCTCTAGCTTAACTGAAGTAAGAAAAGGAGCTATGGCTCGGAGGGTCTATCGCTATGGTACTTAGGTGCTATGGGATTTGCTTGATTCATGGGCCATCTGTGTGTAATCTGCTGAGGATGGGTAAATCCACCTACACCGCGACCCGGCGGTGTCCGCGCAAGCCCGCGCAGATTGCCGTCACGCTGGTTCTCGAGGGCGAAGAAGCGGAACAGATCGCCTCGACGATTGACGTGTCCGAACTTGGCGTTCGGCTCCAGTCGCAGTCGGCCCTCGCGCCTGGCCAACCTGTGGGACTTGTCCTGGGCGAAGTGCCCGGATACGTTCTGCGCGCGCGTGTAGTGTGGGTGGGTAAGCTTGAATCCGGCCTCGAGGGCCAGTCCGGCCTCGAATTCTCGGAACCCCATACCCTGCCGGTCTGACCCCGTGGGGTTGAACTGCCCCGAGTCCTCGTTCCTCCGACACCTGCCCAATCCCCGGATTTCCCACCGACTGCTGCTTCGGGGCCGCCTATTTTCGGCTCCGGGCGGACATGCATTCGCTGAAAGGTCCGCTTGCTATTAGTCCGCGAGCCATGGACGGCTGACTTGGCCGTTGGCGCTTCGTGGCCCGAGAACTCTGCGGGTTCTGAATGTCATCTATGCTCAGGGTGGCTGCGGATGTCGATCTCGCCTACCGTACGGGCACAGCCTTGGGCGGCTTGGCGGGAGTCGCGCTCGAGCGCCTGCCTTCGGACGAGACCAGGTATTCCACGTCCTGGGTGCGGAAGATTTCGACCATCGCTCGAAACGCCTCACGAACCTGCTCCGGCCCGCCCTTCTTCAGAGTTGCCAGAAGCGCGACATGTTCCTGATGGTCCTTTTCAAAGTCGTATAAGTCGCCGGAAGAAATACGAATCATGTAATTCGCAAACACCGGGGGGCAGACCACATTCAGGGCCTTCTCCACAAATCGGTTTCCGGAGAGCCGCCAGATCGACTGGTGAAACGACATGTCCAGTTTCAGGACCTGCAGATATTCCTGGCGTTCACTGGCGCGGCGCATCTCGTCGAGGATGTGCGCGAGCTGGCCATAGTCCGCGGCCGTCATGTGCTGATGCGCCAGGGAAGCGGCGATCGGCTCCAGCTCCAGGCGCACCACGTAGATGTCCTCCATATCCTTGGGTGTCAGCCTCGTCACGACATTGCCGCGGCGCTCCGACTTGGTCACCAGGCCCTGGTGCTCGAGCTCCTGAAGGGCCTCGCGCAAAGTCGTCTGGGCTACTTCGAGTTGGCGAGCGAGCTCAGAATGACAGGACGGAGGGATTCTTAAATCCCGTGGAAGCTTTCGCATGAGGCGCAGATGCACATTCCACTCTGGCTGATTTTCGCGATGGTGGCGCTGGTCTTCTGGGGCATCACCGGCGTGACGCAGAAGCTCTCCACGAATGCCATTTCCACCGAACTCTCGTTCCTGTGGTTTGGCGTGGCCATGGTCGTGCTGGCGCTGATCGTTTTGCCGGTGGTGGTCCCGCACTGGCATCTGACGGCGAAGGATTTCTGGCTGGCGGTGGTGGGCGGCACGTTGAACAGCCTGGGTGCGTATACGAGTTTCGCGGCCCTCGAAAAGGGCGGCAAGGCTTCCATCGTCATCCCCCTCTGCTACCTTTATCCTCTTCTTACTAATGTTCTGGCCATTGCCTTTCTGCATGAGACTCTGACCCGGCCGCAATTGGCCGGAATCGTTCTGGCCCTGGTGGCCGCTGCGCGGCTCTCGCAGGAAGCGCCGGCGCAGACCGGGCAGGCGAAGTGATGGGACGGGAATGTTTATTGTCGCTTTCCGATTCTCGAGGGAAGCCCGCCGCCGATTTCGTTTTCTTCAATCGTCAATCGACAATCGTCAATCGTCAATCACAGCGTGATGGTCAGGCCGCCATCCACCACCAGGCCGGCACCGGTCAGGTAACCGCACTCGCGCGAAGCCAGGAAGAGCGCCGCCGCGGCGATTTCCTCGGGCAAGCCCGCGCGGCGCAGGGGAATCCGCCCGCTCTTCACATAGTAGTTAATAAAGTTGGGCGTTGTGGTTTCGTCCACGCCATTGATGATGGACAAGGGCGTGCGGATGAATCCGGGACTGATGGAGTTCACCACGATGTTGTCCGGAGCCAACTCGATGGCGAGATTGCGCGTCAACTGCGCCACACCCCCTTTCGAAGCGGCGTAGGCGCCGGAGTTCGGCTCGGAAATCAGGCGATGTACGGAGCAGATGTTGACGATACTGCCGCCTTGCTTGCGCATTTCGCGGGCCGCGGCGCGGGCGCAAAGCGAAGTAAGCGGTGAGATTCGTGTCCAGCACCTGGCGCCACTCCTCGCGGGTCATCTCATAAAAATTGCGCGCCGCATAAGTCGCCGCGTTGTTCACCAGGACATCGATTCTCCCCATTTTTTCAGCCGCGCTGGCGATGATGGCTTCGGCCTGCGCGCCTTCGGAAAGGTCAACCTCCCAGGCGTGCGCGTCGCCGCCGGTGCGGCACAGTTCCTCGGCGGTCTGCTGCGCCGCCGCGCCGTTGCGGTTGCCCAATACGGAGTTGCTGGAGTACACGCAGGCCGACTCACCCCTTCGCAAGCACTTGCTCACCGAGCCGTTTTGCGCGGCGGAGGGTTATGTCAAAATCCCCGACAAACCTGGCCTGGGAGTGGAAGTGAATCCCGACGTGGTGGCTCGTTACCGCGTGGCCTGATCGCGAGGTGCACTCATGAAGGTGTCGCACGGGTGGTGGAGTCTCGCCCTTGCCGTCGTCGCGCCTGTGGGGCTTCATGCGGCGACGCTCTTTGATATTGCCCCTTTTGCCCGCCGATGCTGCGTCGAGGACCAGCACACTTCCCAGGTGGAGTTCGACTATCAGGAAGCCCGGCGCGCCGGGACGGTGGCGGAAAAGGCCGCGGACGGCCGGTACATCTACGGCCTGCAATGGGCCGAAGAGCGCGACATCAACGAAGTCCGCGTGCGCTTCCGCGCGGGCAGCCAGCCGGTACCTGCCGTGGTCGAATATTGGTTCCGCAATTGGCCCTATGCGCCGCCGCACATGCCAACCATTGAAGATCCTGTCGATGATCCCTGGCAGGGCGAATGGCTGAAGGCGGTTACGCAGTCGGATTGCCAGAGCGCAACGTGCACATACACGTTTGCGGCGCTCGCCGACTCCGAGAATCGGCTCGCCAAGAATCTTCCGGGCCTGAAATATCGCCGGACCCTGAAGGTGCGCCTGGTCTTCGACTCGCAGCCCGCTTTGGAAAAAGCCGAGGTGTTCAGCGGCTCAACGGAAAAGCCCGTGGAGGTACGCCTGCAACTGGGCGCGGGAGAGACCGCCGCGCATACCTGGGACGGTAGTTTCAAAATATATAACGGCCTGTTGAAAAGCGTTCGAATGTGGAACCCCGCCGCGGGCGACGTGGCGGACCCGAAACACTTCCACATCGTCACGAACGGTTCGCCCAAGGGCTTGATCCTCGGGCTGGTGGCCGCCGAACCGTCGCTCGCTGGCTCGAGCGATGTCACCATCGTCACGTTTCGCGCGGGTGGTCGGACATTCTCCTTCGCGACGCCCGACGTCGAGAAAGGTCCCGTGTATGTCCCGGATTTTCACGTCTGCGTGACCGCGGGTTCAGACGCCCAACCTTTTTCGCCGGAGATCGTGAAGAAAGGCGAAAAAATTCGCGAGAAGCTGGCGAAAGAGCCCGAGCACACTTACGAACGCGCGCGCCGGGAAATCCCCCAGCTCGATCCCGCGCATCGCGAGGGCGAGCGCCTGTATCTTCCCCTGGCGGCGGACGCGAGCTGGCAGAAATTCGCGTTCGAGTGGGGCGGGAACATCCACATCAGTAAGGAAGGCACGAAGGCGAAAGGAAAGGAGCTAAAGAGGCTCGAGTGGGACGGCGACCGCATCGCCTGGCGGATCGGCACGGGCGCCTCGCCGAATTATCGTCCGGAATGGAAGGACTCAACGCTTTCCATCCTTGACGATTACCTGCCCATCGCCACGGCGAAGTGGACGACCGACGGAATCGAATACACCGAAGAAGGCTTCGCCACGCTGCTCTCGGGACCCCTCGGCCCCGACGATCCCGGTCGCAACGAAGAAACTCCCGCGGTGCTCATGGTCAAACTCACGGCGCATAATCCCGGTACCTCCGCCGTCACCGCGCACGTCTGGCTGGCGACTTCTCCCGCCGGGAAGGTCACTTACGAAAACGGCGAACTGCGCGCCGGTGATGGGCAGTTGCTCCGCGCGCGAGTGCGCTGGCCCGAGGGAGCGAGGGTCGCACTGTCAGCCGTGCCCGAGGGGGAGCAAACGCTGCAAGGCCTTCACGCGGAATTAGCACTCGGGTCGGACGAAACGAAAACGGCTATGATCGAGCTTCCCTATATTCCCCGGCTCACGTCCGACGAGGCGAAGCGGTTGGCAGGACTGGATTACAGCGCCGAGCGCAATCGCGTGGTGGCGTACTGGCAAGGGATTGTGGACCACGTGGTGCCCTTCGACGTTCCCGAACGCAGGTTCGACAGCTTTGCGCGAGCGGTGATCCCGCACATCCGCATCAGCGCCACGAAAGACCCCGAGAGCGGGCTCTACATGGTTCCCGCCGCCAGTTACTACTACCAGGTGTTCGCCAACGAGGCGGCGTTCCAATGCGTGATGCTGGACGCGCTGGGCGATCACGCGCTCGCTGCCGAGTACTTGAAAACGCTCGTCGAGTTGCAGGGCTCGAAGAAGTTTGACGGAACTTATACCGGCGATCAGAAGGCGGTTTACCACGGCGCGCGCGTCGACACGGATTACGACTACACCGCCGCGCAATACAACCTCGACCACGGCACAGTGCTGTGGGCCCTGGTGGAGCACTTCTTCTATTCACGCGACAAGGCGTGGCTCGCGGCAAACGCACCCAGCATGAAGCGCGCGGCGGATTGGGTGGTCGAACAGCGCGCCTTGACCAAGATTCTGGACGGCGACGAGAAGATCCCCGAGTATGGGCTGCTGCCCGCTGGACATCTGGAAGACAATTCCGATTGGGGCCACTGGTTCGCCGTCAACGATTTCGCTTCGGCGGGAATGAGCGCCCTGGCGGAGGCGCTGGCCGACGTTGGCGACCCGGACGCGACGCGCTACGCTCGCGAGGCCGCGGCGTACCGGCAGGATTTGCGCGACGCCATCCTCCGCGCTGCGCAGGCGGCGCCGGTGGTCCGGCTTCGCGACCACACGTATATCCCCTGGTTCGGTCCCCGGCCGTACGAAAGGATCCGGCTCTACGGCCCCATCCGTGTAGCTTTCTACACGCGTTATACCCAGAAATTCCTGCCTATTTACCGCCTGTCGGAAACGCGCGAGATTCTTTACGGTCCCATGATTCACCTGACGATGAATATCTTCGGACCCGAGGAGCCGGTGGCGCACTGGGTGCTGGACGACTGGGAGGACAACGCCACGCTCTCGACCTCGATGGGGCTAAACGTGCACGGCTGGGTGGACGACCGATACTGGTTTAGCCGCGGCGGCATGGTGTTCCAGGCCAACCTGCAGAATCCCGTTTTGACGTATCTGCGCCGCCATGAGATAGCCGCCGCCATCCGTAACCTCTATAACGATTTTGTTGCATGCTATTATCCCGATGTAAATGCTTTTACGGAAGAATACCACCAGTGGGTCCATGGGAGCGGGCCTTTTTACAAAATCCCGGACGAGGCACGGTTTGTGAACCGCGTGCGCGACGCATTGGCGCTCGAGGAAGGCGGCTCGCTCTGGCTAGCCAGCGGGGCGCCGCGGCGCTGGCTGGCGCCCGGCCAGAAAATCAAAGTCCACGACCTGGCCACCTACTTCGGCCCCGTCAGCTATGAAATGACCGGGGAGCGGGACCGGGTCGATGCCACCGTGCAGTTACCTTCGCGCAATCCCTACAAAGATGCCTGGCTCGTGGTGCGTGCGCCCGGCAATCGCGTACTTACTTCCGTTGAGATCGACGGCAAGCCCTGGAAGGATTTCGACTCGGCCCGGCAATGGGTGCGCCTCCCGCACAAGACCGGCGAGATGAAAGTGGTCGTGCACTTCTAATCGCGGCGCAGGAGAGAACAACGAGTTTCTCTGAGTCCTCAGTGGCCAAAGAAAGACTCAACACAGAGGTCGCAGAGGGCCTCAGTGGCCTCTGTGTTGGAGCTTGGGACGCACGGAGAACACGGAGAGTACCGTTCCGAGTGCGGCCGAGCTATGGGAGGTCAGCTCTCATTCAGAATCGCCATGGCCTCGGCCACGCTGGCGCCCTCGTGGACGATGGCTTTGCAGGCGCGGATCATCTTCTCGGGTTGAGGGTGCTGGAAGACGTTTCGGCCGTAAACAACGCCCGAGGCGCCTTGCTGGAGCAGGGCATAGGTCCGTGAGAGAATTTCTTTATCGGAGACGCGCGAGCCGCCGCGCGGCAGCACGGGTTTTCCGGAGGCTGCTTCGATTACCCGGTGGTACTCGCGGAGATTTTCGCCGGGGTCCGCTTTGACGACGTCCGCGCCCAACTCCACCGCCTGCCGCACCAGCGAGATGATTCTGGAGAGGTCGGGATGCTGTTTGTACCCGAGCCGCTTATCGAATTGCATGGCGAGCGGCTCCACCATCAGCGGCATGCCGTAGCGCGCGCATCGCGCCTTGGCGCGACTGACGTTCTTTAGACATTGGTGGTACAGTTCCGGCTGGTCGGGCGACCATAGGAGGTTAACTACAATCGAAACGGCATCGAGCGCCAGCGCCTGTTCAACGGCGTCGTCGATCAACTGGCAGAAGACGTGCGCGGGGGTGGGCGTGCCGTAGAGGTTGGTGGGATCGGTGCGCAGGGTCAGCGAGGGCTTCTGCTTTCCCCGGATATCCTGAAGCAGGTGCGCCTGGCCGACGCTTAGCAGGATGGCGTCCGGGGCAGCGGCCACGACGGTATTGACCACTTTCGGCAGATTCTCCATGCCGGAAAGAAGACTGGGTTCGTTGTGCACGCCGTGGTCGAGCGCCACTTCGAAGCACTTGCCGTCCGCCGCGAACAGGCGGTTCAACCTGGGAGTCACGGACATTAGAAGCTCCTTTCCTGGACCCGGAAACGCCGGAACGAGAGAATACAGATCGAACTCAAAGGGCAGAATCCTACCACTGCGGACCGGATTACTTCCACCATGCGATCGTTCTCTCGAAGTGGTCGGTTTGAGTTGCACCGCCACGCTGCTCGGTTTATGGCCTGTGAACGTCGCCGGCATCGGACAGGATCGCCTTCGCCAGATTCGAGAGAATGCGCGAGAATTGGGAAAGAAACCGCACCCTCGGGTGTTTGATTCGACCCGCTCAGCATCGGGTTTCGGGGATTATCCTTGACGTCGGAAAATGTGTCGCGTATCATTTTCAGATACTAGCGGGCGTGTGTCTAAACTACGAACGGCTGAGGTAACCATAAGGGGTGTTAAGCCATTGATGTTACGGTTGACCTTCCAAGGGAATACGGAATCCACACCACGGTTTATACTGTTTTATTTCGCTTTACTGGCCGCGCTCGGACTCATCGTTCTGCTGGTTCCGCAGCGCGCGCGAGCCCAGGACTCGGATTCATCGGAACCGGCTTCGGTGGGGGGAGAACAGGATTCCCCCGACGCGCAGTCCGCCTCGCCTGCCGAAGGGGGCGAGACCGCAGACCCAGACATTGTCAGTAACCAGAACTGGGGCCCGGCGGCCGGCTTGGGGCCAGATTATGTTTTGGGCGCGGGAGACGTTCTGATGGTTGACGTCTTCAACGTGAAAGACCTCACCCACCTGAGGAGGCGCGTAGGAAATGACGGGTCGGTCTCTCTGCCCCTCTTGGGGCAGGTCAAGGTGGCCGGGCTCAGCACGCAGCAAGCTCAGAAGAAGCTGGAGGATCTTTGGGGTGAATCGTACCTCGAGGACCCCCAAGTCTCGGTGTTTGTTACGCAGTTCAAAGCCCGGCCGGTCTCGGTGATTGGCGCCGTGGCCAAGCCGGGTCTGTACCCGCTAACGGCTCGCCGCACGCTGATTGACGTTCTTTCCATGGCCGGCGGGCTGGGCACGAAAACGTCTTCGGTCGCACCGGGGCGCAGTGTGATCGTCACCCGCAAGGGCGGTTTTGGGGATCTCCCCATGACGACAGGCATGCAATTGCTCTCCCCCGATAAATTGGAAATCGAACTTACCCGGCTTTTGTACTCCTCCGATGATTCCGTGAATATCGAGATCAAACCCCTTGACGTTGTCAGTGTTACAAAGGCGCCAGTGATCTACGTCGTCGGCGAGGTCAAGAAGGCCGGAGGGTTTGTGTTGCAGGATCGTGAGAAGGTGACCGTCCTTCAGGCCCTGGCGCTGGCGGAAGGGCTTCACGGAAATCCTGCGAAGAAGGGCGCGAGAATTATCCGGAGCGAGGCCAATGGCCAACGACAGGAAATCCCGATCAATCTGGGAAGGATCATGAGAGGGAAGGATCCTGACGTCGATTTATCTGCCAATGACATCCTGTTTGTCCCGCAAAGCATGAGCAAGGCTGCGCTTAAACAGGCCTCCTCCTCTGTCGTCGCCACGATCAGCGGTTTAATCATTTGGGGAAAGTTCTGAGAGTACGGACCGGGTCATCGAATATGGCGGTCAGGGAGATTGCTTCTAGGCTCGACAGACGAAGGCAAGCCTGCAATCAGACGAGGCAACCCACGACCTATTTCGCTGATCAAAGACTTGCGCGTTGGCTGGATGTTGCCGGCCCATTGATCCAGCATCAGGGATCCGCATGGATGGAATAGAGAAGGCTCAGTTCGCGGCTCCTCAGAGTGTTGTACCTTCGAACTCTGAGCTCGTTCTTCAGAATGAGAAGCTTCTGGAGATTTCTGCCGAGCAGGATGTCCCACAATTATTGGAGTATTGGAACCTCATTCTCAAGCGGCGGTGGACGGTCATCGCCTGCCTGCTGGTCGTCTTTACCACGGTTGCCATTGGGACCTTGAAACAGAAGCCGGTTTACGAGGGGCAAGTCGTCATCGAGATCAACCCGGAGCAGCCCGCTGTCGTGAACTTCCGCGAGGTAGTTCAGGTCAGCCCCGTGGACCCCATGGGATTCGACAGCTATCGCGAAACGCAATACAAAATCATGCAAAGCCGAACGCTCGCGGAGCGCGTCATCCACGATCTCGATCTCTACCGCTATCCGGAATTCTATCGGGCCAAGCACTTCTTCGGACTGCTCGAGAGCGATCCGGAGAAGATTCCCTCCCGTTCTGATCCTAATCCGCCCGGGCCGAATTCGGATGTTGAACGGAACACCTTGTCCAACTTTCAGAACTCGATCGACGTGAGCCCAGTGCGGCGGAGCAACCTCGTGGAAGTTTCGTTTTACTCCTACGATGCCGCGATGGCCGCGCGTATTGCAAACCAATTGGCATCGGACTACATCACTCAAAACCTGCAGGTGAAGTGGGATGAAACGCTGAAAGCCTCGGAGTGGCTTTCCACCCAGCTCGTCAGTTTGAAGGCCAAGTTGGAAAAATCCGAAGATGCTCTGCAGGCCTACGCGCAGGCCAACGGCATTCTCTACATTACCGATAGACAGGATTATGGGAATAATCCCGATAGGCAGAACGTGGAGTCCGCCCGGCTGGAGCAATTGCAGCAGGAATACAGCAAAGCTCAGGCCGACCGCTTTAAGAAAGAATCGGAGTATAGCCTGATTGAGGAGGGAAGAGCCCAGGATTTACCTGGGATTCTTTCCAATACCATGATTCAGAACCTGGAGGTCAACCTCGCCAGCGCGCAGAGGGATTATGCAAGCCTTACGGCGACGGTCAAACCCTCCTACCCCAAGGCGATTCAGCTTAAAAAGCAAGTCGACACGCTCCAGGCGGCGATTGACAAACAGAAAAGGGCGCTGGTGCAAAACATTGTGGATGAATACAAGGCGGCGTCGGCGCGCGAGAAATACCTGTCCGATGCCATCAAAGAGCAAAAGAAAGTCGTCAACGACATCGCCCAGAGGACCATTCAATACAATATTCTCAAGCGCGAAGTGGACACCAACCGGCAACTTTACGAAGGCTTGTTGCAGCGCATGAAGGAAGCCCAGGTTTCGGCGGGCCTGAAGGCAAGTAATATTCGCGTTGTGGACGGCGCTGAGGTTCCTAAGCGTCCGGCGAGACCCCGCGTCCTGCTGAACCTGGTCCTGGGCGCCTTTCTCGGCCTGGGACTGGGCGTGGGATTGGCTTTCTTCCAGGAGTATCTGGACGACACACTGAAAACTCCGGAAGACGTGGAACATCTGCTGCGCCTCCCATCTCTGGGGCTCCTCCCTTCGTTCTCTCTGCTGACGGATGGCGATGAGAAGGCCGCGGACGCCGACGACGATAAGATTGTTCCAGCATCAGGCGGCGACAATGGCGCCCGAGTGACCATCACGAATGTCCAGTCGGACCCGATCGCGATGGAGGCCTATCGTTCTCTCCGCACGTCCATCCTGCTCTCCGCGAGCCCGGTGCCCCGCTTGCTGCTCATCACCAGCGCGCTGCCGGGCGAAGGGAAGACTACGACCGCCGTCAATCTGGGAGTGACCCTGGCCAGCCTGGGGAGCCGAGTGGTGGTAGTGGATTGCGACATGCGCAGGCCCTGTTGCCACCTCACCGCGCGAGTGGAGAACCGGCCAGGCTTTGTCAAGGCGATGACCGGCCAGGCCACGCTCTCGGAAGTGATTCTCCCCGTCCCCGGCGTCACCAATCTGCATGTGGTACCTTGCGGACCGATTCCCCCCAACCCGGCAGAAGTGCTGTCGTCACCGATTACGGGGGAACTCCTGCACAAGCTTCGGGCACAATTTGACTACGTTCTGGTGGACTCGCCGCCCGTCCTGAGTGTTGCCGATGCTCGAATTCTCGCCACGCTGACCGACGCCGTCGTCCTCGTCACGCGTGCCCATGCCACCCCCTACGACGTCGTGCGCCGTGCACGCGGCACCTTGTACGGTTCCGGGGCGCGCATTTTGGGTGTCGCTTTGAATGATGTTGATTTTGCCGGCAACGGCCGTAGCTACGGCCAGCACCTTTATGGTTATGGGTACGGTTACGGCAACGAGAGCGGAGAGGAACACGATCGTTGAGCCTCGACCGAACGGGAAAGCCGCTCGATGACTCGGCGCTATAACACTTGCCCCCCTTCCGAACGATTCATGACACTGAGAGAAATCCCTTCAGGTTAGGCCGTTGGAAAAGTTCAATAAACTCATTGCGCCGCAGGACAAACCGGTTCGAGCCAAGATTATTCGGAATGTCATTTTCTCAGGAGTGCGCGGGCTTCTGGTTTGGCCAATCCCCTTTCTGCTGATTCCGTTTATCCTCGGGAAACTCGGGACGAGCGGGTACGGTACCTGGGCTTTGTGCCTGACGGTGATCAATCTCACTGCTCTCGCGGACCTGGGGTTAGGCGGCACCCTGACGAAGTTCGTGGCGGAATACTACTCAGGCAAGGATTTCAAGGCATTGCAGAGGCTTCTCGACACGGGATTAATGCTTTACACGGTTGTGGCAGCACTCATAGTTGTGGTGCTCTGGGGTAGTTCCCCTCTGATCCTCCGCGCCTTGTTCGCCGATTCGCCGACCCCTCGACAGGAGCTGTTGATCTTATGGCACCGGGTGGTTCTGGTGGCCGGGATCAACATCCTGATCCCCACGTTTTACTCCGTGGTAACAGGCCTTCAACGCATGGATCTGAGCAACGGCCTCCTGGTGATTAGCCTGGTGACCAGTGCTGGGCTGTCTGTGCTTTTCCTTTGCCTGCAATGGGGCTTGCGGGGCCTTGCGGATGCTTACCTCATGGCAGCCTTGCTCACCCTCTTCCTATATGTCTGGATCACCCGCCGCCTGCTTCCCCAGGTTCGTTGGAATCCCTTTGCTTTTGATTGGCCAGAGGTAAGGCGCCTCTTCAGTTTCAGCCTGCAAATGTACACGACGCAGATGGCAGGGCTGATTCAGGACCAAATCGAGAAACTCTATCTGGCTTGGTTTGTGGGGATTGTCCCGGTGGGCTGGTACAACATGGCGGGCGAAGCGGCGTTGAAGATTCGCCGAATTCCCGAGTTGTTGATGACTCCGATTTTAGCGGCGGCGTCGGAGTTACATGCTAAGCGCGATGAAGTCAAGCTTCGCGAGCTTTACTATCGCGCCCACAAGTATCTTGCCTTGACGGGTGTTCCGCTGGCGATGCTTGTTGCCCTCATCTCGAGGCCCCTTGTCGACCTATGGCTTGGCCACAATCTCGAAGTCGTGGCGCTCCCCCTAATCGTTCTCCTTTGTGTAAATCTTCTGAATCTTCTCACCGCGCCCGGTTTCTACATTATGGTCGGCAAGGGAGTGCCCAGGCCGGGAGTTTTGTCCTGCTCGGTCGGGATTTCCCTCAACGTCGTGCTCAGTTTCTGGCTCATTCGTCAGTGGGGTTTTCAGGGGGCCTTCATTGGCACGTTTGTGTCCGCACTCGTCTCGATGGGCGTGTTCACATATTTGTTCCATCGCCACACGGGGTACCCCTATGGCCGATTGATCCACGAGGCTTATTTGAAGCCCGTCGTTTGCGCGGCGTCGCTCTGGCTGCCGATTTCTTTCACCGTCCCGGGGGGCCTCCCGGGTTGGAGCGGCCTATGTTTGGAGGCAGCCGGATTTGGAGTGGCTTACCTCGGAGCACTCGTTCTGGCCCGATTTTTTGACGATTTCGATCTCATCCAGGTTGAGAGACTTGTTCCCGTCGCCCGTTTCGCTAGGAAATTTGTACCTCTCAGGAAAGCTCAAGCCCTGTAATACTGAATACATCTATATTCCCGCGATTACCATAACGAAGTGGTTTCCAGGGGAGAGGCCGAACGATTGTCCGGTTCTGAAATGACGGAGCGCTACGGCACAAGGTACTGTGGCGACTGGGTGAGTGTGACCAAGACGCCCTGCGAGCTCGCGAAAGGGTTGGGAAGCGCCTGCCCAGTAATTCCGATCGCGTGAGAAAGCCCACGGACGGGAATCGTGGCGGAGTGAGGACTGCCCTCAGTCCAGGCAGCTACACGCGTGTGGTCACCGTCTCGAAATTCCAAGGCATAATCGCCGCCGCGTGTCGTCAGTTGCCGCTCGAAGTGGTAGGAGCCCAAGGTCCGCGCGAGCGTCTGAAAGGCCCTATAGCACTGCCGCGGCTGGTAGACGAGGTCGCGCCCCGTCATATACGGTTCTTGGACCAGGGCAAATGAGTCGAAACCCCACGCGTACCATATCGTTAGGGTTATCCCCGAGGCCAGGTTCATGAGCAGAGCGCGCGCCGCAAAATTGGCCTGGTTGTCTTCAGTGGCTACAAAAGGCCACTCGAGCGAATAACCCCACTCGCTCACGATTATGGGGATCTGCCGCCCCGGAGCGTACTTCGCGATGAGGTTGCGCAGACCCTGGTAATCAGCAATCGCTGTTTCCGGAATTCTGAAGCGATAGGGATGAACCGAAACGGCGGACCAGTAGTTCAAAAGACCTGCTTTAAAACACGCTTCAATGAAACCGAATGCGAAGCCGGAAGTGGCGGGCCCGACATAAATTTCCCCCGGCGCATCATGCCGCATCGCCTCTCCGACAGCCAGGGCCAGCTTAATATAATCGTCCACATTCGCCTTGGGGCGCCAAAAGCCGTCGTCCGGTTCATTCCACAATTCCCAAATCACTCCGCGCCCTCGAAAGTGCTGCGCCGACGTCGCTGCCCACCGGGCAAATGCCTGTCGGCCCGCGTCCGTGTGAGGCGCAAGGCCGTCGTCGTAGAGTTTGTTGCCGTAGTCTAGGATGAATAGAGGACGCACGCCGTAGGGCCGGAATTCCGCCATCAGGCGATCATAACCGGAAAAGTCATACTGCCCTTTGTTCCTTTCAATGCGATCCCAGTAAAAGTCCGTGCGTATCCACCGGGCGCCCGAATCGGCAAGCATTTTCATTTCACCGGGCTTGGGTTCGTTGTGCATATTGACGCCGAACGACTCGGTGACGGTCGGACTTGGATTAAGCTGGGCCAATGCGCCGGGAGGGAAAGAGACCAATAGGCAGGAAGTAATCGCGAAGGCCCTTGCGAAAGAACAGCTCATGAGGTTCCTTCAACGTAGGTAAGTTTCCAAGGTCGGTGATACGCCGCCTTGCTCCTCACTCGCTGTTGGAGGAGTCTCGGTTACCGCTTCCTGGCTCTCAGCTTACCATTTCACGCAACTCTCGGGTTCCGTGCAGGTCCCGGTGGCCGGACTCACAGGACAGCCCCGCACCTCAGTTCGGGAGCAGTCCATAGACGTCCACCTCTCCTTGAGTCCCTACATAAACCCTGCCATTCGCGATAGTTGGCACCGCGAATCTCACGGCGGTCCCTGCCACATCGCGTGTTCCGGCTAGAGTGCTGTCATAAAGTAACGTCGACAGGTTGGTGGCGTCATACGCATATAGAATGGCTGGCCCGTTTTCGACATAGTTGTCCTGGTTTGTGGCGTCGGCGTGGACCATCCAGAGGATACCATTGTTGTTCCCATCGGCGGATACCACAGGGACAGCACCCGGAAAATAGAAGAAAACTCTGGCGTAGGAAGATATGGTGGAAGAGAGAACTCCATTTGCAAAGGGGAGAGCTAGCGGATAACCACCGGCTCCGGCGAAATAAAGATGATTCTGCCACGTGGCAGGCGTTCCAAAAGTAAAAGCCACGCCCGGTATGGATTGCACAATCTGGCTGTTGTCGTTGGGATTAAAGCCTCCCATGTTCGTGGGGTCGACAAGGTATAGTGTCTTTCCTTTTCCTATCCCCGCCAAGAGATTGGGATGCGAGGGCGGACCTAGGCCTTGCAAAAGCAACGGTCCCCCTGAGCCAAGATCCTTGTCGAGTGCCTCAAGTTCGGCTTGATTGTAAGGAGTGAAGTAGTCCACCAGACTCAAACCGTTTGGCCCCAGGCGGAGTTTCAAGAAGCTATCCCCGTAGTCTGCGATGGTTGGGTCAAAATCGCCATTGCCTGTGATCACGTAGACATTGCCATCGCTGTCGGCCGCCGCCCCCGCGCCACTCTGCCATATCGCCCCGCCGTACCCGTTCGGAGAAGTATTGAATACGCCAACTTGTTGCAAGGTGGTGGCGTTGTAGGCCATCAACCAACCATGAAATGGCAAAATGTCGCCCCAGGACGCAAACCCGAAGTAGAGAACGCCGTTTACAAGGAGCAACCCCGTCCGCTGGTCGTGCTGAGCTGGATCAAAGGGCACAGAGCCGTTGCCGTCATTACCCGCCCCCGTACCGGGAACGGAAGCCTGGATAACCACCGGCCCTCCGAATTTTTCCGCGCCCGAAGTAATATCCAAAGCATGGAGGCGGTACACCAGACTCCCGTTGTCATCGGTATAAGCCACGCAGTAGAGCGTGTTACTGGCGGGATCGATGACCGGCGTGGAGAAAATTCCAACCTCGGGTTGGATGATATTCCCTGCCAGGTAACCCGGGACGGAGGTGATCCCGGCATCAGGGTTCAGAAAGCTCACGTGCCACAACGGAGTTGCGACATGGCCATCGGCATCGAAAGCATAGACGCTGTCGTGTTCGGTGGCCACGTACACCACATTGAAGACGCCCTGGCCGGGAATGTTCACGTTTCTGACATACAACGGCTGGGGGTAAATCTGTCCATCCACCGGGTAGGCAAACAGCTTCCCAAACTTCGTGAAATTGACGTTCTGGGGCGTCAACAGAATTTCATCGGGGTTCTGCCCGCTGCGGGCATTATCATCGTGATAAGTAAATACACCCGGAAGGTCCTGAACCGCTACAGAGGCACTATCGGTTTTCCCCAAATCTGCCTGAGAAGTCACGGACACCTTGTGCGAACCCTTCACCGAGGGGGCAGTGTACAGGCCTGAAGTCGAGATGGTTCCCAAGGTGCTGCTGCCACCCGCCGTGCCGTCGACGGACCAGATCAAGTCGGTATTTGTGGTGCCCTTAATGCTGGCTTGAAACTGCTGAGTCTGGAGCGTGGTCAGTCCGCTGACATGCGGGTAGAGGGCCACAGCGACGGGAGAGGACGCCGTCAGGATTGCACTGCTGGTGATACTGCTGGTTGCGGTGATGTTGCTTCTCCCTGAACCTACAACCGTAGCCAGCCCGGCGCTGCTGATTGTGGCGACGCTGGTGTCGGACGAACTCCAGGTCACCGAGTTGGTCACTTCCTGCACGCTGCCGTTGCTGAAGGTACCGAAGGCGTGAAACTGTTCGGTTGCCCCGACCTGCAAAGTTAGCATGCTCGGGGTGATACTGAGGCCGGTAAGTACGCGCTGCGAGCTACCCCCGCAGCCTATTACGAAAAGTGTTGAAAACAGGCACACCACAACCCATAGGCGCCGCACCATATTCTTTTGTTATCCTCTCCCGCGCGATGAGGCCTGCCAAGAGTGTAAAGTAATGCTCAATTATACGCGAAACGGCCGTAACGTCAATAATGTCACAAGAACAGGAAGTCGCAACTTCTCTGCCCTCACGACCTTGAAGTGACTCGGCGTGGAAGCTTCCGTGGCCAGGTGGGTAGCGTAACGTCTTTTGTGTAAATTTGGGTTTTGAAGAAGAAAGAGGGTGTACTTTTTCGAGAGCGGGAAAACTCTACGAAGGAGGTACACCCTCATGCGAGAACTGGAAGTCCTCGACAAGGGGCATCTTAAGCT
>JAIQGA010000313.1 GCA_020072925.1 Terriglobia bacterium | reverse complement strand
CCCAAGCGCCGGCGGAGGAGTTGGCGGCTCTCTACCATGAACGGTGGGAGATCGAGGGAGCCCTGGATGAACTGAAGACGCATCTGCGGGGAGCCCAAATCATCCTGCGCAGCAAAACCCCCGACTTGGTGCGGCAGGAATTCTATGGGCTGCTGTTGGCGCATTTTGCCATCCGCGGCTTGATGCATGAGGCGGCGCTGAAGGCCGGAGAAGATCCCGACCGGCTTTCCTTTCTGCACGCCGTGCGGGTCGTTCGTCGCAAGCTGCCCCTCTACGCTGCTCTTCCCCCCTCGGGAGAGGAAGGCATTCCATGAGGCCGTGTTGGATGAAATCCTGCAAGAGCGAGTCGTTTCGAGTCGCGGCCAACGACGCCCGCGCGGGGTGAAGCGCAAGATGAGCAATTTCCCCCTGCGCCCTCGCGGAGCCAGTTGGAGCGACCGAAATGTATTCTCAAGATGCATCAGGATAGTTAAGTGAACATTATTGGGGTTAATGTCGTTGACGACGAGGTCAGGGTAACCGTCACCATTCAGGTCGGCCTCCGCGAGGTTATTCGCCACCAATAGCGCCATCGACGAGATATATGCCTTTTCATAAGGCCGGAAAATGGGCTTCCCAAAATGCCCCGCGCCGTCTCCGGGGAGCAAGGCGAGTTCCCCGGTGTTTACGTTGCCCGCCATACCCACCAGAATATCCTTGTGGCCGTCGCCGTTGAAATCGTCGACGACCAGGGAGATTGGAGCGCCGGGAACATAGTAGTACTTAGTGACATAATAGACCGCCATAATGTATACTTGGGGCATGCGACCAGCAACCCCCATTGAATTGACTCCTGAAGAGCGACAGACTTTGGAAAGCTGGGTGCGATCCTCGACGACCGAGCAGCGTCTGGTGGTGCGGGCCAGATTGATTCTTGCTGCCGCAGCGGGCGCCACCACGGCTGCTATCGCCCAACAGTTGGGTATTCGCGCCGCAACCGTGAGCCAGTGGCGAGGTCGTTTCGCCGCCCAGCGGTTGCGGGGCTTGCAGGATCGACCGCGCTCGGGCCGGCGCCGGCGTTACGGCGAGGAGGTGGAACGGCGGATCCTGGCCTTGCTCGACCAGCCTCCCCCCTCGGGTTACAGCAGTTGGAATGGCCGTTTGATCGCCCAGGCCTTGGGCACCGTCTCCGCGCGCCAAATCTGGAGGACCTTGGCGCGTCACCGCATCAGCCTGCAGCGGCGACACAGTTGGTGTGTCTCGACCGACCCGCAGTTTGCCGCCAAGGCCGCCGACTTGGTGGGCATCTACCTGTCGCCGCCCGACCATGCGGTGGTGTTGTGTGTGGATGAGAAGCCTTCGATTCAGGCGCTGGAGCGTGCGCAAGGATACCTGCGCCTTCCCAACGGGCAGGCCCTCAAGGGCTTCAACCATGAGTACGAGCGCCATGGCACTACCACGCTGTTTGCGGCCCTGAATGTGAGCACCGGGCAAGTCAAAGCGGGTCATTACCACCGTCGGCGACGTCGGGACTTCCTGGACTTCATGAACGACCTGGTCAGCGATTATCCCCGGCAGGAAATTCACGTCGTTCTGGACAACCTCAGCACGCATAAGCCGAAGCGGGATCGTTGGCAGGCCCGCCACCCGAACGTGCACTGGCACTACACCCCGACCCATGCCAGTTGGCTCAACCAGGTGGAAATCTGGTTCAACATCCTGACGCGTCAAGCTCTGCGGGGCGCTAGCTTCACCTCGCCTCGACAAGTGCGGGAAGCCATCGATCGCTTCCTGGCCGCCTACAACGCCCAGGCGGCACCGTTCGAATGGCGAAAACGCGTTGTGCATAGTGTCGGACTCAAGAAATATTACGGTGACTTACGTCACTAAGTACTAGTCCGGAATCAAGAGCACTACGGTATTCATCGGCACCGGAATGGTGACGTCCAAGACGTCTGAATTGTAGCGACCTCGCTGCATCCGTGTTTGGTCCGAGAACTGGATCGCAGTATCGGTTTCCCGGTCAAAGAGGCTGTGAAGATTCAAACTCGAGACCTGCCCAAGCGCAAAGTACATAGACTCCGCATTGTGCCTCGGCAGAAATGACCCATCAATCGTCTGCTTTCCACCGTAACCATCTTCGACTTCCGGCGTCCCTTCCCAATCCACCGGGATTCCCTCCGGGTCCAAGAGGCGGGCAACGATCCGGTGGGACGAAGCAGGCGCCTCTCCGGTCAGGACGCCTTGGGTGGTGGTGCTAGAGACCTTCAGGAAATTCGCATTCAGTTCGAAAAGCCAGCTGGTTCGCGGTTCCTGAGTTCGGATATAGACCTGCCTTGAAATTTTTTTTCCTCAACCACCCACCCCTTAAGTGGCAGGAAGCCCGAATCAGTTTGAACATTAAGACGAACGCTCTGAAGAATGTTACCTATTTTGTCTGACGCAATGGTCAAGGTGAACTGATCGATATCAGCAGTAACGGTCCAACCGTGACTCGTGATTGACACGGCATTTGCAGCTTGGGCCAAGCTTGGTGCGATGGTTAGGAGAACCGCAATCGCAAGTTTCCATAGCCTGAGCATTCGTTCCCTCCAGGGTCGGTACGTTTAAGTGGACGCTGTATCTTTACGTCGAGAGCAACACCACGAGTCTTGAAGCTCCGGGTGGGCCCCGATCATGTGAGGCTACACATACTTGCAACAAAAATACAGGCTTTCTGAGCTTGCGGCAATCATCTGATCCCATACGGGTTCGGGGAGCAGGTGCATGGGCCGATCCTGCACATTGCACGATTCTGTCGCCGCCGCATTGTTCCAAAGGATGTCGATTCGCCCATAATATTCGACAGCAGATTTCACCATCGCTCAACTTGATTCGAATGGGAAACATCGGTTGGAACGAACAGCGCATCGCCTCCAGCCTCCTCAACCAACCGTTCCGTCTCGTAGCCAACCTTCGCTTTAATGTCGACCACCACCAAAATTCAATGTGACATTGAGGTAGTCTGAGAATGTGATATCCTCCCCACCCCAGTATCGCCCAGTCAGGCAATTAGACGGCACTTCCGGATCGTCTCCTCGTGGACCGCGGCGGGCTGGTACAGAAATCTCTCGGTAGGAGCCTGATCTATACTGGTCACATTGAGGTCCGGCGATCGCTGTTGCGGCGCACAATCCCGTGCTGGCGCAAATCATCGAACCTTTGATTGAGCTCATGGCGGACGGAGCAAAGAGCATCTCCGCCCGTGCACCAGAGGCGGTGGAACGCGAATGGGAATCTCACGCGGAGCTGTATTAAGCCGTCCGCTCTCGCAACCCTGAGCTGGCCCGAACCCGTATGCGCGCGCATTTGGAAGAAGCCAAGCGTTTGATCATGCAAGGATTCGCAGAAGGCGCGCTAAGAGAATCGGGGGCCGTGGTGGAAACCCCGAGTCCTTAGCCCGCCTGAACGGTGTACCCGAAAGGAAGGAGTCAATGGAGCACCGTGATTTTCTGAACATGGCTCTGCGTGCGGCCGCGGGAACAGCGCTGGCCAGAAAAATAGGGAAAGCGGCGCGGAACTCTGCTTCTGGCCAGCGGCGCAACGTATTTGCCGGCCTCGGGCCCGCCGCGGCCCAAGAAATCGAAAACGAAAATACCGCTAGATTCACAGCCGAGATCGATGGCCTGATTGAGCACGGGCCTTTCAAGCCAAACTGGACTTCCCTACATTCCCATATAGACCCGGAATGGCTTCGGGATGCGAAGTTTGGCATTTACACCCACTGGGGGCCTGTAACGGTGGGTTCCTCTTATTGTCCGGGGGATCAAGAATGGTTCGGCAGGCAAATGTATCAGCCCAACGAGCCAGCCTTCCAGTACGCCCGCGAGCACTTCGGTGATCAGCACACATTCGGGTTCAAGGATCTGATCGCGAAGTTCACCGGCGAGAAATTTAACGCCGATGAGTGGGCCGACGTCTTCGTGCGTGCCGGCGCGAAGTTATCGGGGCCCGTTGCTGTCCACCACGATAATTTTGTCTTGTGGGATTCCTCGCTTACGCGCTGGAACAGTGTCGCCATGGGGCCGCGCCGCGATGTTGTCCGGGAGTTGGAGAGGGCCTACCGTAAGCGCGGAATGCGTTTTGTCTCGACGTTCCACCACTGTTTCTCATGGGAATATTACGAGTCGGCGTTCCAATACGACGCTGCGGACCCGCAGTATGCGGATCTTTATACGCTTCCGCACGCGGCCGGCGCGAAGCCCCGGTTCGGTGCCATTCGCAGTGTGAGCATGCTGGGCATCGATGGCCCTCTTGGGTGGAAACAAGAGATCTCGGGCGTGCGGGTCCAGTTGCCGGAAAGCAAGCCGGGTGATTATGCCTACGTGTTGAAGATCGCGTAACAGGCATTAATGATCTAATAATATTGCGATAATCTCATAGTTGGTCATTACATTGGTGACTAATGGCAGAACGAGTCGGGGGTCAAGGTGAAGCCGCCCATAATTCCTTGCGGTGCTGAGACAGTTTGTGGTCACGGGGGCCTGCTTTCGTGTTCGCTCACGGCTCAAACCAACAGAGGGCCGACACTTTCCAAAAACACAAGATCATGCCGGATATTCACCAGTGATACCGGCAGCACAGTCAATTTTTCATCGAGTCATCAAGGGACCTTTCACGCACACAAACAAGTTGAAAATGTCAGGGGGGCAAGATATGCTGTCGCGCTAAATCGGCGGGACTAATACCTCCAGTTGTGCCCGCTGCTCCTGAGAGTGTCCCAGTTGGCGCGATTCGATAGGCAGCCTCAAACATGAGAACCGAAGGGCAGCTCCGCGAGAGCATTCAACGCTTCCAAGAGAGCTTCTGGAATAGGAAAAGCGCGGACCGGCCTCCTGTGGGCGTTTATGATGAACGCATGTTCTTGCCGATCAACTTTCTCCGCCGGCCCTATTTGCGTCCCACCGTCAGCCCGGACGATGTCACTGGTGAATTGGTGATGACAGAATACGAATACAGTTTTGCGAACCGGGCCGTCTCCTGCGACGACTACACGGCCTTTTCCGCGGCCTGGCGGGGTGTCCCCTGGTTGGAGGCCTGTTGTGGTTGTGCGGTGGGCTACGCGGAGGGGTCCTTGGCCCCAAGGCACTTCGTCGAGTCCCCTGAGGACCTGGCGAACGTGCCCATACCCGCGGCTAACGGCTGGTTCGACCGCTTACGGTGCGAGACCGGGCGGTTGGAGGCGCAAGCGCCTCCCGACTGCTGGATCAGTCCCTCGATCCTCCGCGGGCCTTCTGACGTCTTAGCGGCAATGCGGGGATTGAGCTGGTTCTTATTAGATCTGTACGATAATCCCCTAGCTCTCTTACGAGCCGCTGCCCGAATAGGCCAATTATTGATCGAGACAGTGGAGATGCATTACTCCATAGTCGAACCGAAGCTAGGAGGCTTTGGCCATATTTTTGGGTACTGGGCGCCGGGAAGTACCGTCGTGATTCAGGAAGACGCTATGGGGATGTGTTCGCCTGATATGTACCGTGACATCTTCATGCAGAGCAATGCCGAACTGGTTCATCGCCTAGGAAAGTACGTGTTGTTTCACCTGCATACGACGGGCTACAAGCACTACAAGCACGTCCTGGATATACCCGGCATCGCGGGACTGGAAATCGGGATGGAGTCCATAGGGCCGACCATCCTGGACCTCGTGCCGGTGTTCAGGGAGATCCTGGAAAAATCCCGCCTCATCTTGCATGTGGGGACCGGTTTCGAACTGCTGCCTCAGGTTTTGCGCAAGCTCCCCACGGAGGGGCTGTTTCTGGGTATCCCCGATAAGTACGTCCGAAATGACCAGGAGTTCCACGAATTCACCAAAGCAATGTGGAAGTCTTGAACTCAGGAGGATTCCTACGCCCCGATGAAATGACTTCCCTACAGGGATAGGGTAGGCTCGGGCGGAAGCCCCAATAGCGGCCAGGCATCTGAATTGCGAATGCGCTGCTGCCAGCCAGCAAAAAGCCCTGAATTACCGAGAGCCCACAACACAAGGAGGTTAGATGCAATACGGTCTGAATATCCGTCAGGAAAGCGCATTGGACTTATTATCCCTCGGCGCGGTAGTCCATCGTCTGGATCCGGGGATCATCCCCTTCCGCAAAGCCACAAAATGCGACATTCATGTGAGCGGCGGCGAGTTCAACGTTGCCGCGAATCTGGCGAACAGCTTCGGCCTCAGTACCGGGATCGCCACCGCCATGGTGGACTATCCCATCGGCGACATGGTGGCCGAGCGGGTGCGGGCCATGGGAGTCAAGCCCTTCTACAAGCTTTTCAAGCACAACGGCGTCACGGGTCCGAATATCGCCACGGTCTATAGTGATCGCGGCCAAGGCGTGCGGCCGCCGGTGGTTTTCTACAACCGCTCGAACGAGGCCGGTGCCCTTTTGAAGCCGGGCGACTTCGACTGGAAAGCCATTTTCTCTGCCGGCGTGCGATGGTTCCATAGCGGCGGCATCTTCGCGGCACTCTCAGGGACCACCTCGGAATTGATTATCGAGGGCATGCAGGCGGCCAAGGCTGCCGGTGCCGTGGTCTCGTTCGACCTGAACTATCGCCCCAAGCTTTGGGGCCTATCTGGTGGCGCCGCTCGCGCGGCTGAAGTGCTGGGCCGGATCGTTAAGAACGTGGACGTCCTGGTCGGTAACGAGGAGGACTTGCAGATGGGACTGGGCATGCCCGGGCCGGAGGTGGCCGCCAAATCCAAGCTCGACCCCAGCGCCTTTCTGGGGATGATTGACCGTGTGGTCCAGCAGTATCCACAGATCAAGATCGTCGCTACGACCCTTCGTGAGGTGCACTCCACCAACCGGCAC
>JAIQGA010000312.1 GCA_020072925.1 Terriglobia bacterium | reverse complement strand
CAACCAATGGGCGATCTCCAGCTTTTCCTGGCGCTTCGCAGGGCGCACGCGGGGGTTGGTGGCGAGGCTTTCAGCCCGCCATTTGCCTTTCTGAACTAATCTCCGGACGAGGCCGGTTCCGACGCGGTCGCTCGACGCGCGGTATTCCTGATAGATGGCGTCCAGTTGTTGGAGCGAGTTTTCCGTGCTGGAAAAGTCCGAGAACTGGAGCAGGCCCTTCAGGCGACTGGCGTACGGTTCCTCCATGACCGGATCGCTGTACCGGTCCTGATACTCGACTTGCTTGCCGGCCTCGCGAAGGACGGAGGCGATATACGAGGGAGAAGTGCGGCGGTCCGGGCCGAGACGGCGGCGAAGCTCATCCTCAATCGCCCGGATTTCCGCGGGCCCGATACGGTCGCAATTCAGCGCCTCGCAGGATTCCAGAATGACGCGCTTTTTACTGGGTGTGTCCGGCACTTTTCTTCGCCGAAGTCGCCGCGTGCCGTTCTCGCCGCGGACGCGGCGAAGGAGTTTTTTGGGCCTTTTCCGAAGCCTGGTGGCGCAGCGCCGCCACCTCTCGGCGATATCGTGACACGTTGCGCTGGTGTTCGGCAAGCGTTTTGGCGAAGATGTGGCCGCCATGATTGTTGCTGACGAAGTAGAGCGTCTGTTCATCGGAGGGATGAACCGCGGCCTGGAGGGAAGCCAGACCCGGATTGGCGATGGGCCCGGGCGGCAAGCCGGCGTGGAGATAGGTGTTATAAGGCGAGTCAATTTTCAGGTCGGATGAGGTCAGCGCGGAAACAGGTTGTCGATCGAGCCGCATCGCGTAGACCACCGTGGGATCGCACTGCAAGAGCATCCCCTTCTCCAGCCGCCGCGTGAAAACCCCGGCCACCAGAGGGCGCTCGGCGGCATCGGGCGTCTCCTTTTCCACGAGCGAGGCCAACGTCACGGTTTCGTGCAGCTTCGTCGAGCCGGGCGGAAACTCGCCGGGGAATTTCGTGGCGATGACGTGGCGGAAACGCGCCAGCATGGTGGCGACGACGCTCGCAGGTGTTACCCCTTTCGCGAACCGATACGTGTCCGGAAAGAGATAGCCCTCGAGCGATGGCGCCTGGGGATCGAGATCGCGGATGAGCGAGGTGTTTTCCGTGACCCGAAGGAATGCCGCGGGATCGAGCCCCAGCCGCTCATTCAGGATGTGCCCGATGTCGTAGCGATCCGAACCCTCGGGAATCACCACAGGGTAAAGGTAGACATCACCTTGGATGAGCTTTCGGTATACATCGATGGGGGGAAGCGGACGGTCGAAATAATATTCGCCGGCTTTGAACCGCCGATGCGATCGGCTTACGGCGTAGCGGAGAAAAAAAGGCAGCCGATGCGCGAGCACGCCGCGCAGAACGAGCATCTCCGTGACGATTACCGCATCCGAGCCCGCCGGAATGTCCAGGAGAAGATTGCCGGAGTAGCCGCGATAAGGGCGGTAGAGGTCGCGCGCGGCCCAGCCGGCGCCCAGGAGCAGAAGAACGGCGACGAGAAGCGCAAGGCGTCGCTTCACGAGGCCGCTCCGGCTTCGCGTGATTGCTGGTTCGCCAGGAAGTCCAAATAGCTTTGCAGAAGCAGCGTGGCGGCAACGCGATCCACGGCGCGTTGGCGCTTGGCGATGCTTGCGCCCGTTTCGCGCAGGAAGCGGTTGGCCTCGACGCTGGTCAGCCGCTCGTCCCAGAGTTCCACGGGGCAGTCGAGCCGGCGGCGCAACTTCCCGGCAAACTCCGCCGCTCGCCGGGACATGGCCGTTTCGCCGCCGCCGTGACCCAGCGGATTGCCGACGATGACGCGCTCGGCGACGTATTCCTCGACCAGTTTCTCAATGTGGCGCAGCGCGCTTTCCAGATTCGTGCGCTCGAGGGTGGGCAATCCCTGCGCGGTGATGCCCAGCGCGTCAGAAACCGCCAGGCCCAAACGCCGTGTGCCGAAGTCTATGCCCAGAATTCTCGCAGCGATGGTTTGCTCCCTGCCGACGAACTTCCGCCGCCGGACTCTTAACCCGGCGCCTGTTCCTTCTCGATAATACACCGAGTGGCTAGCCGCGCGGGAGTAGACCGCCAGGCAAATCAGAGATGTGGGTCCGATGACTGAGGATTGGCGGTTCGGGGTTCGAGCAGCAGGCGGGGCGCACCGCGAAGCCTCTGTAGCGACGGTCTATGACCACCGCCAACCTAATGGCAGAGAAACCGGCGGTCATAGACCGCCGCTACAGATTAGGTCGCCCTTCTTAGCTCGACACTCCCGTCGTTTCCGCGGCCGCGTCGACCTCCTGGGTCGAGGAGGGCGCGAGTTCCAGTGAGAGCGCGATTTCGTTGCACTCCGTGTAGAGCGGACAACCGAGACAATCGCGCCAGACCTTGGTGGGAAACCGCTCGCGCGGCGTCTCGCGGAAGCCCAGCTTCTCAAAAAATCCCGGAGTGACCGTCAGGGCAAAGACCGTCCTGAGGCCGAAGCGCTTCGCCTCTTCCACCAGGCTTTCGCTGATCGTGCGACCGATGCCATTCGCCTTTAAGGCCGTGTCCACGCAAAGTGATCGGATCTCGGCGATTTCCTGGTTGTAGAACTTCAGCGCGCCGCACCCCAGCAATTGGCCTTCGCGCTCCGCCACCGTAAATTCCCAGACGTTTTCGTAAAGGTCGGTCAGCGTGCGAGGCAGCAGGACGCGCTCCGCCGCATAGTGATTGATCAAGCGGTGAAGCACCGGGACATCGCGCAACTCGGCTTTTCGGATGGTCAGCAATTCTCTCCTTTTCGGCGGGGCGAATCCCCGCCCCCGCACGGCGAAACCCGGGCGTTATGCGCGCCCGTTCTGCATCAGCAGAATCAGCAGCGCCTTCTGAACATGCAGGCGATTCTCGGCCTGGTCGTAAACCACCGAGGTTGGCGCGTCGATCACTTCGTCGACGACTTCCTGGCCGCGATGCGCCGGCAGGCAGTGCATGAACACGGCGGCGGGCGCCGCAGCGGCCATCAGGTTCTCCGTGACGCGGTAAGGCGCGAAGACCTGGGCGCGCAGGTGCATGGAATACTCCTGGCCCATGCTGGCCCAGACGTCGGTGTAGACGGCCTGGGCGCCCGCCACCGCCTCGAGCGGATCATTCAGCAGTTCGATGCTGGCGCCGGTTTCCTCGGCCAGCCGCTTCGCCTCCGCGACGATCTCCGCTTTCGGCTCGTAGCCGGGCGGCGTCGCCACGGTCACCGAAACCCCCAGCTTCGCGCCGGTGATCAGCAGCGAGTGGCACACGTTGTTGCCGTCGCCGACGAAGGCCAGCTTCAGCCCCTGAAACCCTCCGAATTTCTCGCCCAGGGTGAAGAAATCCGCCAGCGCCTGGCAGGGATGGAACATGTCCGTGAGGGCGTTGACCACGGGAATCGAGCCGTGCTCCGCCAGCTCCGTGACCGAGTCGTGCGAGAATGTGCGCGCCACCACGCCATCCACCCAGCGCGAGAGATTGCGGGCGATGTCCTTGACGGCTTCGCGCTCACCGAGGCGCGGCTTCGTGTGGTCGAGGTACACGGCGAATCCGCCCAGGCTGGTGATGCCTACCTCGAACGTAGTGCGCGTCCGCAGCGAGGGTTTCTCGAATATCATGGCCAGTTGCTTGCCCGGCAGCGCGCGCGAGAACGAGCCGGGCGAGGTTTTGACGCGGTCGGCGAGCTCGAAGAGCAGTCGCAGGTCGCCGCGCGTCAGGTCGCGGTCGGCCACCAGGTTCCGCACGCTGAGTTTCTCCTGTCTCTCTGCCATCATCACCACAGCCGTCATGTTCGCACCCCCTGTCCGGCGGCCGCTGGCGACAGCGTCGCAAGAATCGGCCGCAGTGCCGCAATGAGTTGGTCCACGTGCTGCCGCTCGAGAATCAGCGGCGGCAGGAATCGCAGAACTTTTTCCTGCGTACAATTGATCAGGAAACCCGCCTCGAGCGCCTGCCGCACCACCGCCTTGCCGGGCACCGAGAGTTCCGCGGCCAGCATCAGCCCGTCACCACGTACTCGCTGAATGATAGGGAGTTCGGCGCGGAGCTCTTCAAGCTGCGCGCGGAAATAGGCGCCGACATCGCGAACGTGTTCGAGGAAGCCAGGCCGCGCGAGGATTTCCAAAACCTTCAGCGCCAGGCGGCACTGCAAAGGCCCGCCGCCGAATGTGGTGCCGTGCATGCCGGGCGAAAACGCCTGCGCCACGTCCTCGCGCGCCAGCACGGCCGCCAGAGGCAAGCCCGCGGCCAGCGGCTTGGCCACCACGACGATGTCCGGCTTCAGCCCGAACTTGGAGAAGGCAAAGAAGCGCCCTGCGCGCCCCAGGCCGCATTGGATCTCGTCGCAGATCAGCAGCGACCGCTGGGCACGGCAAAGTCCTTCCGCGGCTTTCAGAAATGCCTCATCGATCTCGACCACGCCGCCTTCGCCCTGGATCACTTCCACGACCACGGCGGCGACGCGCGGCGTGAAGCTCTCGCGCAGGTGGCCAATGTCGTTGGCGCGGACGAAGCGCACACCGGGTGGCAAAGGCTCGAAAGGTTTGCGATATTTCTCCGGCCAGGTGGCGGCCAGGGCGCCAAACGTCCGGCCGTGAAACGAGTTTTCCAGCGCCAGGAATTCTACGCGCTCGCCCGGTTCCGCGGGCTGAAGCTTGCGGCTGTAGGCGCGCGCCAGCTTCATCGCCGCCTCGATGGCCTCAGTGCCGGAGTTGGCGAAGAAGGCGCGGTCCAGCCCCGCGAGTTGCGTCAGGCGCTCGGCGAGCGGCGCCTGATATTTGTGGTAGATCAGGTTCGAGACGTGCAAAAGCGTCTCAGACTGGTCGCGCAACACGGCGAGAATCTCCGGGTGCGCGTAACCCAGCGCGTTCACTGCCAGCCCGCCCAGGAAGTCGAGGTATTGCTTCCCCCGGTCATCGTGCAAATAGCAGCCCTCGCCGCCCACCGCCAGAATGGGCAGGCGGTCGTAGGTAGGGATCAGCACCCGCTTTTCCAGGTCCGCAATTGGCTCGAAGCTCATGTGCTTTTCACAATCCGCGTGCCCGCCGCGCTCTGGCCGGCCACAGCGCGTGTCAGGACGTTGGGCGCTTCCGCGGAAAGAATATCGATCTCGTCAACTTCCTTCCGGAGCGTGCGTGCGCAGGAAAGCAACTTGGGAATCATCCCGTCGCGCACCACGCCCTTTCGGATCAGGCCGCGGATTTCGCCGGACTTCACCACGGGCAGCAGGCGCCGCTCCGCATCCCACACGCCGCCGGACTCCGTGAGGTAAAGCAGGCGGTCCGCAGGGAGCGCCGTGGCCAGAGACGCGGCCAGGTCGTCGGCGTTGATGTTCAGGAATTCACCGCTCGCGTCGAGCGCCAGGCTCGCCACCACCGGCACCAATCCTTCGCGAAACGCCATCTCCAGGACGGCAGTGTCAACTTTGTGTGGCCGGCCCACAAACCCCATGTCCTTAGTGTGTCCGTTCGAGGGCAAGCGAAGCTTGCGCGCCGTCACCAGGCCGCCATCGCCGCCGCAGATGCCCAGGGCGGGCTGGCCCGTGTTTTCGAGCTCTGCCACCCACTGCTTGTTGACGACGCCCGCCAGCACCATCAGGGCGACGTCGCGCGTCGCGGCGTCCGTCACGCGCAGGCCCTGGTAGAACTCGGTGACGACGCCCAGGCGCGCGAGGGTCTGGGTCAGCAACTTCCCCCCGCCGTGCACCACGACGAGCTCGTGCCCGGCGCGGTGCAGTTGCGCAATCTGCCGCGCCAGACGCTTGCGCACCTGCGGGTCTTCCGCGGCCTGCCCGCCGATTTTGATGACCAACTTCATAAGAGCCCCGTTTCCTGGGGGAAGCCGAACATCAGGTTCATGTTCTGAATCGCCTGCGAGGCGGCGCCCTTTCCGAGGTTATCCAGCGCCGAGATGATGATGAGCCGGCCGCTGGCCGCGTCGAGCGCAAAGCCCAGGTCCGCGTATGGAGTGTTGGCGACGGCCGAGATCTCCGGCAGCGCGCCTCCCGTGTACACGCGCACGAGCGGCGCCGGCGCGTAAAACTGCGTGAAGAGGTTTTCCACCTCCTCGCGCTCCGCCGGGCGGGCCAGCCGGACGTAAACCGTGCTGAGGATTCCCCGCGTGATGGGCAGCAAGTGCGGACTGAACGTGAAGCTCTCCGCGTCGAGTTGCAACGCCTGGAGCATCTCCGGAACGTGGCGATGGTGGAACAGCCCATAGGCGCGGCAGTTTTCGTTGACCTCGGCAAAATGCAGCTTATCGCTGGGGGAGCGGCCGGCGCCGCTGGCGCCCGATTTCGAGTCGGCGATGATGCCGCGGGCAACGTCCACCCAGCCGCTCTTGAGGAGCGGCGCGAGGGCCAGAATCGCGGAGGTCGCGTAACAGCCGGGATTGGCCACCAGGCGCGCTTTGGCGATGGCCGGGCCGGCCAGCTCCGGCAGGCCATAGACGGCCTCGGCCAAGGCCTCGGCGGCCTCGTGCGCGAAGCCATACCAGCGGGCGTAAGCAGTCGCGTCTTTCAGGCGGTAGGCGCCGCTCAGGTCTACGATGCGAATCCCGGCCGCCAGCAGCGGCGGGACGATGTCGTGCGAGGTTTCGTGGGGGGTGGCGAGGAAAACCACCTCGGGTTCGGCGGTGGCTAGGTCTTCCAGGTCGAGGGCGCCGCAGGGAACCGCGAAGCGCCCGCGCAGGCTGAGATGGGACTGCTCGATGGGAAAAGCCTTCTTGCCGTCGCGCCCGGAAGACATGAGTGCGGTCACCCGAACACGCGGATGACGGGCGAGGAGGGTGAGGACTTCACGCCCGGCATAGCCCGTGGCGCCCAGCACCGCGGCGCGGACCGGCTGC
>JAIQGA010000311.1 GCA_020072925.1 Terriglobia bacterium | reverse complement strand
GTGCGCATGCCGCGCCCTCCTCTTCGTAAAGCTGGACAAAGGCCTCGGCGGCCGCCGCGCGCAGGCGCTCCAGGTTCGCCAGGATGCGCTTTTCGCCTTCGAGGCGCGCGTCTTCGCCAGGAACAAGTCGCGCGCGCTCCAATTCCTGCGCCTGGAAATTGAGGAGATCGATGGTGCGCAGGCGCTCCTGCTCGTCGTGGCTCAGGCCGTCGAGTTCCTGCGCGAGCGCGCGGCGCCGCGCGTGGAGTTCGCGCACGCGCTCGAGCGATTCCTCCACGCCGGCGAATTGATCCAGCAAATCAAGCTGTGCCTCGGGCGCAAACAGCGCCACGTGCTCGTTCTGTCCATGCATCTCGACCAGAATCCGGGAGAGGGCCCTGGCCGCCGCCAAGGTGACAGGTTGGTCGTTCACCAGCAAACGACTCTTGCCGCCAACCTGAATTTCCCGGCGCAGGATGAGGTCCGGTTCATCGCCGGTGGCGAGCCCGTACTCCTTCAGCCAGACGGACCAGGGCGGGCGCGCCTCGGCGCGGAAAACGGCGGTGACCTGAGCGCGCTCCTGGCCAGTGCGAATAACCTCGGGCGAGGCCCTTCCACCCAGCGCCAGCCCCAGGGCGTCCACCAGAATCGACTTGCCGGAGCCGGTTTCGCCCGAAAGCAGATTCAAGCCGGGACAGAATTCCACGGTCAGGTTATCGATGACCGCGTAATTCTGAATGTGAATCTCCAGGAGCATGGCGGCGTGAGGGAAGAGTCTACCACAGGCGCAAAGGCGTCGGACAAAGACGTCCGTAGTCCGTTGTCCGGTGCGGAGGCGGTGTGGCCCCACGAAAGTTCGCCACCCAGCGTCTACGGCGGACCACGAACCACTGACCACGGACAACGGACCACGGACAGGGCCTGTCCCATTTCATTGACTGCCCCGAGTGGCTGTGCTACGTTGACCTTAATGGTGAAGAGATGGAATTCCGGGCGAACGAGGAGGTTAATTGGAAGCGGCTCTATTGGTGCTTCAAGAGGCTCTAACCCAAGGCAGACTCTGGCAACTTTACGAGAACACAGGGGTAGTCGCGCGCATCGTGCTCCTGCTACTGTTCGCGTTTTCGGTTTTTTCCTGGGCGATCATCTTCCACAAGTACCGGCGGTTTAAGGCGGCGCGACGCGAGTCGCAAGAATTCCTGAGAGCTTTTCGGCAAAGCTCGAAGCTTTCCGAGATTCGGATGTATGCCCGCAGCCTGAAGCAGAGTCCCCTGCCCGCGGTCTTCGAAGCCGGCTACCACGAAATTGAGAGTCAGGCGGTGGTGACGGAGAATCCCGGCAAGCCGCGCATTCGCAGCCTGGACTCCGTTCAGCGCGCGCTCCAAGTCGCCTCCTCGGCGGGGCTCTCGCAAATGGAACGCTGGCTCGATTGGCTGGCGACCACGGGCTCGGTCACGCCGTTTATCGGACTCTTCGGAACGGTCTGGGGAATCATCGACGCGTTTCAAGGGCTCGGAACGGCGGGCACGGCTTCGCTCCGCAGTGTGGCGCCGGGCATCTCCGAAGCGCTCGTCACCACGGCGGCGGGCTTGTTTGCGGCGATCCCCGCCGTCATTGCTTACAACACGTTCCTGCAGCGCATCAGAACGTTTGGGGCGATGATGGACGACTTTTCGCTCGAGTTTCTGAATATGACGGAGCGGTATTTCACATAGAGCTGTCAGCGGTCGGCCATCAGCAGTCAGCCGATATATTGCGGAATTGGCTGAAAGCTGAGAGCTGACGGCTGAGTGCTTCTGCGAGTCATTTATGGCCTTCACAACTCCCAAGGGTCGAACGCAGACCTCGCTCGCCGACATCAATATCACGCCTTTTGTGGACGTGGTGCTGGTGCTGCTGATTATTTTCATGCTGACCGCTCCCATCCTCGAGTCGGGGATTGAGGTCAAATTACCCCAGACGCACACCGTCAAAGTCGTCTCCGAAGAGAAAGTCGTGGTCACGATCGACAAGGGGGAGACTATCTACGTCGGCAACGACCCGATCAACATCCACCGGCTGGGTCAGACGGTGCTGGAGCGGATGAAGGGCGCGACGGATTCGCCGGTGTTTATTCGCTGCGACGAGCGCGTGTCGTTCGGCGCCTTCGCCAAGGTTGTAGACGCGCTCAAGGAAGCCAACTTGCGGAACATTAACGTCGTCACCGAGCCCCTGGAAACCAAACGCGGCTCGTAGGGTTCTAACCAAAGGTATGGGCGCTTCAACCATCGCGCTGTTTTACGACCGGAGAGAAAATCTTCGTGCCGGCCTGCTCTTTTCCATCCTCTTTCACGCCCTGCTTTTTGTCCTCGCTATCAGCTACGCCACCTTCGGGCTGCGGTTTGGGCACGGTTGGGGGGCGAGGTGGGGTGAAGGCAAGGCGACGCAGATCGGCGCCGTGGCCTCACTCCCCGGTGTTCCTCTCCCTGCGCCCATGCTCCAAACGCGCAACACGGTGGTGACGCAGAATCCCGGGCTTCACCAGAGCGAGCCCGAACCGAAAGAGGAGCCAAAGCCCGAGGCCGTGCAAATCCCGAAGTTCAAGGAAGCCGTCAAGCCGGAAAAGGCCGAACGCATCAACACCCGCATTCAGAAGGAGAAGCCGATACCTCCCGCGAACGCCATTCCCTATGGTCAGGGCGGGCAGCCGACCATGTCCTACACGCAGGTGGTGAATTCCGCGGGGACAGGCGGGTTGAGTTTCGGCCAGGGAGGCGCTTTCGGAGAGCGCTACGGCTGGTACGTGGCGTCGGTGCGGAGCCGTATCAGCTCCAACTGGCTGCTCACGATGATCAGCCCGAACATTGTGCGGGCGCCGCGCGTGTATGTGGATTTCGAAATTCTGCGCGACGGGACCGTCACGCACGTGGAACTCAAGCAATCGAGCGGGACCCCGGAAGTGGACCGCTCCGCGCTGCGCGCGATCCTGGCCTCCAGCCCGCTTCCGCCCCTTCCGCCCGACTACTCGGGGAATTCGGTGGACGTGGAGTTCTATTTCGACCTGCACCGTTAGGGCGCGCGGCGCGCGTCCGCTTCCAGACGGCGCCGGAAAATATATCACAATGCGAGACATCGGTTGTCCGAAGCACGACATCCTGATACAATGCCGAGGCGTTCACGACATGATTCCTAGGCGTCCCAAACTGCTCCCTGTATTTCTTGCTTTCACCGCGCTTTCGCTGATCTTTCTGGCGTTTCACCCCACGGCAGGCCAGGACCAGGCCCAGTTCTCCACGGGCATCAATCTGGGCGCGCCCAGAATTCGCCTAGCGGTTCCGGAGCTGCCGCCCACATCCGTCGATCAGGCCCTGGTGAGCTTGACGCAGGAATTCAACCAGGTACTCTGGAACGACCTGGACAATGCGGGCATCTTCGATCTGGTCAGCAAAAGCTACTACCCCTTGAACGTGCCCAAAGAACCTGAGGAAGTGGATTTCAAGACCTGGTCGAGCAGCCCAGTCTCCGCTCAGATGCTGGTCTTCGGCAAGACCGAGGTTATCAATGCGAACCTGGTAATTACCGGCAGGCTGTTTGACCTGGGAAACCAGGCTAATCCTCAGGTGCTCGGCAAGCGCTACGTCGCTACCATGAACGAGGTCTCGACGCGCGCCGCGGCGCACCGCTTTGCGAATGAGATCATTCAAACCCTGGGGGGCGGCATTTCGGGTATCAACCTGAGCCAAATCGCCTTCGTCAGCAACCGCACCGGCCACGATGAGATCTGGGTGATGGACTACGACGGGTTCAACCAGCGCCCCATCACCAGCTACGGCTCGATCTGCACGACGCCGCGCTGGTCGCCGGACAATTCCAAGCTGGCTTTCACCAGCTATGGCTCCGGCAACCCCGAGCTTAATGTCTTTTCTTTTGAGACGAACCGCCGATTGCCCTTCCCCCATTACAAAGGCTTGAACACGACCCCCGCCTGGTCGCCGGACGGCAAAAAGCTGCTGTTTTGTTCCAGCATGAGCGGTGACCCGGAAATCTACATCTGCGATCCCAACGGATTCAACCTTCAGCGTCTGACTTTCTCGCACGGCGTGGATATTTCTCCGGTCTGGAATCCGAAAACCGGCAACGAAATCGCTTTTGTCTCCGATCGCAGCGGTTCGCCGCAGATTTACATCATGTCGCCGGACGGCACGAACCTGCGGCGTCTCACTACGCTGGGCGGTGACGCCAGCGGTCCCACCTGGTCACCCAATGGATTGTTTATGGCCTTTCACTGGCGGGTGACCGAAACCGGAACCTACGACATCTACCTTATGGAAATCGCTTCGGGCGTCATCAAACAATTAACCCACGACGCGGGCAGGAACGAGCATCCTACCTGGTCGCCGGACGGTCGGCATCTGGTGTTCGAATCGACGCGCACGGGCACCCGACAAATCTGGACCATGCTGGCCAACGGTCTGGACCCGAAGCAGTTGACGACTCAGGGCCAGAACTGGAACCCCAACTGGTCCAATTGAAAGACGGCGCGTCACAGGGAGAAACACAATTTCACAGCCAACGGCGGCCGGCGCCAGGCGCCGGACCGTCGACTTACGCCAAGTCCGACCGCTTCGCAGGGGACCTGAACGCGTGTTCAAGACGTGTCTTGGGTGGCTCAAAGTGGGCCGGTATTTCACAGAAAGAGGCGATTTGAAGATAAATCATTGTATTTTGAGCGGGCTTGATGATAGTATGCGTCTCCTTTGAAGCCATCAATCTTCCAGCGACTGGAAACCTAAATCTTGGTCATCGGCGCTGAAGGAACAAGTCCAAGCAAGCGAAATTCATCCACGGGATCACTACTATTTCTGTTCTGACCAAGGAGGATTAGAGAATGCGACAGAAGAAACGCTTTCTTGCGGTTCTCGTCGGTATCCTAGGGGTACTTCTTCTGGCAGCCGCTTGCCACAAGAAGACGGTAGCCCCACCGCCGCCACCCCCGCCGCCGCCACCCCCGCCGGCGCCGACCGTCACCCTGACGGCCGAGCCCACCACCGTCGAAAAAGGGCAATCTGTGACGCTGAGTTGGCAATCTCAGAATTCTACGGATCTGGATCTGCAGCCGGGCGTGGGCAAGGTTCAGGCCCAGGGATCGACCACGGTCTCACCGACAGATTCGACGACCTACACGCTTACCGCCACCGGGCCGGGCGGAACCAATACCGCGAGCGCACGGGTTACCGTGACCACGCCGCCGCCTCCGCCACCCCCGCCGCCACCGCCGCCGGTTGAGGTGAACGAGGAGGAGGAATTCGGGAAGAACGTCAAGGATGCGTTCTTTGACTTCGACAAGTCGGACATTCGCGCGGACGCTCAGCAGGCGCTCACTTCCGACGCCGACTTCCTGAAGGCTCATGCCGGCATCAAGTTCACGATTGAAGGGCACTGCGACGAGCGCGGCAGCGAGGAATACAACCTCGGTCTGGGCGACCGGCGCGCCAACGCGGCCAAGAACTTCCTGGTCAACCTCGGAGTCTCTGCAGATCGCATCACAACCATTTCTTACGGTAAAGACCGTCCGTTCTGCACCGAGCACGACGAGGATTGCTGGCAAAAGAACCGCGTTGCACACTTCAAATTCGGAACCGAAACTAAGTAATTGGTCCGGCCGGGAGCTGGCGAGGCTCCCGGCCGCAGTTTCCCCCTTGCGGCCTCGGCGGTTGCCGAAACCGGTTCCCTGTATGCGGCGAGGAATATTTTCGCGCCGAGCCAACCCTTGAGGCTCTGCGGCCATACTGTAGGTGTGTCCAGACCCTTCCCTGTCGGTTGACCCCGCGGGGATCGAAAGGGTAGACTGGCCTTTGGTAGGATTTCAGCAGAACGAGGAGTAAGCGACCTTGAAAAAACAAGCTATCTTAGCCCTGCTCGTGGCCGCCTGGTGGGCGGCAGGACCTCGGCCGGCGTTCGGCGTGAGCAAGGAAATCCTGCAAATGATGCAGCAACTGGACCAGCTTCAACAGGCGGTCCAGGCCATGCAAAAGGCCACGACCGAACAGGGCGCCGTCCTGAAGACCCTCGTCGAGCAGAACAACGACAACATCAACAGCATGAAGGCCCAGGTGGACAAGCTCAGCTCCACGATGGGGCAGAACCTGGCCTCGAGCAACGCCCGCTTCGACTCCATGACCGGCCAGATCCAGGCGCTCAGTGAGAGCCTGGATGAGGCGAAGTCGCGTCTGGCCAAACTCAGTGACCAGTTGGCGCAGACACAAAACATCATTCAGACACTCAACACTTCGGGTCAAACGCCGGGCGCCGGGGTACCGGGGGCTACTACGCCGGGCGGGCCTGGCGCGGACGCAAAGCCGCCCACGCCGGACCCGGATTCGCTCTACAAATCCGGGATCAGCGCCTACAACGGCGGGCAGTACCAGCTCGCCATTCAGGCCTTTCAGGAATACTTGAAGTATTATGCCGACACGGACCTGGCTTCGAATGCCCAGTTCTATATCGGCGACTGCTACTACAGCCAGGGAAACTACGCCCAGGCTATCGAGGCTTACAACACCTGCATCGAGCGGTACCCGAAGGGGAATAAAGAGGCCGCAGCCCGCCTCAAGAAAGGTTATGCTTTGCTCGCCTTGGACCAGCGCTCCGCCGGGGTCCGCGAATTGCGCGCCTTGGTCCAGCGCTTCCCGGATTCGCACGAGGCGGACCTGGCGCGTCAGCGGCTAAAGAAATTGGGTATTTCGGTGGCCCACCGCCGCAGTGGAGGCGGGAGTGGCGAGGAATAAGCGCTAGGGGTAATACTGTTCACTTAACAGAATTTGCGGTATCCTCTTCCCATTAACTTGAGAGGAGGACCGCAATGGCCCGTACTATCGCTGAGCTTCCAAAGGGGACCCGAATTACCGATTACATCAGTCTCGGGGTGTTGGCCAC
>JAIQGA010000310.1 GCA_020072925.1 Terriglobia bacterium | reverse complement strand
CGAGGCTCCGCGCCAAAACCCCTCCGTATATGAATTGCCAAACGGTGCACCCGTTCTTGCTCCCGAGTCCGTATTGCTTCCTTGTTCCATCTGCCTCTTTGGCGTAGAAATTGTTCCGCAGGAGTCCGATATAAAAAGGAACCACCCTTGCGTCCATCGATCGAGTAAGTGCCCCGCTGGCAAATATCCAGCCGTTCTCCTGTTTCTCGACCATTTGCATCAAGGGTGGCACCGACTGTTCGGGATGCTTCGCAAGGTATTCAACGGCTTCCCATTGGGACTGGCCGGAAGAACGTGTCAGGGCTGCAATGGCATCCAACACATTCGTGTAGTTAGCCTCGCCAGCAGCTACTCTAACCGGCAAAAGGAATACCAAAATGCTCAACATTGCTTTACGAGAAATCATTGTTTCTTCTCTCATATGCACAATGGCGGCGCTTCAGGCGCGAGTGATCACGCTCTGGAAACCCGCGCGCAGAGGGCCGCCGACCTAAGAAACCAGTGCGGGCTCCCGCTCCTCATTCCCACTATGGCTGCCCCTTCTTGACGTAGCAGGTAACGCAGCCTTGTTCTGGAAGGCTGCGGCTTTTCATTCCCCAGCGTTCAGAGCCTCCGGCGAAGCCTCTTCCTTGATGGCCACCACCAGCGGCTTTATCCCCTGGTCGTGCGCCGCCTCCAGAACCAGGAACGGAAAGTGTCCGTTGCCGGCAATGATCGCGTAGCGCTCGGGATGGTTTCTGGATTGAATCATTGCACCATTTAGTGATTTTGTGATTGTGTGAATTCAAAACCAACGCGGTAACTCGGCCTCAGGGCGGCACAGATCCTGCGGCTTGTTCAATCGCCCGATCGCCCAATCACTCAATCACCCAATGTCCTCACTTGGCCACGCCGCGCTCGGAGGTACGGATAAATTCCACCAATGCGCGGACGTGCTCGGACTTGAACCCCTTGGCCTCAATCGCCGCCAGCGCCTGGGTGGTATTCAGTTTGGAGCGCGTCAACAACCGGAAGGCGGCTTCCAGTTCGCTCAGGTCTTCTTTGCTGAATCCCCGGCGTTCCAGCCCCAGGCGGTTCGTCCCGTAGACTTCCAAGGGCCGTGGAGCGGTGGTCTTGGAGTACGGGAGGATGTCCTGGTTGACGCCGCTGAAGCTGCCCAGAAAACTGTGTGCGCCAATGCGGCAGAACTGATGGATACCGCAGAACGCTCCCACCGTCGCGTAATCGCCAATCGTCACGTGGCCTGCCAGCGAAGCGCCGTTGGCCATGATGACGTGGTTGCCCAGCGTGCAGTCGTGCGCGATGTGGACATAAGCCATGAGGAGATTGTGACTGCCCAAGCGGGTAACGCCTTCGCCTCCCGCCGTCCCACGATGTACCGTGACGAATTCGCGGAAGATGTTCTCGTCGCCCACTTCCAGGTATGAGACCTCGCCGCGATACTTCATGTCCTGAGGGTCCTGCCCGAGGGAAGCAAAAGGGAAGATGCGGTTGCGCTTGCCAAACTTCGCCGGCCCGCCGATCACGACGTGCGACATCACTTCACAATCTTCGCCGAGTTCGACGTTCTCGCCAATCACGGTGTACGCGCCGACCGTCACGCTGCAGGCGATTTGTGCTCGAGGATGGATGATTGCTGTGGGGTGAGCCTTCATCGGCTTGCGATACCCGGGCGGTCGGCGATGGCGAAGAGCATGACGGCTTCCGCCGCCACTTTCCCGTCCACCAGGGCCCGGCCCTGCATCTTTCCGAAATTATTCCGGCGGCTCATCATTTCCATCTCGATCCGCAACTGGTCTCCGGGAAGCACGGGGCGGCGGAACTTGGCATTCTCGATGCCGGAGAAATAGATCAGTTTGGTGTCGCGGTCCGGCAAGTCGCGATAGATCATCACGCCGGCGGTCTGCGCCATAGCCTCGATGATCAGCACGCCCGGCATCACGGGCGCTCCGGGGAAATGTCCCTGGAAGAACTGCTCGTTGATCGTGACGTTCTTCAGGCCCACAATACGTTTCTCGGGTTCCAACTCCAAAATCTTATCCACCAGGAGGAACGGGTATCGGTGGGGCAGGAACTTCATGATGTCTGTAACGCCATAAACGGCGCGCTTTTCGGTCTCGGGGGCTACCACGGGGTCAGCCATGCATCACACTCCCTCTCAATCTTAGCGCCGCCGACGATCCTGGTCGATTCTCGGCTCAGGTAGTCGGCGCACAATGGGGCGAGACTTCGGAACCGGCCTGTCATTATAATCGAAAGTGGAGGGCCTTCCAATGCGCCCTTTGGGCAGGCGCATAAGTGCCAACCGGCATGGAGGGTGCTTACCGGGATCAGACCCGCAGCCGGCGCGCAGACAATGTGTCGCGCCCGCGGCATTCGTCTTGCTCAATCTTCGAGGTGTGCTAAACTCGCTGGACTTATTACACTGCGAGGAGAGGGATCGTGACTGGACGCATCCTTGACGGCAATAAAATTCGTGACGAAATCAAAGCTGAACTGGCGGACCAGATCCGCGACCTGAAAAGCGTCGGAGTTACGCCTGGCCTGGCCGCGGTGCTGGTGGGGGAGAATCCGGCCTCACAACTCTACGTGCGAAGCAAGGTGAAGAACTGCGAGTCACTGGGTCTTTACAGTGAGAAGATCGAATTGACCGCGGACACCACCCAGCCACAACTCCTGGAGCTGATCGATAAGCTCAACCGGCGGGACGAGATTGACGGCATCCTGGTGCAGCTTCCGCTGCCGCCGCAGATTGATTCCAAGGTCATCCTGGGGGCCGTGAGCCCCGCCAAAGACGTGGATGGTTTTCATCCTGTGAATGTGGGCCAACTGGTCAGCGGGCGGCCGGGGCTGGTGCCGTGCACGCCCGCGGGGATCATCGAGATTCTGGTGCGCAGCCAGATCCCGATCAAGGGCGCGCGGGCGGTGGTCATGGGCCGGAGCGACATTGTCGGCAAGCCGGTGGCGATGTTATTGCTTCATAACCACGCCACGGTCACCATCTGCCACTCACGCACGCGCGATTTGCCCCTGGTGGCCAGCGAGGCGGATATCCTGGTCGCGGCGATGGGGAAGGCCGCGTTGGTCACGGGAGATTTCATCAAGCCGGGCGCCACGGTTATCGACGTTGGCCAGAACGTGCTCAAGACGGAGGAGGAAGTGCGGCGCGTTTTCCACGACCCCACGCTGCCCCTCCAACATCTCGCCGCCAAGGGTTCCGTCCTGGTCGGCGACGTTCAACCGGAAGATATGAAGGAGAAATCGGGCGCGTATACGCCCGTTCCGGGCGGCGTGGGCCCGCTGACCATCGCCATGCTCATGGCCAACACCGTTCAGGCGGCGCGGCTGCGTCGGGGCCTGCGCACGGCGGCCGCGTCCCAACCGTGAGAGACGGCGTCGAAGCTCGGAATTTGCGGTCTGCCCGCGAGGAACGAGTTTTCAACTTCCATGACTGTTCTGAGCCGCACTTTTGGGCTCACCGGCGGGATCGCCTCCGGCAAGAGCACGGTGGCCCGTTTCTTTGAAGAGCTGGGCGCGAAGACGATCGACGCGGATCGTCTCGGGCACGACCTAATCCAGCCGTCCCTCCCTGCTTATCAGGAGGTCGTCGCGCTCTTCGGCAACGACATCCTGGATTCCGCCGGCGCCATTGACCGAAGACTTCTGGGAGCGCGAGTCTTCTCCGATCCACAGGATCTTCGTCGATTGAACGCCATCTTGCATCCGCGCATTATTGAGACGATGGACCAGCAGGTACGACAATACACGGCCGAAGACCCCGGCGCGCTGGTTCTGGTGGACGCGGCGCTGATTTACGAGGCCGGTCTTTCCGGTTCCTTCCTCAAGGTCCTGGTGGCTTGGTGCCATCCGCAGCAACAGCTCGAGCGGCTGATGGGGAAGGGCGGCCTGGCGCGTGCCGAGGCCGAACGGCGCATCGCCGCTCAAATGCCTGCGGAGGAAAAGCGCCGCCGCGCCGACTACGTCATCGACTGCTCTGGCACCAAGGAAAACACCCGTCAACAGGTCGTGGCGCTTTACCCGGAATTGCAGGGCCTCGCAGACTCTGCGAGCTGAAAAGCTCATGGTCTCTTTCCACTGGCTGTTTTTGATTTCGATTCTCGCGGGCTTTGTCGGCGCCATGAGCGGCATGGGCGGCGGGATTATTCTCATCCCCGCGCTGACCCTTCTCGGGGTCGATATCAAACACGCCATCGCCATCAGCATCCTATCCGTCATCGCGACCTCGAGCGGTTCCGCCTCGGCGTACGTGCGCGATCACATTACCAACCTCAAGGTGGGAATGTTCCTTGAGATGTTTACGATTGTCGGGGCGCTGGCTGGCGCGCACATCACCCTCGCGGCCTCCCCTCGGCCGCTTTACATCATTTTCGGGTTGGTGCTGCTGGGCTCATGGATCGCGCTGCTCGTCGCCGGCCATGAGACGTGGCAGGCGGACGCGCCGCAGGACCCATTCTCCCGGTGGCTGGAACTCGAGGGTTGTTATCCCGACGAGGCGCTCCGGCAGACCGTCTGCTATAAGGGCCGCCGCGCCTACTTCGGCGCGCCGATGATGTTCGGGGCGGGGATCATTGCCGGGCTTCTGGGCATCGGCGCCGGCGCCGTGAAAGTGCTGATTCACGACCTGGTGATGGGACTGCCTCCCAAGGTGTCAACGACCACCAGCAACCTGATCATCGGAGTAACCGCTTTGGCGGGAACGAGCGTTTACCTGATTGCCGGGATGATCCAGCCGGGTTTGGTGGCGCCAGTGGTTCTGGGAGTTGTCCTGGGGGCCTTTCTCGGCACTCGATTGCTGGTTCGTCTGTCCAACCAATCCGTGAGGCGCTTCTTCCTAATTGTCCTGCTGGTACTGGCCGTCGAGATGATTATTCGTGGCGTGCGAGGTGTGTTGTGAGCGAGCCGGGAGTGCCGGGGACTGCGGCGGGAGCGGTGCAGCCGTCATCGCGTCGATTGGACATGGATGCGCTCGTCGGGTACATCCTGCTGGACGGCGTGCTGTTGAGCATGGCCCTGGTGGTGGCGGGCCTTTTCTGGCATTGGCTGAAAACCGGCCATTTGGTGCTCGATTATCAGATCTCCGGCATGAATTTGTTTCAACTTGTAGGGACGGAAATCCGCGAGGCCGTCTTTGGCCAACTCCGGCCTCGTTTGTTAGTCAATCTTGGTATTGCCGTGTTGATGTTGACGCCCTTCCTACGCGTGGTGGCTTCGGTGGTGTATTTCGTGGCCTTCTTAAGAAACTGGAAGTACAGCTTGTTCACCACCTTTGTGCTGTCCGTCCTGACCTACAGCCTTTTCCTCCGCTCCTGAATTCCACCCACCGGCCACCCCCCGCAGGATTTCAAGCGCCCACAACCAGCGCGAGACAGCCGCGCAACATCTGCGGTAGAATGCGCGGGTTTTCATGTAGCCGCGGCCCCGCACGACAACCGGCTTTCCCTCGTACGAGGTTCGCCATGCTGAATCTGCTCCTGGGGGCTCTTGTTTCCCTGCTGCCTTCGCAGCTTCGGAACCGCTTCGAGGTGGCCACGACCGCCGATCTCCACCGCGCGACAATGATTTCGGGGTTTCTGGAAGCGGCGGTCGGGCTGCTGCTCTACGCCGGCCGCTACATTTATTTCATTCAGTATCGTGTCGGCACGCTCGCCGACGCGGCCATGAAAGCCAAGGGTGGCGAAGAGGCCCTGGCTTCGGAAACCGTGCAGTTCGGCATGGGCTACGCCAGTCTGGTGGAATACATCTTCAGCCCGCTTTCCTTATTGCTCACGTTTATGGCGATCGAGGGTGCGGTGCGCCTGCTGGCGGCGGCGTTCGCCGGGGAGTCGCCGCCCACCCTCCCGTTGTACCTCGCCGGGTGGGGATACGAGCGAGCCCAGGCAGCGCGCGCCGAGCACGCCCTCGGTCCGCGTGTGGTGGACGAGGTCCATCACATGCGCGGGACCATCTACGACCTGGGCGTGGCCTCATGTCGGCCGAAGACCGATTGGGACCAACTCGCCACGATCGAATACGAAGACAAGCTGTACGAATTGCACGAGCAGAAGCAGGGCGCGCCGCCTCGGCCCTTCATCTATCTGTTGAGGGAAATTCCGCGGGGTAAAGTTATTCGCGGGCTTCACCACTACCACCCTGATGAAGTTCTCCTGAAGAAGAAATAACCTGCCTTGTTACCGAGCGCGAGGCCTGGATGGAGCGCCAGAGTTAGAGATTACTGGTTCTCGGCGCGCGAGCTCAGCCCGTTTTTCGTGCCCGTCCAAGCCTCGCCGCGGCGGCGCAGGTCATCGAGCGTGGACTGCACTTCGCCAAGCCTGCGGCTCTGCTCGTCTTCATTGGCGTTGGGCGGGACGACGATCGGCGGGGCGATAAAGATGGCCGCGCGGGTGAAGGGGCAGGGAATTTGCGTCAGGTCCCAAGTCTTCCGGAAGACAAAGGCACGTCGCAAGGCGATGTGAAAGCAGAAAATGGCGGCGCCCGTGGCCTTAGAGAGAATTACCGCCCCGCGCTTCGCTACCCAGCTGCGCCCCGGCTGCTCGAACCGCGGGCCGCGCCATAACCGTGTCGCTGGATGATGCGCGCGATGTACTCGCCGTCGAAATTCTGGCTGGTCATCACCACGATGCCGCGCTTCCGCCAGAACCAGCACGCGGAGAAAATTTCGCGATGCCAGAAGGTGTAGATCAGGCCCTTGCCCAGCTTGCGCGCCGCCTCCCAGTTTTCCCAGCCAAAGACCTGCCAGCGCAGCGTGCATCCCACCAACCACACCGCGAGGTAACCAGTCCAACTGGCGAGAAAAATCTGCGCGCGTTGCCAGCGTGTGAAGACCCGCGGGTTCTCGCGAAGCCATGCGCCCGACGTCGACCCCTTCGTGCGCGCTTCGTCCTCAGATATGGTGAACGGTTTTTCGCCTGCGTTTGCCATCCCGCAGTTCTTCTCAGCTAGGTTTGGGTCGGTACAAGTCGAGGCCTGGAATGTGCTCGAAATCGCGGTCAAGTGTAAACATCGTGCACTTCTCGCGTAAGGCGATGGCGGCAAGAAGGCAGTCCCCAACAGCTAATCGGTGCCCGCGCCTGCCACCCTCGGCGGCAATCTCACCAGCCCGAAGCCAGTCATCACGGTTCACCTCCAAATACGGAAGCGGCTGCATCGCCTCGATCATCACCTGAAGCTGCACTTTTGTTGTGCAACCCTGCCGCAGTTCGGCAAGAACCAGACCGGCCGAGACGACCTCGCCCCGCAGGAGCAAATCGTCCAACTTATCTTCGACGAGCGGATTGTTCCGTTCCAGGTACTCGATCCAGACGGAGGTGTCAACGAGTACGGTCAAAGTGCCGATCCCAACCTTTCCTCAGGGTTTTCCAATCCATGTCGAACTTGATCTTGCCTTTCAGCGCGATCAGTTTCTCAATCTTCTTTCGCCGCACATAGTCTTCCAGGGCCTGACGGACCGCGGCGGTCCTGGTCGGCGCCTTAGTCTCCTTCACGACGAAGTTCAGGATTTCGTCGTCAATGTTAATGGTGGTTCGCATAAGCAGTCCTTGGAATACGTTCTGCCGATAATCTGATGCTCGACAGAGCATACAGGTTTTCTCAGATTTGATGCAAGCCGGCCACCGAATCTTTCCGAAACGGTGTCGTGGGTTGCGTCCGCCACTTTGCTCTTAACGAGCGGGTTTGCGCGCCACCGCCAGTAGATGCGCGCTGATCCCCAGCACCGATGGTTCGCGTTCCACAGATCGGATTGCCCCCAGCAGGCGCTCGCGCCGTCCCGTGTCGTTCCAGTGCGCGTCAAAATTCTGCAGCAGCCAGGCCGGGCCTTCGATTGCCAGTGTCACTTCGTGCTCCAGGCCGGCTTCCCGGATCTCGGCGGCGAGTTCCTCGGGATGGTGAAAGAACGCCGTAGTGAAGTAGGCGGAGGTGCTGGTGGTGTTACGGTGCTGGCCTTCCTTCAAGTCGCGCTCCACGATGCGCGCAAATTCCGGATCATCCAGATAGCCCTCCGCCAAGCCAGCAAGGAGCGAGGCAAAGCGGGAGATGGCCGTGCCCAGCACTATTCCACCGGGCCTGACAACGCGACGCGCTTCGCGCAGGGCTTGAACGCGGTCGGCGCGCTCGGTGAGGTGATATAACGGGCCGAACAGCAGCACGGCGTCCGCGCCGGCGCCGCCGAATTCGAGGTGGCGCGCATCGCCGACGGTGGCGCTGGCCAGCGGATGGTCCGGTTGCGCCTCGGAAGCGCGCCGGGCCTGCTCCACGTGCAACGGCACAAGGTCGATGAGATGCACCGCGTAGCCTTGCCGCGCCAGCCAGCAGGCGTGAGCGCCCGGACCGCCGCCTACGTCCAGCACCACAGCGGGCGGCGGAGGCAGGAAGCGCGTCAGCAATTCCTGAGTGCGCACCAATTCCAACTGGCTTGTTCCTTGCCGCAAGCGCGATTCTTCCGAAGCGCTTTCGTAGTGCTGGATCACGTCGTCGAGCGGGCGCGTCGGCCTCGAGGACTCAGGCATAGGCTGCCTTTCACACGGAGCGATCTAAGCTATCGCGCATTCGGCTGTAGCGGCGGCCCCCGATCTAGTCGCGGGTGACCGCTGACCGGCGCTCAATGATGCGATAACGGCGTCGGCTGCTGGCGATCGGTAAACTTGGTTTGGGTGCTTCTGACCAAGGCAACCGGGAAACGAGCCGAGCCAGGAACGAGAATATTATCGGATGTGATTTGCATTCGCGCTACCAATATGTGGCCTGGGTGAGCGCGTAGACCGGTGAAATCATGCAACGCCGGTTGGAACACGAAGACGGGGGAGGCGCGAGCCTTTCACGCCGGCCGCCGGGAGCGACCGTCGGAATCGAAGCGACGTTTTTGGCCGCGGCTTTGCTAGGGAAGCCGGGGTAGATGGTATCCCCCTGTGGGGTGGAGCGATCGTCTCGACGGAGTGCGTCGAGACGATAATCCAAGATCACGGGAGGAAGCAAGCAGAGGTTGAGGGGGAGGCGGGGAGCGAGTTGGCCGGCTGGCGCAGATTAGAGTCTGCGCCAGCAGGTTCCCACAATCAGGCTCGCAATCCCGCAAACGACATAGGCGGCGTTTCTTGACCGCGTGGTGACTTTCCCCTAGTATGGATGAAGGTATCAAACAAGCGAGACGTGTTGAGACCCGGACTGTGGCGGGGTAGCTCAGTGGTAGAGCGAGGGTCTCATAATCCCTAGGTCGGGCGTTCGATCCGCCCCCCCGCTACCATTCCATCGAGTTGCAGGGATTCCAACTCATCCGGCTTTTTCTGCCCTTGCGCACGGGTAGAGGATTGTTGCGGAATTATCACTGCGTCCGGCCTTCGCACACGCCTTTCTCGTGCAATCGGAATCAGGTGGCAAAAAGTATCCGCCGGAGTCCGAATGCCTGCATGGGCAACCTGCTCTTTCAGGAATTTGGGAGGTGAGCCTCCGGCAATCGGCACAGCCAATGGTTTTGCCCCAATCAACCGTGATTCTTGGGGGGCGCACGACATTAAAGTGGTAGGCGTCGCGCGGCTCTCTGCTTTTCTCCTTGACATTTTGTCAGTCGTAGATAGAATTGCTTCGGGTTTCTCACGACACTCTCAAAATCTCGGATCCTTGGGAAGGAGGTATATTTCCATGGCCGACGAGCCCATAACAGTAGAAAAAGTACCATGCTGTCCCACGTTGGAACCCTGCGACACCTGCGACCACCTCGACTTTCGCTACCGCTTGCCGTTCCGTCCGGTTGTCGCCGCCGGTGACCGTCGCCAAGTGGTGCCGGTCGAGGTGACGCTGCATTATCGTCTGACGCGCTGCGCAGGCCCACTGACTCTGGGCGACCTCATTTACAGCACCACCCTGCTGCCCGGCGAGAAGGTGAAACTGTTCACCAGCGACCGGCATAGCAGATTTACATTCGACAGTGAGACCAACCTTTCGTATCGGCAGGAAACGACTTCAGAAGAATCCTACTACATGGCCGGTATGGCCTACTCGATGAGCAACCTCAACCTGCTCGATACAACGAAATCCAGTTCGTCGTTTAGCCAATCGTCCGTGAGCGGCGGAGGGGGCGCGGGAATTGACCTGGGGATCTTCAGCATCGGAGGCTCAGCCTCCGCGAGTTCCTACGACGCCAACTCCGCCAGTACGGTGTCGCGACAGCTCAGCCAGCACGCTGATTCCTCAAGCCGGCACGTGGAGGTCGGCACGCGGGCGGCGAGTTCGACCTCGGTGGGCGAGGTGGCAACTCGCGCTCATCAGCAAGGTGAGTCGGAAGATCAGTATGAATCCTCCTCCCGCGTTTTTTCCAATCCCAACCACTGCCACGCCATCACCTTCTTCTTCTACCGGATCAACAAGTGCCAGACGATTCGGTTTGAGTTGGTGGAAATCGAGCGGCGGGTCGACGATCCTGCGACGCCCACCGGGGTGCAGCTCAATCCGCCGAAGCCTGCCACCAGCGTAGCTGTACTCTCCAGCGCGGTTCTGTCCACCGCCAAGGCGCGCCTGGAAGTCGCGCAACGCGCCCAGGCAAGCGTCGGCGTCGAGCAGGGAGAGACCACCGCGGCATCGGTTTCCGGTGCGCAGTTCAGGGGCATTGCGCAGTTCGTGGCTCAGGAACCCCTTCCAGTTGACCTCCGGAAAGCCGCGCTGGCCCAGGTGGATAAGGAGCTGATTGCCGAAGGCCTGCTTGATAAGAACGGGAACGTCAATCCCGATCTGGTTAAGAAGGTCTCCTGGGAAAGGCAGATCGCGCTGCCCACGCCCGGAGTGCTGGTGAAGGGCTGCCTGGACGAATGCAACGTTTGCGAGCCTGAACTGCAGCAAAAGATGGCACTCGAACTCGATCACATGAAGCTCGAGAACGACCTGCTCAAGAAGAAGATCGACCTGCTCGAGAAATCTCAGGAGTACCGTTGCTGCCCCGAAGGCGAGGAAGCTCCCGCTTCTCCGTCGCCGCCACACGCTTGAAGCCTTCGACGCAGAGGGATGGCGCCGCTCCCGGCCCTCCCGCCCTGTTGCTGACTCGTGCAGTTTGGCATCAGCAGCCGGGAGCACGGTAGCCAAGTGGCCATCCCTCGAAGCACAATCCGCTTCCAAGCGGATCGTTGAGAACACCGCGCCGCCTGCAGGACGTGTGACGCGCTATGCTTGAAAGGGCTGACGAAGAGATTAGGGTCGGCCCTCGAGGGGCCTGCCGCGTGGCGTGGAGGCAGGGGCATTGTCGCTGCGACGACGGCGTAGAGCGGTCGCCGGGGTCGGGCGCCCCGTCTTTTTCGTTGCATTGAGGCAATGGGGGTGTAGTATAGGCGCATCGCCTCGGCTGCGTCGTCGCGGATACTCCTCGTCCACCTTCCCTGCTGATCCGGTTCGCCTCACGACACGAGGCTAACGGGCGAGAAAAAAACTGGGAGCAGGTTATGGATTCAACACACATTCACTCCGGAACTGTAGCACCAACCCCCAGCAACCGAATCGGTTCAGGAAACGCGCGGACAACTTGGATCCGTCTGTGCCTGGCCACAGTATTCGCCCTCTGCCTCACGGCTTTCGCAAACGCCGACACAGTCTCGGGCCGAGTCTACGGTCCGGATGCAAAGCCTGTAATCAATGCGACTCTGACCGCAAAGCCGGTGCAAGGCGAGGCGGTGGATTTCAAGACCGACGGCGCGGGGAACTTCAGCGTTTATCTTGACCCTGGACGGTACACTGTGAATCCCATCAAGGACGACACTGTTCAAGCCGTGATCGACAGTTTCCCGCAGCCGGTGCAGCAGGACATCCACTTGAAGAAGAAGGGGAAGTAAGTTCATGCCAGACGCTGGTGCAACATCACAGCCAGAGAAAGGACGGCTGGTGCAATGGCTCGACGCCATCGCCAAGCTGGTGGGAGCACTGGCGATTGTCTGGGTCGGGGTGATTGCGAATTCGTATCAGAGCAAGATTAGCGGCGTTTCCATTCAAAGTCAGCGCGAGCAGGCCGAGAGCCAGCTTCGCGCGAGCATGTTCACCAGCCTCATTGGCCCCATTGCTGGCTCGCAGAAGGACGGCAACCCGATCCCCGCGGACCGCGAGCGATTGCTGGCGGAGTTGCTGGCTCTGAATTTCCATGAGAATTTCGAGTTGAAACCCTTGATGCAGGATGCCGCGGCCAGGCTGGTGGCCGAGGCGGAGTCCCAGCGGAAAAATTCTCCTGACGCCCCGGACGCGCGCGAGCCATTGTGGTCGGTCTCACGCCGGATCGCGGAGCGTCAGAAAGCTTCGATTGCCTGGGAATGGGCGGCCTATCGGGCCAGCCAGGGCGAAAAGGGGCAAACGCCGGGATTGCTCTCCTGGCCGTGGCGGACTGCCGCTCAATCGAGCGTGCAGGGCTGCGAAGTTTACTTCTTGACCGTCGATCCCAGTCCTCGACAAACGGATATAGTCAGGGCAGGCGCGAAGTGCCAGTTAGCTGTGGGATTCAGGGATACGGTCGATCTGAACTCGCCCGACGGGAATTACACCCTCCGCTTGGTGGTGGCCAATCCGGATTGGAAAAACCAAACCGTGAAAGTCAGTGCTCAACCCTTCCTCTCCCGGCAAGATCGTGCCAACCCCACTGACCCGACCTACTCTTTTACTTTAACCTGGTTTGACCTGCCCCTGACCGACAACACGCTGCTCCCGGATGGCAACCGCTTCGCGGTTTACCTCCGTACGTGCTTCCCGCAACTGGAGAAGACGGTGGTCGCGGTGATGTGGTTTCCCAAAGGTTACTTCACGCCGCGTGAGCGTCCGCTCAACTACCGCGAAGTCCAGCAACTCCTGGGCGTGAAGCTGCAGTAGCATTGGCGCCGATTCTTCTTCCTCACCTTAGTCATAAATACGCACGCCCACGGAGGGAAGAGTTGGCGGGCCTTTTTGCGCACGGGCGACGACTGGCGACAACAAGCAGACCGCTCGCTCTTCTGCCGCGTGGGATCACCTCAACGATCTTGCCTTGTGTTTCTCTCACGCGGAGAATGTTGGGTCGACAAGGGCCGATGGAAGGCGTCGCAACGTGGTGAGCGCCTCTGACCCTGGCTCTAGGTGCTCCTTGGACATCTTGTCCACTCAATGACTGCTATCGTGACCATAGCCTTCATTTCTTGCTCGTGGTTGGAATGTCCGGCTGGATGCTCGGGAGGTGGACGGGGCTGAGTCCTTGGCCCCAAGAATCTCGCACGGCGACATGCTGTCGTACGACGCCGACCTCAAATCCGGTTTGAACATTACCTTCGAGGCCGGATTCGAAGCAAAACAGACAAGAGGTTCCTGGATTAGCGACTAGGCGGACATTTTAGCCTCTGATCGTGTATAATCTCCTACATCGATGGGCATGACCCCAGGTGTTAAATTGGGTTCCTACGAGATCCTCTCGCCCCTCGGCGCGGGCGG
>JAIQGA010000309.1 GCA_020072925.1 Terriglobia bacterium | reverse complement strand
ATTCATGAAGTGGCTGGGATGAACGCCGGCAACGTTTACGGTATGCGCTTGGTGGCCACGCTGCTCGATCGACGGGGTGATTCCAGCCGGGCGGCGCAGTTGCGTGCCGAGGCCAGGGATTTGGCGGAACGGATCAGTAGACTGCTCTATGTCCCGGGGAAGGGCTGGTGGAAAGCTGAACAGCCGGACGGGACGTTCAACGAAGTCGGGCACTGCTATGACCTGCTGACCTTGCTCGATACGATGATTGAAGATCTCAGCGCCACGCAGAAGAAGGAGATGAGCGAATTCTTCTGGCGTGAGCTCCACAGCCCTCTTTGGATGCGCGCACTTTCGCCGGATGACACCGACGCGACCTGGAACATCCGTCCCGACCACAGTTGGCTGGGTGCATACGCGGCCTGGCCGCCGATGACCGCGCGGGGCCTGTACAAAGTCGATCCTTCCGCGCGCGTGGCGGAGTGGGTGAAAGGCCTGGCGAAGTCGGGCAACCAGGGTCCCATCGGCCAGGCGCACTTTGTAGAGAGCGTTTTCCCGCCGGAGCAGGGCGGGGCGTACAAGTGCCCCGAAGACGCGCCCTACCTCAATGATTGGAGTTGCCTCTCCGGCGGGTGCTTCGTGGACATGGTGATTGATTCGATTTTTGGCGCCGACCTTTCGCTTTACAACGGCATTCGCACCACGCCGCGCCTCACGGACTTCGATCCGGACGCGAAGTTACATAACGTTCCTTACCAGGGGAAGCGTTACACACTCACCCGGACCGGCCCGCGCGAGACATCGTAACTCGCAACAGTTCGCGCCATTCTCCTCTTCATCCCTTCTATTTCTGATGGACGCCCTGATACCAATCTGGCGTCATTGGTGGCGCCTCGATTTCGCAAAATCAGGGCAGCGAATGGACCTGTTGTGGTTGCCGAACCAGTTCTCAGCACTAGCTCTGTAGTCAGAAAAAGACTGAACACAGAGGTCACTGAGGCCCTCTGTGGCCCCTGTGTTGAGGCTTGTGAAGCGTGGAGGCCACAGAGACTCCCTTTGTGGTCGTCTGCAATCGGCGCGTCGTGCTTAGGTTTGTCCGCGAACTGCTATGAATTAGGGGGGCGCTCTGCGACCGCCGCTACAGCAAATGCCCAACCGTCCGGTTGACCCGCAGGGGTCGCCATCGTACAATCGCTCCACTTCTTCCTTGACTGAAATCGTTCCTGGGAGGCTCGGGGTGCGCGACATCTACACACGCTTCCATGCCGATCAAAATCCTCGCGTTGTGAGTTTTTCCACGCTCAAGGTCCGCGAAGACACGTTGTACACGAATGCCGCCGGCGAGGAAAAATCCCGCATTCGTAAGCGCGCCGAAAAGGCCCTGACGAAGCTCGAAGAGCCGCTGCGGAAGGTGTTGGGGGCGGACGAAGTCATTCTCTACGCGGCGGGCGCGCTGGCCCCGGTGACGACTTTCGAGCAATTGACCTTCGGCTGGTATATTTATCAATCAAGTCGTTCTGTTCTGGTTATTACTAATCTAAGGCTGCTACAGTTTCGTGTCGGAACAAACGGAAACTGGCGGTCCCAGGTGCGCAGTGTCGGATGGGGCGACGTCGAGGAAGTGAAGGTCAAGGGGCTGCTAAGCAAAACCCTTCAGCTCAAGTACCGCGACGGCCGGAAGGAAAAGTACTGGGGCATCCAGCGCGTGGACGGCAACAAGATCCAGTTCCTTCTCGAAACGCTGATGCCGGCGAGCACAGCGGAAGCGAGCGCGGCCAATGGCGTGATGAGCCTCTGTCCGGGCTGTTTCTGTCCGCTGACTTCGCGCGTTTATCAGTGCTCTAAATGTGGCATGAGCTTTCGGGATGAGCGCTCGATGCTCTGGCGTTCTCTCCTCATTCCGGGCGGAGGCTATTTTTACGCGCGACTGTGGTTCCTCGGAGCTATGGATTGCCTTGCCGAAGCCATCCTTCTCCTGATGCTCATTGTCTGGGTCCTCATCGCGCTCGGACTCACGGCGCCGGCGTCCCGCCCGAACGAGGCGCCGACGACCGCGGAAGACGCGCTGATCGTGGTGGTTTTCCTCGTGGTCATTCTGGCGATCAAGAAAGGCGTGACCATCTACCATTGCCGGCGACGCATCCGCGAGTTTATCCCCGTTTAGTAGTCTCACGGAAAAACCCCGAGCCTGTCATCCTGAGGAGGCGAAGCCGACGAAGTATCTCCGCATTTCATCGTTTCTACAAATACGGGGATTCTTCGCTACGCTCAGAATGACAGCGCGAATTAGCTTTTCAGCATCCTGTAGGTCCCTCGACTGTCCGGAGCAGCCTCAGACTCATCCGCTGCCCGCCCGCGGGACTCCGTGTTATGATCTAATCTTGGCTTAAGGGCTTCAGATTTCATCATTCTCTATCAAACTCCGCAGGAGGCTCCGTTATGAGCAATCCGAGGCATTCGCGGCGGGAATTCCTGGAAAAAATGGGTCTCGGCATCGCGGGGGCGCGCGCCGCGCTGACAACTCCGGCATTGGGCGACGCGCCAGTGGCCGAGGCGATCCCGCACCGTACGCTGGGCCGGAGCGGCGAGAAGGTTTCGCTGCTGGGGCTGGGCGGATATCACATCGGCATGCAGAAGGACGAACAGGAAAGCATCCGGATCGTCCGGACGGCCATCGACAACGGGATCACATTTCTCGACAACTGTTGGGATTACAACGACGGCAAGAGCGAAATCCGCATGGGCAAGGCGCTGCGGGATGGCTACCGCAAGAAAGTTTTCCTCATGACCAAGATTGACGGTCAGGTTGCCGACGTGGCCGCCAAACAAATCGACGAATCGCTTCGCCGCTTGCAGGTTGAAACGATCGATCTGCTGCAATTCCACGAAGTGATTCGACCCGGCGATCCGGAGCGCATCTTCGGCCCCAAGGGCGCCTTCGAGGCGGCGCTCGCCGCGCGCAAGGCTGGCAAAATCCGCTACCTCGGCTTCACGGGCCACAAGGACCCGGACATCCATCTGAAGATGTTGAACACGGGCTTCGCGTGCGGTTTCACCTTCGATGCGGTGCAGATGCCGCTCAACGTGATGGACGCGCACTTTCACAGTTTTCAGAAGAAGGTCGTGCCGGTGCTGGTCGAGCACGGCATCGGCGTGCTGGGGATGAAGCCCCTGGCCAACGGCATCATCCTGAAGAGCGGCGCGGTGACGCCCATCGAGTGCCTGCACTACGCGATGAGCCTTCCCACGTCCGTGGTCATCACCGGCTGCGACAGCCTGAAGATTCTCGACCAAGCGCTCGAAGCGGCGCGCACCTTCCGCCCCCTGGGAGAGAAGGAAATGGCCGCGCTGCGGGAGAAAACCGCCACCTTGGGAAGCCAGGGCAAGTTCGAGCCCTTCAAAACGAGCCACGATTTCGACGGCACTTATTTCAACCCGCGGTGGCTGGGATAATGGCGCGCACCGACTGTCATCTTGGTGCAGCGCTATCATCCTGAGCGAAGCGAAGGATGACAGCATTTCGCTAAGGCCTCATCCGCGAAATCTCTCGCATTTGGCTTTGAGTGAATCGCACCCAGCGTCACGCCAATCGTAGTAGTAAGGCAAATGCAGAGGTCCTTTGTCGTCCCGCAAGGCGGGACTCCTCAGGATGACAGTTTGAGGAGGTTCCCTTTGCCGAACATCACAGCGATTTTTTCCGATGTGGGCGGAGTCCTGCTCAGCAATGGCTGGGACCGCGACATGCGCCGGACGTTTGCGCAGAAATATCATCTCGATTGGGAAGAGTTTGAAGGCCGGCACGAGCTCGTAAGCATGGCGTTCGAGGTGGGTCAGATCACCTTGGACCATTATCTGGACTGTGCAATTTTTCACCGTCCTCGCGATTTCTCGAAGCAAGAGGTCCGCGACTACATCTTCGCGTGCTCGACCGCGAAGGCCGGGAGCCTCGCGCTCTTTGCCCGCCTCGCGCAACGCCGCGCATGTTTTCTGGCAACGCTGAATAATGAGCCCCGGGAATTAAACCAATACCGTATCGAGCATTTTGGCCTGCGCAACACCTTCGCGGCCTTCTTCAGCTCGTGCTACCTCGGAGTGGCAAAACCGGACGCGGCAATTTACCGGGTAGCGCTGGAAATCTCCTCACGCGCCCCCGAAGAGAGCCTTTTCATCGACGACCGGCCACTCAATCTCGAATGCGCCGCGCGCCTGGGCATGCGCACCGTGCTGTTTCGTAACGCCGCACAGCTCGAGCGGGACCTGCATGAGGCGGGGGTGGAAGTCTGATATCAGGTCACGGAGGTCCTCCGTGGCCTCTGTGTTGAGGCTTGAGCGACACGGAGGCCACAGAGAATCCTCCTTTGGTAGAGGCGAAGTGTTTGGCAGGAAAAGGATCGCGAAAAGCGGCAGATTCGAAGTATGGAAACGTTCGTCCAGTTTCAAAATCCCCGGCGCAAGTGGCTGCGGGGCATGATTCATTTACCCGAGGAAGCGCGCCCGGGACGGAAGGCTTTGCGGCGCGTGCCGGGCGTGGTGCTCTTTCACGGCTTTACGGGCGACCGCATGGAGTCGCACTGGATGTTTGTGAAGTGCTCGCGAGCGCTCGCCGAGGCGGGCATCGCCTCGCTGCGCTTTGATTTCTATGGCTCGGGAGAGTCGGAGGGTGACTTCCGCGAAGTCACGCTGAACGGTGAAATCGCCGACGCGCGCGCCGCGGTGGATTTCTTTCGGGGACAGAAGGGTATCGATCCCAGGTGCGTGGGCCTGCTCGGCCTGTCGCTTGGCGGGCTGATTGCCGCCACACTGGCGCCCCGCGTCCGCCCTCGCGCGCTGGTGCTGTGGAGCGCCCTCGCCCACACCGACCACCTGCTCACGCTGGCCGAGGCTTCTGTCAAACCTATTCCGGGCGGAAACGGGCGCTTCGAATACGACGCCCGCGAGATTTCCCCGCATTTCCTCGAAGATGCGCTCGCCGTCGAACCGCTCCTGTCCGTGGCAAGTTTCAAAGGCCCAATCCTGATCATCCACCCGGAGAGGGATGCTCACGTTCCGTATTCGCACGCCGAGGATTACTACCGCGCTGCAGGTGGCGCCACAAAAGAGTTGGTGGTTATTCCTGGCGCCGACCACGTGTTCACGTCCGTCGCCTGGGAAGGCGAAGTCATCACGCGCAGCGTCGAGTGGTTTCGCACCTATCTGATTGAGCGGTAGCGCTTCCGACCTGCCTCCTGGCGGGACTCCGGACAAGACTTGCTTTTCCACGTGACCTGCTGAGCTATTCAACAAACGGTGTTGCAGTTGACAGCAGCTCCTATCTTGCTGAGCCCAAGACGGTTATCTCTCCTGAGGGGCTTCGGGCGGTGGCCTTAGTTGCGAAGCGCAACAATTCAGCATGAGGAATGCCAAACTGTCTCTGCCTGATTATCCCAGGCAATCTCTCTAACATATTGAATAGGCACTGGTTAGCCTAGCGGCCAGGGCTGTGATTTCCCGGTCATTTGGCCAGCAGAGTGCCTTTAGCACGTCTGGCAGTCGCCGCTCCTCCCGAATAGTTCGGAGCGAGTGCAAGAACGTATGAGGTGAAACATGGTCGCACTCTTGGTCATCGCAACCTTCATTATCTTTGTCCTGGTGGATTACTACCTCCAGCGCCGGCAGCCGCAGCGGGCGAAAGAAGTCAAGGCGGCAGAGGAGCCGGAAGGGGCAGCGATTCCCCTGAGTGTCGTCAACGGATTCAAGTTGCCTGCTCACCTCTCCTATCATCCCGGGCACACGTGGGCGGTGCAGGAGGGGCATCAGATAGTGCGCATCGGGCTCGATGATTTTGCAACACGGCTGGTGGGCCAGTTCGACAAGCTCGAGCTGCCCGCGCGCGGACGCTGGCTGCGGCAAGGGGAGCGAGCCTGGACGGTGGCGCGAGGCGATCATCAATTCCCAATGGTCTCGCCCATCGAGGGTGAAGTCGTCGACGTTAACGAAAAGGTGCTGCGCAATCCCGCCCTGGCGCAGGAGGATTCCTACGGCGCCGGATGGCTGCTGGCGGTGCACTCGCCGGCCGTCGAGGGAAACCTCAAGAACCTGCTCCACGGGCGGTTGGCGCAGCGCTGGCTGGAGGAGTCCGTCGGCGACCTCCAGGCTCACGTGAGCCCAGGGCCCGGAACGCGTCTGCAGGATGGCGGGCGAGCTCTCCCCGACCTGCTGGCCGAAGTGCCCGAGTCGCAGTGGGAGAAGCTCGTCCGGGAAATGTTTCTGGGTTGACGTCCCCCAGGACGCGGTCCGGCACGCACGGGAATACACGAAGATCTTTAAGGCTGAGGAGAAGTCGTCATGGTAGCAGTCTTCGTAGCGCTAATGTTCGTGGGGTTGGTCCTGACTGATCTGGTTCTGCAGAAGCTGAAGGCGCGCCGCGCGGTCGCCGTGAGTCCGCAAGCGTCGTGGGTCCCCGGGGCAACCCTGGAGCGGCTCGCGCGGCCCCGCAGCTTCCCCTGCGGAATCCCGCAGGGGGTTTATCTCTCCCAGGGGCACGCTTGGTTTCGGCCTGACCCATCGGGCGAGGTGCGTGTGGGCGCTGACGCCCTGCTCGCGCACGCGCTGGGTGCGCCGGATCGTGTGACTCTGCCCAAAGTGGGCGACACCGTGCGGCGCGGCCAGCCCCTCTTCTACCTGGTGCACATAGGGCGCACCCTGACGGTCTCCTCATTGGTAACGGGCAAAGTCCTCGCGGTTAACGACGCGCTGCGCGAACTGCCGGAACTCGTAGCGCGCGAACCTTATGGCGACGGCTGGGTCTGCAAGGTGGCGCCCGCTCACCTGGACGACGACTCAGGCCGCATGCGGTCTGGGGAGAAGGCGGCCACGTGGCTCGAATACGAGTTCGCGCGTTTCTGCGAATTCATTGGCGTCAATATCCCTGCCGACTTGGCCCTTGGCGCCACCAGCGTCGATGGTGGACTTCCGGCCCTGGGCTCTCTCACCCAGCTAAGCGACCAGGCATGGAGGGCCTTCGAGGCGGGGTTCCTGCGGGCGAGGTGATTTGAGCGGTCCGAGCATATTGCGTCCGAATTGTCCCAGCCTAATTCGCTGTCAATTGTCAGTGGTCCGTTGTGAGTTGCCCTTATGAGCGTGACGGTAAGCACCGCCACAACGGGCTACGGGCGACGGACAACTGACAGTCCTGACTCAGTCTTCCCCCGGAAAAACCATCAGGCCGGCTGTGGGATTTCACGACACCGAGAAGTCGATGGCGAAGTAGTCCGAATATTTCGGACGAAATTACCCTTTCACGCCCACGACTGCTGAAATTCTCGGCATGCCGCGTGCTAACCGATTCAGCGAGGCAGAGCGGACGTTACGACATCTAGTCGCTTAGCCTCCCGTTCGGAGGAAGTGTACAAGATGAGCAAGGCCATCCTCGTCGATACGACCAAATGCATCGGGTGCGGGGCCTGCGCCACAGCCTGCAAGATTGTGAATGACCTCCCACTACATGATTCGGAAGCCAACAAGCAGCGCCCGGCCAAGTCGTGCGGTGCTGACGAACTGGTCACCTTCGCGCAGAGTCATGGCGAAGTTGGGGGCAAATTGTCCGCGGACACGCTGAACGTCTTGCAGACCTACGGAAGCGTGTTTGTTCGCAAGTTCTGCATGCACTGTCAGGATCCCACCTGCGCTTCGGTCTGTCCAGTGGGGGCGTTGCGGAAGACCGCCGCGGGTCCGGTGATCTACGACGCGGATCGCTGCATGGGGTGTCGCTACTGCATGATGGCCTGCCCCTTCGGAATTCCGCGCTACGAGTGGAAATCGGCATTACCGAAGGTCGAGAAGTGCATCCTGTGCGCGCCGCGCCTGGCGAAGGGTTTGCAGCCTGCGTGCACCGAGGCGTGTCCGGCGCAAGCCAGTATTTTCGGCGAGCGCGAGGAGCTACTTCGCGAGGCGGAGAAACGCCTGCGCGAGAACTCCACCGGGTACGTGCAGCACATTTTCGGTCAGCAGGAAGTGGGCGGCACGTCGGTGCTTTATCTTTCCGCCGTGCCCTTCGAACAGCTCGGCTTTCCTTCGAACCTTCCGCACGACGCGCTGCCCACGTACACCTACCGCGTGCTCTCGAAGATTCCCAACCTGGTCATGCTGGGTGGCGCCCTTCTGGGGGGGATTTGGTGGATCACCAATCGCCGCGAGGAAGTCGCGCGAGCGGAAAAGACGGAAAAGAGAGACTCGAAACTGGAAACTGGAAAGTCGAAACTGGAAACTTGAAACTCGAGATTCGAAATTCGAAACTCGAAATTCGAAACAAGAAGCTCGCAGGCGTTAGTGGTTAGTTGCGACTGACCACTGACTACTGACGACTGACAACTTCTTTCGGAGCCGCCGCATGAATGGTAGCAAACTCCCCAAAATTACTTTCTGGCGCGCGCTGCTGGTCGTGATCCTGGCCGCAGGGTTTTACTCGACGGTGCTGCGCTTCGTCAAAGGCCTGGGCGCCTCCACCAATCTCAGCGATCAGTTTCCCTGGGGCCTCTGGATCGGCTTCGACGTGCTGTGCGGGGTCGGGCTGGCGGCCGGAGGATTCACGCTGGCGGCAATTGTCTACGTTTTTCATCTCGATCGATTTCATGCCGTGCTGCGGCCGTCGATTCTCACGGCGTTTCTGGGCTACGGGTTGGTGGCGGTGGCGTTGCTGTTCGATCTGGGTCGGCCGTATCGCATCTGGCACCCGCTGGTGATGTGGAATCCTCATTCCGTGATGTTCGAGGTGGCGTGGTGCGTGATGTTGTACCTCACGGTGCTGGCGCTGGAATTCTCACCCGCGGTCTTCGAGCGCTTCCGGTTGCATGGTCCGCTGCGCCTGATCCACTCGGTAACCATCCCGCTGGTGATTGCCGGCGTGCTTCTCTCGACGTTGCACCAGTCCTCGCTGGGCAGCCTGTTTCTGATCGTGCCCGAGAAGCTTCACCCTTACTGGTATTCGCCGCTCTTGCCGGTTTTCTTTTTCATTTCGGCGGTGGGCGTGGGATTGGCGATGGTGATTTTCGAGTCGAACCTCAGCGCGCGGGCGTTCGGCCGGGAAATTGAACTGCCGCTTCTCGCGGTGCTGGGCAAGGGTATGGCGGTGGTGCTGATGCTTTACGGAATCCTGCGCTTCCAGGATCTGGTGGCGAGGCACGCGCTCGTCCATCTGCGCGAAGCTTCCACGGAGACGCTGCTCTTCGTACTCGAAATCGTGGTCGGGCTGTTCCTGCCGATGGTGATGCTCTTCATCCGGCGTGTGCGCGAGAACCGCGAGGGCCTGTTTGCAGCGGCGGTCCTGGTGATCACCGGCTTTCTGCTGAACCGCCTGAACGTTTCGATTTCGGGGCTGGAGTTTTCCGCGCACGCGCATTATTTCCCACGTTGGACGGAGTTGGCCGTGACGCTTTCGATCGTGGGCATGGGGTTTTTGCTCTTTTCATTGGGCGTGCGCTATTTCAACGTGTTCGAGGTGCACGCCCCGTCCGCGGAGCCTGTTGTAGCACGGGCGTCCCGCCCGTGAACACGGCCGGGCCTGCCCCGGCTTTGCTGCCGGGGATGGCCGTGCGGAAAGGCGCTGTAGCGGCGGTCGCCGGTGACCGCTGGTCACCTGACCGCCGCAAACTGTCAGTCGAGGGTCATAGACCGGCGGCCGGTTTTTACGGCGGTTATAGACCGCCGCTACAGCAATAGCAAGGTGAGCGATGCGCAAGTTCACACACAGCCTGGCGACGAAGCTGACGGCCTGCGTCGTGGGCAGCATGGCGATTTTGCTCGCCTGCTACGGCTACTGGAGCATCCGTCTCTGGCGGCAATCGCAGCACGAGATCCTGCTGCAGACCGCCGACCGCATCAGCGACACCATCCGCCGCAGCATTCGCTACTCGATGTTGCGGAATCAGCGCGAAGAAGTTTTCCACATCATTAATACCATCGGTCACGAGTCGGGCATCAGCCGCATCCGCATTTTCAACAAAGAGGGGAAGATCACCTTCTCGACGGACGCGCAGGAAGTGGGGCATTTCGTGGACAAGAACGCGGAGGCCTGCTACGCCTGCCACGCGCAGGCCCAGCCGTTGCGGCGTCTGGCGCGGCCCGACACCATGCGCATCTACACGGCGCGCGATGGCACGCGCGTGTTGGGGCTGATTCGCCCCATCGAGAACGAGCCGGACTGCTCGAACGCCGCCTGCCATGCGCACACGGGCGGCAACCAGGTGCTGGGCGTGCTGGACACGAATCTCTCGCTCGCCGCCGTGGACCAGGCGGTGGCTGCCAGCCAGCGCCGCATGGCGCTTTTCACCGTCGGCTCGATTCTGATTGTCAGCCTGGTCTCCGCGGGGCTGATCTGGATCACGGTGCACAAGCCCGTCCACAAGCTCACCGAGGGCACGCGCCACGTGGCGCAGGGTGACCTGGACTATTCGCTCGAGGTCACCAGCCAGGACGAACTCGGCAGCCTGGCGGCCTCCTTCAACGGCATGACGGAGCAATTGCGCATCGCCCAGGAAGAAAATCGCCAGTGGACGCGCACGCTCGAAGCGCGGGTCCGTGAGAAGACGATCGAGCTCGAGCGCGCGTATCGCCGCCTGGTGCAATCCGAGAAGATGGCGTCGCTCGGCAAGTTGTCGGCGGTGGTGGCGCACGAAATCAATAATCCGCTCGCCGGCATTCTCACTTACAGCAAGCTCCTGACGCGCATGACCGGCAACGGCCTGGCGGACGGCACGCGACTGGAGGAAGCACGGAAGTATCTGCAAATCATCGAAGGCGAGAGCCGGCGCTGCGGGACGATCGTGAAAAACCTTCTGACCTTCGCGCGGCAGGCGCCGCTCAATCCGCAGCACAACGATTTGAACGCCGTCGTGGAGCGCTGCCTGCTGCTGGTCGGCCACCAGATGGATTTGCAGAGCATCGACCTGGACAAGGACCTTGCGCCCGCGCTGCCGCCCATCTACTGCGACGCCGGCCAGGTACAGCAAGCGCTCCTGGCGCTGCTGATGAACGCCGTCGAGGCCATGCCGCATGGCGGGCGGCTTTCGGTGCGCACCAGGTTCGACGCCGAGCGCCGGCTGGGCCGCATCGAGGTGCGCGACGAAGGCCCGGGGATTCCCGAAGACGTTCTGCCGCGCATCTTCGAGCCCTTCTTCACCACCAAGGAGGAAGGCAAGGGAGTGGGCCTGGGGCTGGC
>JAIQGA010000308.1 GCA_020072925.1 Terriglobia bacterium | reverse complement strand
GAACCTTGCGGTCTAGCTCGTCCTTCGCCACCTGGTCAAGTTCACGCGCCTGCTGGATCTGGAGTAGATTAAGTTCGTCCTCGGAAACCTGCTGCTGTTCCTGAGCATCGGCCAGTTGGGCGCGGGCAGCCTTGAACTTCGCCTGCCAGTATTCCTTGGTCTGCTTCTTGTCTTCGGGCTTCTCGGATTCTGCCTCACCTTGTTCGCCCTGTGCTGCTTCGCCGGTGGCAGGTTTGGCCTCCGCAGTCGTGGTGCTCTCGGGGGGCGTAGTCGCCATGCCGGAAGCGGCCGTGGGACCCTCACGCGGAGGACGAGCGGGGAGGTTATCGTTGGTGAAAACCTTGACGGGTTTCACACCGGACTTCTCGCGTTGCTCGCGCTGCTGGCGAGCAAATTCTCCCAGAGACTGTGGAGCCGCCAGGCACCAGGGTGCCGCCACGGCGAGTCCAAGGATTATCAGTATGAAGGGCCTCTTCATTTTTCCATCTCCTTTAGCGCGGCTTCGAGGTCGAGGCGGCTAACGAAGCCACCCGGGGTCGCCACCTTCGCGCCGCAACTGATCCCGCAAGTCCTCGATGGCTCGCTCGTCAGCGGCAATTTGTTGTTTCTTCTTGTCAATATCACCCTGGAGCTTGTTAATGTCCCCGCGCGTGTATTGCTGGTCGAGCGTTTTCTGTGGGTCCGGATAGTACTGCATCTCATTCTGGCCCAGCTTCTGTTGCAGCACATCGAGCTCTCGTTGGTGGAGGCTGAGGCGACCTTGCAGCTTGGCCATCTGGGCACGGTAATACTTTTCATTATGGACTTGGTTGGCGGATTCCTCTTCTGCCGGCTTGCTCTCGGTTCCGGCTTCCGGCTTCTCACCGCGCTTGCTAGCCTCCGCGTTTTCGGAAATCCCCGCGGCGACACTCAAAGGCTGCCCGGCAGGCCGCGCGGGAAGGTTATCGTTCGTGTAGAGCTTGGGCTTTTCTTTTTCCTGGGCGCGTTGAGCCTTGAGTTTCCGCGCCAGGTCGCCGAGTGACGGCGCGCTCGTAGACTGCTGCGCATGGCCTACACCCAGCCCCAAGGCCAGAAACACGCTCAACATCGTGCAGTATTTCAGTAGCCGGTTCATATGCACCTTCCTGTGGAGCAGCGAGCCATCCCTTGGGCATAATCTACCTCTCCCGGCGGCTAAAATCAATGGTCTTGGCTACGCCCGAGACAGACCCCATGCATCGATCTAGCCCATCGCACGGTGCTACGGCTCGACTGCCCGGTTTCCCCCTACCCGATAGAGCCTCGGAGGGCGACAGAGGTTGCCCTTGCGGATATAATGGGTCTTACGAGTTCATGACTTCTCGCGCCAACACTTTCTGCCGCAATCTCTTCAAAGGCGTTTACTTTACGGCGCGCTTGCTGTCCAATAGGCTGCTCCAGGATGACTTCAACCGAAGCCCCGTTTGAGGCGACCATGGCGATTCATAGTGTTTATACCTTGTCGAAAGACGACCCCGAAGCTCGCAACTGGCTCAGCTTCGTTCGCCGGCATGGCTACCCTCGGCTCGCCAATGTGGTAATCGAGCGCGTTTTCTGGTTGGAAGGAGAAATCAAACTCGAAAGCCTGATGCCGCTGCTGGTGAATTCCCTGCATCAGACCGCCTCACCGCGATCTCAACTCGACCCCAGCCTGGGGCCCATCGTCGAGATCGCGTACCGACCCGCGGTTACCGATCCCGAAACCCCTTCGATTCTGGCGGGGGCCCGAGCTTTGGGAGAAAACGGCTTGGAGTTCGCGCGCTTGAGCCGCCGGTACCAGTTTTCCGGTCTGAACGACGCCGAGGCCCGAAGGATTGCAGCGCGTTTCATTTACAACCACGTTGTGGAGCGTATTCGCGAACCGGGCGAAGCGGTCACCACACTTCACCCGAAGGGAAGGCCTGATCCGGTGGGCACGATCACCCTTCTGGGTTTGAAAGACGAGGAACTCGTCGCGCTTTCTCAGGCACGCTCCTGGTATGCCCCGCTCTCTCAGATGAGAGCCATCCAGGCTCACGAGCAGGTGCAGGGGCGCCCGCACACCGACGCCGAGGTTGAAATTCTGGCGCAGAGCTGGAGCGACCACTGCTACCACACTACGTGGAAGAGCCTTGGCCTCCTCAAGCGGTTGAGCGAAGCGACAGCGCGGATCAATCACCCTCTGGTGGTTTCTTCGTTCAAGGATAACGCGGGCGGAATGGAATTCGAGGACGGATGGGTCGTTACGATCAAAGGCGAGACGCACAATTTCCCCAGCTCCATCGCTCCGTTCGGCGGAATCGCCACCAAGCATGGGGGCGTGATCCGCGACACGCTGGGCTTTGGGAAAGGCGGCTACCCCATCGGTGGGACGACGATCATGGGCACGATGGATCCGCATCTGCCTGAAGAGGAGACTCCAGCCGGGGCGCTTCATCCCCAGCTCATTGTTTCGGAGTCCATCCGGGCTACGGCCTATTATACGAACCCGATGGGCATTCCCATGATGCACCCGATCTACCGCTGCCACCCGGGCTACGCCAAGTGCTTCGCGCTGGGCCACTCGCTCGGCCTCATTCCCAAGAAGTACGCCTTGAAGGATTCACCGCGCCCGGGGGACGTCGCCCTGCTCATCGGAGGCGCAACGGGTCGCGACGGCATTCACGGAGCGACCGCAAGCTCCACCGGCATGACCGGCGAAACGCTGGAGAAAGAATCGGCCGCCGTGCAAATCGGCCATCCTATTACCGAGCGACGCTTCACCTCGGCGATTCCGGTGCTGCGCGACCAGGAATTGATCCGCACCATCACCGACCTTGGCGCGGGCGGCATCTCCTGCGCGGCGGGCGAGATGGGCGCGGAGACGGGGGTGCGGATGAATCTCGACGCTGTTCCCTTGAAGGACCAGAGTCTTTCCGCCTGGGAAATCCTGCTCTCCGAATCGCAGGAGCGTATGCTCGTCGCCGTCGCGCCGGAGAAACTCGCCGAGGTCGAGTCGATTCTCGACCGCTACGAAGTGGCGCACTCCGTACTCGGCCACTTTACGGACACGCAACGCCTGGAAGGGTTTTGGCGCGGGCAGAAAGTGGTCGACCTCGAGATGTCGTTCCTTTGGGAAGGCTGCCCGATTGATCCGACCACTGTGGCCAAGCCCGAGAGGCGGCTCACTCCTGTGGCTATTCCCGAACCCCGTACTGCTGCGGATTGGTCTGGCGCGGTTCGCCGCGTTCTGACGCACTACCATTGCGCTGACCAGCGCGCGGCGGGATCGCGCTTCGACAGCACAGTGCAGGGAAGAACGGCCGTGGGCCCTTACGGTGGCAAAAATCACGACATGCCGACGAATATCTACGTTTCCGCCCCCTTGCGAGGAAAATTGGCCGGTGTGATGACCACTGTGGCGTTCAATCCCTTCTATGGGGACGTTAGCCCCGGCGCGATGGCGCGCCTGATGATGATTGAGGCCATTACCAAGGCAGTGGTTGCCGGAGCAGATTATCACCAGATGGTGCTCTGCGATAATTTCTACACGCCACGCGTGCGGCCGGATACTGCCTGGGACCTGCGGGAGATGGTCGAGACCATTTCGGATCTTTCCGTGGAATTGGGCACGCCGTTCATTTCCGGCAAGGACTCGAGTTCCGGGACCTTCGAGGCCGGCGGGCGAAAGATTGATGTTCCACAAACGCTGGTCGTCGCCGCGGTCGGTAGGATTGCAGACGTTCACGATGTCGTCACGAAGGAATTCAAGCGGCCTGGGAACCGCTTGGTCCTCGTCGGTCGTGTTGACGCGGACGCGCTCGGCGGAAGCGTCTATGCGGATACATTCGGCCAGCGCGGCGACCGGCTCTTCGACGTTTACGACGCGGCTTCTATCCGTGCACAGTGGGATGCTCTGCTCAAGCTGCATGCCGCAGGCGGTTATGTGGCAGGCAGCGCCATCGCCGAGGGGGGCGTGTTCCTTCGCCTCTTCGAGGCCGCGCTGGGCTCGGGGTTCGGCGCCCGCATTCAGCTCGACGCGTTTCCGCCGGGCCGCCGGGATGGCTGCCTGTTCGGGGAGTTCGTGGGCTCTGTGCTGATCGAGGTTCCATCCGACACGAACCTGCAAGAGCGGTTAGCCGGAATTCCTTTTCGGCTCATCGGGGAGGTTGTTGCGGAACCCGGTCTGGCCCTCATTGATCAGGGAAAGGTCGTGTGGGAAATGCAGGTCGAAGAACTGGCCGAAAGCTGGCGTCAAACTTTTCGTGAGGTTGTCGAATGAGTCAGGCGACTACGTCTATTCTTTATGCACCCGGCACGAATTGCCACGAAGAAACTGCGGCGGCCATTGAATCTGCCGGTGGTAAAGCGGAGTTGGTCCTATTGCGTGATCTGATTGACGGGCGCGTGCGGCTCAATACGTTCCAGGCTATGGTGGTCCCGGGCGGTTTCGCTTTCGGCGATCACCTTGGCGCAGGGCGCATCTTCGCCACCATGTTGGTAGCGCGCCTCCGCGATCAACTCGTAGAATTCTTGGAGGCGCAGAAGCCCGTCTTGGGCATCTGCAATGGTTTTCAGGTGCTCACCGAGGCCGGAATCTTGCCCGGGCGCTCTCCGGGAAAACGCGCCATGGCTCTTTTGGAAAACCAGTCGGGACACTTCGAGGACCGAAAAGTACGATTGCTGGTATCGCCCGAGAAGTGCGTTTGGACTGAGAATCTCGCGGGTGAGACACTCTCGATGCCCACCGCCCACGCGGAAGGACGGCCGATGTTTTGCGAGGCAGATTCATCGCGGGCGGTTTTTCATTACAGCGACGAGCACGGCAAACCCACCCTGGAGTATCCGCACAATCCGAATGGCGCTCCAGGAGGCGTGGCAGGAGTCTGCGATGAGACGGGGTTGGTGCTGGGCTTGATGCCGCATCCCGAACGCGCCGCCCTGCCAGCGCACTATTCCCAGGACGGTCTCAAGCTGTTCAAGAACCTTGTGAAGTGGCTCAATCAGTGACGGCAGAGGATTTCATGCTGTTCCATCCGTTCCGAATGGCACGGAGTCTCGCGGTTCGCGCAGCAGGCAAAGCGCTCCTTCAATGCTCCCCGCGCGGGCCTGCACAGGCAGTACACTGACCAGCAGCACGCGGCACTCGCCGTTCTGCAAGGGCCACTCAATTCTCTCCCAATTAGCTGCCTTCCCATTCTCCAGGCAGGCCCGAAGGAAACCCGCCAGCGCACTTTCTGGCGCCAGGATTTCACTGTAGCGGCGGCGCGACCAGGTGTCGGCCCCCAAGATGGCGCGGGCGGGTGGATTGATTAACCGAACGAATCCCTCGCGTGAAAAGACGACGAGAGCCTCGTCCAATGCGCCGGCGAGAACTTCGAGGAGACGGGCGTTCTTCTCGGCTTCTTGCTCCATTTGGCGCCGCGCGTCTTCGAGTCCGCGCTGTTCTTGCTTGAGACTTGCGATGACGCCTTGCATCGTCGCCAGCGCAAATGCCGAGCTAGCCGAAGCGCGTGAAGGCGGCGGTTCGGCCTCCCCGCTTCGACTGCTGTGAAGGGCTTTGCGCAAGGCATAAATTATGAAGATGAGGGAAGCACCAATCGCAACCGCTGTGCCAACGAGGATCGTCAATTGGCCGAAGGTGAGGTGGGGTCGCATTTCAGCCCGCAAGGTTGGACCAGTGAAGATATGCGTCCAGCAGCCGCGTTCCCCACAGGCTCGCAAAGACCGCGGCAATGCCTAGGAACGTCCCGTACGGCCAGGGATATTCACGATAGCGGCGATTGACAGCAGTAAATCCCAAGGCGACGATGGTCCCCCCCAGCGAGCCAAGGAGAATTGTCTCGAGCGTCAGTGGTATGCCCAGGAATGTGCCCACCATGAGCATCAACATCACGTCACCAAAGCCGAGATATTCCTTTTCGCGCCCGCCAAGATGATAGAACGCTTCTCCCACGGCATAAAACAGCCCGCCGCCAGTCAGCGCTCCTGCCAGGGCCCCAATCACCGAGGAGGTCGTCCGCGCAATATCCCACTCCAGGTGCCGGAACAGCCATTCCAGCAGGCGATTGTCTACTGGCACGATAAAGCTGAACACAAGGCCCAAACTCATTCCCAGGATTGTAACGGCATGAGGTATACGCCGTTCGATGAGATCTGTGAAAATCAGGACCACAAGAAGCATTCCGAAGAGTGCAAACTTGATGAATTCCGGGCTTAGGCCGTAAATGTGAAAGTCCGCGAGGAGTACGCCAGCGGTGAGAGCCTCCACCAGCGGGTAGCGCGCCGAGATGCGCGCGTGGCAATCTCGACAGCGCCCGCGCAATACGAGAAAACTGAGGAGCGGAATGTTGTCGTACCAGCGGATCAAATGGTTGCACTGAGGGCAGTGCGAGCGCGGCAGGACGATGGATTCGTGGCGCGGCAACCGGACGATGCACACATTCAGGAAGCTGCCGAGTGCCAGTCCAAACAGCGCGATGACAGTGTAGAGAATCAGCACTCGGCGTTTACCTCTCTGAAAAGGCGTTTCACGCGATACCCATACATGTTTTAGCGGGCCAATAACTGGTAATAGAGAGCCTCGGTGCGCTCGAGCATTATATCAGTGGAAAACCGGCAAGCTCGCTCGCGCCCCTTCTCGCCCAATTGCCGCAGACGTTCACGGTCCGCGGCCGCAGCGACAATCACGTCCGCAAGCGCCTGTGGCGCCTCCGGCGGGACCAACCATCCGTTCTCGCCTTCCACGACAATTTCCGGCAGTCCTCCCACACGACTGGCGATCACCGGCAGACCATACGCCATCGCGTGGAGCGCAGCGGATCCCAGCCCTTCCGCCCTGGAGGGCATAATGAATAAATCCAGCGCAGGATAGAATTCGTCCAGATTCTCGATGTCGCCACACAGATGCACCCGATCTGCGACTCGGGTGAGCAACTCGGTCAT
>JAIQGA010000307.1 GCA_020072925.1 Terriglobia bacterium | reverse complement strand
GTCATCGAGGCCGCCAAGAAAAACGATATTGCGATCGAGATTAACAACCATTACCGAATTCCGCATGCCGCGTTCATCAAGGCGGCCAAGCAGGCCGGAGTCAAGTTCTCCTTCGGCACGAACAACGTCGACAAAAATGTGGGCCGCCTGGAATATTGCGTCGAGATGGTCAAGGAGTGCGGCTTGACGTGGCAGGATATTTTCGTTCCCAAGCCCGACGGCGAGAAGCCCGTGCAGAAACGCGGCTTCGCTTGAAGCGTCGGCGCGTGGAGCATTCTGTGCTACAAATTCCAAGCTTCTTTCGCGTTCGAGAAAGAAAGACTCAACGCAGAGCGCACAGAGGAGAACATTTGAGGCCGCAGAGGAAAACATCGTGTACAATCTCTGTGACCTCTGGCAGTCCTCCGTGATCTCTGTGTTGAGATGTTCTCCTTTGCTTGTGGGTCCGCTGCGTATAGAAAGACGACTGAGTAGCCGCTACGTCCAACGAAACCAGCGCAGCGCCACCACAAACGAAACCACTCCCCAGAGCGCCAAGACCAGCAGGCGGGTCCCCTGCGCCGCCAGCGATGCGCCTTCCAGGACCGTGGCCCGAAGCGCATCATTCAGCGCGGTCAGCGGCAGCGCCTTGATGAAGGGCTGGATGACCGCCGGGAAGCGTTCATAAGAGAAGAAAACGCCGGAGAAGATCCACATCGGCATCATGACCAGGTTGATGAGGCCACTGACGGTCTCGATTTTCTGGGCGCGGCTGGCGGTGAGCAGGCCCACCCCTCCGAAAGTGAGCGCGCCCACGGCACTGATGAAAAGTATCGAGAGCCAGGAACCCATCACCCGCATGTGAAAGGCAAGGACTCCGAATCCCAGCAGCAGGAACAGTTCCGGCAGCATCAGGACCAGCCGACTGCTCGCCAGCGCCATGAGAAAGTCCGTGCGGCGCATGGGCGTGGCCAGGAAGCGCTTGAGCAGTTTCCGCTGCCGCAAGTCCACCAGGGCAAATCCAATGCCCCACATGCCGGAATTCATCAGGTTCATGCCCAAAAGACCGGGGATGAGGAAGTCGATGTAGCGTGCGCCGGGTTCGCTCGAAACGCGTGCCGAGGTCCGCAAGACATCCTTTCTCCCGGCCGCGCCCTGCAACGCATCGTCCACCGCGTTGCGTGCGAGGACGCTCTCCGGGCGCGCCGGATCGTAGCGGTATTCGAATCCTCCGTCCGCCTTGGGCGTTATGACCAGGTCGTATTTGCCGAGGCGAAACTTATTGAGCGCCTCGGCCGCGGGAAGCGTCTCCGCCTGCACGGAGGCGCTTTGGGGAGAGGACTTCAACAACCCAAGCGCGCGCGCCGCCCCCGGCCCCTCCGCCACCACCACGCGGCTGACGTCAGCGGGCTTATTGCGAAACGCGATGCCCAGCCCCAGCGCCAGCAGCACCGGAAACACGAACACCCAGAAGATGACCTCGGGCTCGCGCCACATCTCTTTCATCCGTGACAGGAGGAGCGCTCCGTACGCCTTCCATCGGCCGTTTTCGAGCGGCGCGGCGGGCGTCCCTGCCTCCCGCGAGGGTGCGGCGAGGTGTTCGCGCTCGGTCTTCAGCTCGGGCACACTCATCTCCTTCCTCTCAATCTTCGCGCAGGTGGCGACCGGTAAGGTGGACGAAGACGTCTTCGAGGCTCGCTTGGCGCGTGGTCAGGTGGAGCAGGCTCGCGCCCTGGCTGTCCAGAGTTGTCAGCAATGCCGGGATGGTTTCGTGCGGTTCGTGCACGCTCAAAATCACCTTGCCGTCCTCCTCATGCACGGCTTCGACGCCGGGAAGTGTCTTCCAATTATCGAGCGTGCCGCGGCCGTTGCTCGAAGTCTCGAACTCCACCATGTGATGGCCGCCCAACCGCTCGATGAGTTCCGCGGGAGTCCCGGCGGCAATAACCACGCCGTGATCGATAATGGCGATGCGATCGCACAGCCGCTCCGCCTCGTCCATGTAGTGCGTGGTTAACAGCACGGTCCCGCCGCGCCCCTGAAACTTCCCGATGATTTCCCAAAGCTGCCGCCGGCTCTGGGGGTCGAGCCCGGTTGTGGGCTCATCGAGAAACAGCAGGCGAGGATTGGCCACCAGCGCCGTCGCCACCGCCAACCGCTGCTTCTGTCCGCCCGAGAGTTTCCCCACCCAGGCGTCCGCCTTTTCGGTGAGAGCCATTTCTTCCATCACCTCGCGCGCCGGACGGGGAAAGCGATAGAAGCTCGCGAAAAGCTCGAGCGTCTCGCGGACGGTAAGCTTTTCGGCCAAGCGAGTTTCCTGAAGCGAAATCCCCAGCGCTTCCCGCAACTCGCGCGCGTCGCTGCCCCAAGTCTTCCCCAGAATTTCTACGTCGCCGGAAGTCGGCGCTAGCAAACCCTCGAGGATTTCGATAGTCGTCGTTTTCCCGGCGCCGTTCGGACCGAGAAGGCCGAAACACTCTCCCGCCAGAATCTCCAGGTCGAGTCCCCGCACGGCCTCCACCTTGCCATCGTACGTTTTGCGCAGGTTGTGACAGCGAATCGCCACGTCCATCTTCAGCATGATAGCGGATTGCGGGCGCGACGCAAACTGGTCCGGCCATGCCCAGGCCCACGGCCCGGTCATGCCGTACCCGCCCCCCGCCCGGGGCAAGAATCCTGGCGCGGCAAACCTCCAAAACGGGTATATAGTTGGGCGGCAGAAAGCGGGAAGAAAGTGCATTCCGAACTGATCCCAGTCGTGCGGGGGAGACAAGCCATGTCAAAAGACATCGGGCGGCGTGATTTCTTCCGAAACAGCGCAGGCTTGTTGGGCGCGGGAGTGGCGCTTTATCCGCGAGCCGGCGAGCCGCGGGCGCCGGAAGGGTCGCCCGGCGTACGACCGGAAGCCGGCCCCTATCCGGTGAAGTGGTATCCCTTCACGGAGCACCCGGACTCGGACACTTGCTGGTCGCTCTCCGTAGGGCCGGACGGGCGCATCTATGCCGGGGCGTGTGCGGAGAGCGTGCCCGGGGGCGTGGTGAAGGTGGTCCGCTACAACGAGCAGAAAGACGGCCTCGACTTTCTGTTTTCCGTGGACAAGGTCGTCGACGATCCCTGGGATTCCGGGCGTGCCACGCAGTGCAAGATCCATTACAGCTTCGCCCCCTCCATGCACGACGGGATTCTCTATATGGCCACGCACCTCTCCGGGCCGCCCTACGACCAACCCATTTACTCGCCCTGGCATTCCTGGCACGACGCGCGGCGCTGCTTCCGTGGCAGCGCCCTGATCGCTTTCGATACCCGGACCGATGAAGTCAAATGGTGGGACACGCTGATTCCCAAGGAGGGCTGCCGTTGCCTGCTGCACGACGAGGAGCGCGGTCTGCTCTACGCGCTGAGTTATCCGCGCGATCATTTCATTATCTTTGATATCCGGAAGCGCACGCGCCGCGACGTGGGCCGCCTCGGGTCGATCAATTCTCAGGCGCTCTTCCTCGACCGGAAACACCGCGTCTGGACCACCAACGACTACGGCCAACTGGTGCGTTACGATCCGGAGAAGGACCGCCTGGAGCTTTCTCCCGTCACGCTGCCTCATAAAGGAGAATTCCAAACGGGCTGGCACAGCGTTTTCTACGACGTGGTGGGCGCCCCCGGCGGCGAGTGTGTCTACGCCGTCACCTGGATCGCCAATCCCTGGATGATGCGAATCTGGCCGAACGAAGGCGAATGGCCGAAGGTTGAAGACCTGGGTCCCGTGACCCAAAAGCGCGACCCGAGCGTGTCCGTGAACACGTTCATCGATCACTGCGGGGGCCTGACGGTGGGTGGCGACGGCCAGATTTACTACGTGGCCTCACGGTGGCGCGACCCCGTCTACAACCCGATGCCCGCGCCGCAAAAGGAACGCGAAGGTGTGGTCTGGCGGCTGGACCCGGCCACGCTCCGGCGCGAAGAGGTCAGCACGCTCCAGCATCCCAGCGATTTTGCCCAATATGTTTCGCGCGGCGCGGTGGACCACCGCGGCGACTTGTTTTTCGGCCACGTGGGCTCGCACCCGTCGGGCATATTCAAAGTGGAAATGCCTGCGGACCGCAAGAGGGAGAACGCGCACCTGCCAATTCGAATGTGGGGTTGATCCGCCATGTCAGACGAAAAAAAGCGATTGAAATTTGATCACAACTCTCCGAAGGTTCAGGCGCTGGTGGACGAGATCGTTCACGGAACGTTCGTGAGAGAAGGGACGATGATCGCCTTCCCCACGGGCTTTCCCGGCGCGACCATTCCCATTCCGCCCGATGAGAGCCATATTATCGCGCTGGATGTAACCCCGGAAGGCATCGTCTACGGAGGAACGAGCGGCAAGCGCGCGCACATCTTTGTGGGAATGTTCCACGGCGTTACGGGCATGGTCTTCGACCTGAAGGCGGTGGAAGGCGCCTCCCATTGCGCGGCGGTTTGTTGCGGAAAGACCAAACTGCTGGCCGCGGTGAACGGCCCGGGCGGCGGACGGATCCTGCTCACCAAACTCCAGCCGCTACCCTACGACCTGATTCAGGAGTGGGGGTTCGAGCGCCCCCCGTTCGAAGACCTGGGCGAAGTCGTAGCCGGCGAGCCCATTGTGCACGCCGTCGCCGATGCGGGACGAGAGCGCGTGGTGGGCATCACGACGCGACACGTCTTCACCGTGGACCTGGATACTCCGAAGGGCCTGGTGATCGGCGAAGTTTCCGGCGCCGGCCGGCTCGGGGTAGGATCGCGCGGCAGCATTTTCGGCCTCGAGGGTACGACCCATCTCTGGCGCTTCGACCCGCGAAAGCAAGCCCTCGAGCGCGGAGCGATCGAATTGCCGGAAGGCGCGTGGGGCAAATTCTCACCGGTCTGGGCCCGCGACGCGCGTCGTGGCGTGCTTTATACCGCCGACGATGACGGCAACCTATTTTCCCTCGACGAGGCGCGTGGGTTCAGCAGGAGCCTCGGCAAAACCCCGTTTGCCCCCGTGGGTCCGATGGCGGTGACGCTCGATGGCCGAGTGTTCGGCTTCTGCGGGCGCGAAATCGCCAACCTGTTCTGCTATGACCCCGCACGCGACGAGATGACCAATCTCGGCGTCGCGGTCTCCGTCTTCGAGCGCCGCCGCTACGGGTACGTCTTCGGCGACGCCGTCGCCGGGCGCGACGGCGAGGTCATTTTCGGCGAGGATGATGACCTCGGCCACCTCTGGCTCTACTTCCCCAGAATCGCGGCGACCTCACCCTCTTGAGTCCCCTGACGAACTTGGCTTCGTGACGATTCTACAGAGGCCTTAGGTAGAAATCTCCAGGCCGCGCGGCATGACCCGGTCGTTTCGCGTTGATGCGCAAAGAGATGCGGTTCTTTCAGGGTTGGCAATTCGAATGCCTAGACATAAACGTTGGGAAGTCAAAGTTCAACAGGGGGATTCGCCATGGAAACGCAGAACGTAAGGAATCGCACACTCGCTATTCTCTCAGTGGCCTTACTGCTACCGCTGTTTGGCGTAGGATGCGCCACCAAGAAGTGGGTGAGAAACACGGTCGCGCCGATGGAGACGCACCTGGGTACGTTGGACCAGAAGTCGACGCAAAACGCCAGCGATATCCGGGACGTCGATCAAAAGTCCGAAAAGGGCATCTCGGAGGCCAGCAACAAAGCCGACCAGGCTAACCAGGCGGCGAGCAAGGCCGGCCAGGACGCCCAGGACGCTAATCAACTAGCCCAGAAAGGGGTGGACCAGGCCCAGCAGGTGAAGCAGGATCTGGCCAACATCGACAAGTTTCAGCCCGTCACCACGGAGACGGTCCTGTTCAAGATCAATCGCTCGGACCTGACGGATGACGATAAGAAGGCGCTGGACGAGGTGGCGGACAAGGTCCAATCGCTGTCTCATTACATGATCCAGGTGCAGGGCTTTACAGACACGTCAGGACCGAAAGAGTATAACCTGGAGCTGAGCCAGCGGCGCGCGGATGCCGTTGTCCGATACCTGACACTGGAGCGCAAGGTCCCGCAAGTGCGCATCTCGGAACTGGGATTCGGTGAAGAGGCGCCAACGGCTCCGAATAAGACCCTGAAGGGTCGCAAGCAAAATCGTCGCGCGGAAGTGACCGTGCTGGCACCGCAGGGATTGACCGCCAGCCAGCAACCGGCCTCGACGGCGACACTGGGGCCGCACTAAGTCCGTTGCCGCGGCCTTGCGTCTGTCGGATCATGGGTTACCCTGTGCAGGTGGCGCCGGCGAATTCAACCAAATTGAGCCCCACGCCGGCGCCACCTACATCGTGGCAAGAAGCTGCAGCTTGAATGACTTTATCCTTCCAATGGCCTCGTAGGCCGACTTTGCGATCCACTCCTTGAAGATCCACTCCGGACCATAGCCTGAAGCATTTGCCTTCCCCAACTGCTCTCCAAAGCGGGTTCACGGTGTATACTTAGCGCCCGCAAGGAGGCGCAGCATGGATTCTCGACTTGGATGGCTTGGCCGGCGGAGAGTCGCGAGCCTGTCTCTCCTGCTTTTCTCCCTCGCAACCTTAAGCCCGGGGTGGGCGCAGCAGCCCGCGCGGATTGTGTCGCCCGAAGTCAGCACGGACTTGCGCGTGACCTTCCGATTTCGTGACCCGAACGCCAAGGAAGTCGTCGTGGCTCTGGAAGGGCGAGAGAAGCCCCTGGCGATGCAGAAGGACGACCAGGGCCTGTGGAGCGTCACGACGGAACCGCTCGTTCCGGATTACTACGGCTACTCGTTTGTGGCGGACAGCGTGGCGTTGATCGATCCTTCAAACCATCTGATGAAGCCGAACCTGCTCTTTACGCAGAGCATGGTGCATGTGCCCGGCTCCGCGGCGCTCCCCTGGGAAGTCAACGACGTTCCCCACGGCGAGGTGCATCATCACTTTTTCAAATCCGCCATCGTGGGCGACTACCG
>JAIQGA010000013.1 GCA_020072925.1 Terriglobia bacterium | reverse complement strand
ACTGCGCCACGCTGCGCGCCTCCGCTTCCGCCCCCGGCAAGGGCGGGAACTTGATCCCGCGATAGTCGCGGCTGAGCGCTTCGTATTCGCGGTAGCCCATCACCGTGCAGACGTGGCCCGGCGCGATGAATCCCTGCACGCGATGGCCAGGCGAATCGAGCAGCGAGCGGATCGCGGGAGGCACCAGCACGTGCGACGCGAGCATCGAAAAGTTGCGGAGGCCCTCCTGCCGCGCCTGCCACACCGCCATGGCGTTGGCGGGCGCCGTGGTCTCAAAGCCGATACCCAGGAACACCACGCGCCGCTCCGGATGCGCGCGCGCCAGCTTCAGCGCGTCCGTCGGCGAGTACGCTACGCGCACGTCACCGCCGGCGGCCTTGGCGTGGAACAGATCCGTGCGCGACCCCGGCACGCGCAGCATGTCGCCATAGGAGACCAGAATCACATCTGGCAAGGAGGCAATGGCAATGGCTTGGTCGAGGATTTCCAGCGGGGTGACGCAAACCGGGCAGCCGGGGCCGTGCACGAGCTCGAGGCGCGGCGGCAGGAGTTCGTCGATGCCGTAGCGCATCAGCGTGTGGGTCTGCCCACCGCAGATCTCCATCAGGACCCATGGGCGGGTGACGCGGCGGGCGATTTCCGCGGCCAGGGCGCGTGCCAGGCGCGCATCGCGATATTCGTCGAGATACTTCATCCCTCGGCGTCAGGCTCGCGGGCGCGCGGCTCGGCAGTGCCCTCGCCTTCCAGTCCCTCGCCCTCCAGCAACCCCATCTCGGCCAAGAGCTGGTAAGTGCGCGCGGCTTCTTCCGCGTCGACGCGGCTCAGGGCAAAGCCCACGTGCACAATCACGTAGTCGCCCACCTGCGCCTCCGGGACGAAGTCCAGGCGCACCGGGCGCGTGACGCCGCCGAAATCCACGCGCGCGGTCGGGGCGCCGTCGCGCTCGCTGGTCTCCAGAATCTTTCCCGGGATGGCTAGGCACATAGCAGCTCGAGGGGTAGCCGAGGCTTAGAGCCGGCAAGCGGCCTGCGAGGCGAACCGCCGGGCCCAATCCACGGCCAGGCGGGCCACGCGCGGCACCGCGGCCTCGACGGCGGGGTGCATCCGCCCACCTAAAGTGGTGGTGTCGGCCACCTCGACCGCGAGGATGACAACCTCCTCAGGGACAGGAAGGAGCAATTCCCGGGCCACGCGGAGGGTCTCGAAAAGTCCGACATAGTGGGGGGAGCCGCCCGAAGGGGACGTGATGTCACCCTCGCGGACGACAAAAAGTGCGCCGATTGGCGCGGTGGAGGTTTGGACGCTGTCCACGACGACCAGACTTCGGACATTCTTTACATCCTCCAGGAGGTCGAATCCCGAAGCCCTAGATTCTAATAAAACGACCTGTCCCGGAAATTGGGCGCGGATTTCGCGAGCCACCGCGCACCCAAAGGCGTCGTCGGCGAGTAGTTCATTCCCCAAACACAACACACGTACGGGATCGTTCACGGGTTCCCTTTCTAGGCTCGGAGGTGCGACACGCTCACGAGCGGCGGATCGCGCCATCGCCGTCGCGCCGCAGGCTGGCAACGATCTGCCCCGCATGGTCGTGAACGCGCACCACGAGCGGCATGCTCCCCGGAAGCGAATGCGTGGCGCAGCCGTGGCAGGGATCATAAGCGCGGAAAGCCATCTCGATCATGTTCAGGATCCCATCCGAGACCTCGCCATTCTTGATGAGACCCTTCGCGGCCTTCTCGACACTCATGGCAATGCGTGCCGCGTTGTTCTGCGTCGCGACAATCAGATTCGCCTTCTGAATGATTCCGCGCTCATCGGTCTGGTAGTGATGGAAGAGCGTCCCGCGCGGCGCTTCAACGACGCCCACGCCTTCACGCGGCACGGCCGTTGGGAGCGTGCGCACGTTCGGGTCAATGATCTCCGGGTCGGCGGCGAGTTCCTTCATGCGCTCGGCGGCGTACAGGAGCTCAATCACCCGCGCCCAGTGGTTCGCCAGCGTGTGATGAACCGGCTTGCCGCCCAGCGTCGCGAAGAACTTCTCGTAGGCTTCTTGCGCGAGCGGTGTCGCCAATCCCTCGGAGGCATTCAGTCGGGCCAAAGGCGCCACGCAATACACGCCGCTCTCCGCGCCCTCGGCGAATCCTTTCCAACCCAGGGGCTTCAGGAACGCGAACTTGATGTAGCTCCACGGCTCGACATGCTCCGCGACGTAATCCAGGTACTGGTCGGAACGGAACTTGGCGAACTCCTTCCCCTCCGGCGTGACCACGCGCAGCATGCCGTCGTAGAAGTTCACGCGGTTGCGCTCGTCCACCATTCCCAGGTAGTACGTCCGGTGCGTGAAAGCATCGGAGGTAATCAGCTTTACGTACTCGCTGTTCTTGAGGACAACACTCTCGAAGGTAGCAAGGGTGAATTGCGCGAACTCGACCGCATCCGCGGCGACCTGCTGGAATTGCGCCTGGTCCTCGGCCGTGAGCCGCTTGGCAACGCCGCCGGGCAGGCCCAGCACCGGATGAGCGGGCTTGCCGCCCACGAGCGCCATGAGCTCGCGCAGCCGGCGGCGCATGGCGATCACCTTCTGGCCCACCTCGATTCCCACCTTGGCGATTACGCCGAGGACATTGCGCTCGGCCGCGGGCGCCTGTGGTCCGACAATGAAATCCGGCCCACCCAAGAAATAGAAGTGCAGGGCATGGTCCTCGGTCATGAAGGTGCTGTAAAACAGTTCGCGGATCTTCCGCGCCGCAGGTGGTGGCGTCACCTGGTAAAGCGCATCGAGCGCCTTCGTAGCCGCCATGTGATGCGCCGTCGGGCAGACACCGCAGATGCGCGAGGTGATCTGGGGCATATCCTCGGCGGGCCTGCCGCGCACGAACTGTTCGAAGCCGCGCAATTCCGGGACCTGGAAATAGGCGCGATCGACGTTGCCCTGGTCGTTGAGGAACACCTCGATCTTGCCGTGTCCTTCCAGCCGCGTGATGGGATCGATGGTGATGCGTCGGCGCACCGGTGCGTCTGATTTTGCGGTTTGCGGCTGCGGTGCGGTTTCCGGAGTTTGCTTCGCGATATCGGTCATCTTCATTCACCTCAACTGAGGATCGGACTTCATTCAGCCGGCCTTCGGCGCGCACCCTTTCGTGGCAGGCTGTTCCGGCAGCTTTTTCCGCCGGAGCAACGACGCCGGCAGACTGTAGCGATAGAACAATCCCACCGGATCAGGGAGGGTATCCAGGATCTGGTCGATCTGCTTCTCGTCGTTGCTGTCGATGATGGAGGCGGTGGCGGAGAGCGCCTTCGCGCCGAAGTCGCGGACGCGGCTGGTGGGGCCGAAGCATCCCGTGCAGGGCATATTCCCGCGCGTGCAGAGCGCCTCGCAGCCGCCACGAGTGGCCGGCCCCAGGCACACCACGCCCTGCGCCAGCAGGCATTTCTCCGCGTCGATAAGGATTTCCTGTGGCCGCTTGAACGCGGTCAGAGTCAACTTCTCAGGCCGGGTGTCCTTACGCGGGCACTCGTCGCAGAGCGCGCGGTCCGGCGCCAGTACTGAACCTTTCTCCGGCGCCTTGCCACTGAGCAACGCCTCGACGGCCTGCTGAATGATCTTGGGCGTGGGCGGACAACCGGGGATGTAATAATCCACATCCACAACCTGGTTGAGCGCTCGGACCGTCTCGTAAAATCCCGGGAGCGAAACGCAGTCACCGTTATCGCGGTGCAGGCTCTTCGGCAAGGCACCTTCAGGGTTGACGGTCGACGGCGCTTCCTTGTACACGGTCTGGAAAATCTCGTCGCGCGAAGACAGATTCGCGAGGCCGGGAATGCCGCCCAGTTGCGCGCAGGAGCCGAACGCCACCAGGACTTGGGATTTGTGCCGCAGCAGGTGAGCCATCTCTTCCTGCTCGGTGGTGCGAATCGCGCCATTCACGAACGACGCCAGCAGCGCGCCATCCGCCATGGCTTCGACGTCGCGGCGCTTGAAGTCGAGGGCGACCGGCCAGAAGGCAATATCCACCGCCGCCACCACGTTGAGGACGCCTTCCGCAAGATCGACGACCGCCTCTTCGCACCCTCCGCAGGAGGCGCACCAATAGAAGGCCACTTTGGGTTTGTCCGTCATGCGACTTTCACCTCCTCCGGAAAGAACTCCGCGGTTGTCTCGAGCCGCAGGGGGCCCAGCGCGCGCACCTTCTCCACCATGTCGTTGACGGCGGTCTTGAGCCGGTCAGCCTCGGCGGCGGAAATCCACTCCAGGCGAAAGCGCTCCTCTTCGATCCCCATTTCTCTGAGCAGGCGCTTGAGTAAGTGCACGCGTCGCAGCGCCTTGTAATTGCCCTCCTGGTAGTGGCAATCCCCGGGATGACAACCGCCGATGAGCACACCATCGGCGCCATGCGCGAAAGCGTCGAGGACAAACTGCGGGTCCACGCGCCCCGAGCACATGGTGCGAATAACACGCATGTTGGGCGCGTACTTCATGCGCGAGGTGCCCGCCAAGTCCGCCGCCAGGTACGTGCACCAATTGCAAAAGAAGGCGACGATCCTGGGTTCAAATCTCTTGGGACCGACGGCCGGGGTTTCAGGTTTGGCTTCAGGCATGGGCAAGCACCCCCTTGATTTCCTCGAAGATCTCTTCGTCCTCGAACAGGTTCTGGCGAATCGAGCCGGATGGGCACGCCGCCACGCACGTCCCGCAACCCTTGCAGAGCGCTTCGTTGATCTCCGCCTTCTTCTTCGCCTCGACAAACGAGATAGCGCTGTACGGGCAGAGCGGAATGCACGTCTTGCAGCCCGAGCACGCCTCCTCGAGGATGTAGGCGGTATTGGGCTCCAGTTCGACGAACTTGGAATCGATGAGCGCCAGGGACTCGGCGGCCGCCGCACCGGCCTGCGCCACGCTATCCGGGATATCCTTCGGCCCCTGGCAGCAGCCCGCCAGGAAGATGCCGTCGGTGAACGTATTCACGGGAGCGAGCTTGGGATGGCGCTCGAGGAACCACCCTTCCGAGGAGCAACTGATATTGAACAGCCGACGCACGTCCCCGGCGTCCGCGTGCGGCTCGAGCCCGACGCTCAGCACCACCATGTCCACGGGAATGCGGCGAATCTTGCCGATGAGCGTATCCTCCACGCGGATGATCAGCTTTCCTTCCTCCGAAGGATCGAGCGGCCAGGTGTTGATTTCCGCGCCCTTGCCGCGGATGAAGTGCACGCCTTCGTTCAGCAGGCGCTGGTAAAACTCCTCGAAGCCTTTTCCGGGGGTGCGGATATCGATGTAGAAGTTGAAGATCTCCGCGCCCGTGTGCTCCTTGATGAGGTGCGCGAGCTTCAGCGAATACATGCAGCAAACCCTTGAGCACCAGCGGTTGGTGTTCTCATCGCGCGACCCGATGCAATGGAGGATGCCCACGGTCTTGGGTTTGCGGCCATCGCGCAGGATGACTTCGCCTTGCGTCGGCCCCGCGGCGTTAATCAGGCGCTCCGCCTCGAGCGAGGTGTACACGTTGGGGAATTTCCCATAGCCGTAATACGGCAGCCGGCGGGCATCGAACACCTGAAATCCCGTGGCCAGGATGACGCTGCCGACGTTGATGGTTTCGGTGGATTCCTGCTGCTTGAAGTCAATCGCCTTGCGGTCGCCGCAGACCTCCACGCAGGTCTTCTTGCAGCGACCGCTCTTGAACTCGATGCAGGTTTCGCGGTCGATCACCGGCAACTGGGGTACGGCCTGCGGGAAGGGGATGTAAATAGGCTTGCGTTTGCCGAGGCCCAGGTTGAACTCGTCGGGATACTTGGCCTGTTTGTACACGCAGGCCTCGATGCACTCCAGGCAGCCCACGCAGAGGTCTTCGATGATGTAGCGCGGATGACGCTTCACGGTGACCGTGAAGTTTCCGACGTAGCCTTCGATTTGCGTGACGTCGGAAAGCGTCCAGAGGGTGATGTTGGGGTGCTTCTTTACGGCGGTCATCTTGGGCGTGAGGATGCACGCCGCGCAGTCGAGCGTTGGAAAGGTCTTGTCGAACTTCGCCATGTGCCCGCCGATAGTGGGCTCGCGCTCCACCAGGTAAACGTGCTTGCCGGCGTTGGCGAGCGTCAGGGCCGCGTGAATGCCGGCAATCCCCCCGCCCACGATCAGCACGTCGGGATGAATCGGCACGCGCTTCTTTTCGAGGGGCTTGTGGAAGGCCACGCGGCGCACCGCGGCGCGAATCAGGTCTTTGGCCTTCTCGGTGGCCGCCTGCTTGTCCTCGTGCACCCAGGAATCGTGCTCGCGCACGTTGACCATGTGGAAGAAAAATGGATTGAGGCCGGCCTTGGCGGTGGCGCCACGGAAGGTCTGCTCGTGAAGCAAGGGCGAACAACTCGCCACGACGATCCGGTTCAGGTGCTGCTCGCGCACATCGTCGACGATAAGCTGCTGGCCGGGGTCCGAGCACATATACTTGTACTCGCGCGACACGACGACGCCGGGCAACGTCTCGCCCCATGCCGCCACCGCCTTCACGTCGATGGTCCCGGCAATGTTCGTGCCGCAATGGCAGATATACAAGCCGACTCGCAAGTTGCCGTTTCCGTTCATGACCGTGTCCTCTCCACAAAAAGGCGGGGGATTTTTCTTCCGCGCGGGCTGTTTTTGAAAAGGGATCCTGCGGCTTTTCCGAGACTGGAGGAAATTCGAAGTGCCGCCATCAATTCCTTCACCTCTCTCAACCCGCGACGACGGGTTGCTCAAGCCGCCGCGCGCAGCTCAGCGGGGTGCTCTTCCAAGACTCGATCCAGTGGCACGAGCAGTCTGTCGAGGCCCAAGTCCTTCTCAGGGATGCCCAGCGCCAAACCGATGAGTTGTGTGAAATAAGGAACCGGGATGTTCACGTCCTCCCTATCGCGGCGTATGAATTGCTTCTGGTGCGTCTCCACATTGAGCTGGCAGAGAGGGCAGACCGTGACCAGCACATCCGCATTGTGGCGCTTGGCCTCGTGGAGGAGGATGTAAACCAGCCGATCCCCGACTTCCTCGATCGTTCCCGTCAGTGAGCCGCCGCAGCAGCGATCCTTCAGCTCGAAATCCACCAGGTTTGCGCCCAGCGCCGGAATCAGTTGGTCAAAGGCTTCGAGCGTCATCCCGTTGCGCAGAGTATAGGGCCGCGTCAGCAAACACCCGTAATAAGGCGCCACGTTCCAGCCCTTCAGTGGCCGCTTGACCTTCTCCCGCAGCGCTTTTATCCCAATCTTCTCGATTACAATTTCCAGGGGATGCCGGACTTGCACTGTGCCCGAGTACTGCAACCCGCCGCGCGCCAGCGCTGCTTCGATGCGCTCGCGCAAGTTGGAGTAACGCGCCAGGTAATCCTGAGCCTTCTTCAGGACCATGAAGCAGGCATTACAGGGCGCCACAACCTCCAGCCCCGCTTGCTCGGCCAAGGCCAGATTGCGCGCTGCCAGCGTGAAGGCCTGATACTCGTCGACGGCGATGTAACTTGTGGCTCCGCAGCAATTCCAATCCTTCAGCTCGCGCAACTCCAGCCCCAGCGCATTGAAGACGGCGTAGAGCGAGTCCTGGCAGTGCCGCGCGAAACCATGCATGCAACATCCCGGGAAGTACGTGTAAGCCATGGTTTATTGCCTCTCCCCGACGGATTCCAGCATCTGACGCAAGCTTTCTCCCGCGGGCTTGGGGATCCGGTTGAAGGTTAAGCACAAGCGCCCGCGCCTCAACATCTGCAACCCCAACGGCCACATGGTGAGCAGTTTCAACGGAGTGGTCTTCACCAGCATCTTGAAAGCGAGCCAGAACTCATTGGTGCGCCCGGTACTCTTGAGCATCCGCATGAATTCTTTCGCCAGCACGGGCACGGGAAAGCGCCTGGGATAGATGCCCTCGCGAATGGCCACCCGCTTCAGGGCATACATCACATCCGTCACGTGGATTCCCGCGGGGCAGCGCACCGTGCACTCATAGCAGGAAGCGCAAAGCCAAATCGAGAAACTCTCGATGACCTCCTGCTTGAAACCTTCCCGGACCATCCCTATGAGTTGTCGGGGCGTGAAATCCATATACCCGGAAAGTGGGCAGGAGCCTCCACAGGTGCCGCATTGCAGGCACGAGTAGATCTTCTCCCCGCCCGGGGTGGCCAGAATCTCGGCCGCCAAATCCCTCTTGAGTTGTTTCTGATACTTGACGCTTGGCTGGAAGCTGGGGCTCATGTCGATCGCCTCCTGGACGAGGTCTGACCCCTTGGCGCGCCACTAGGCAATTCAGGTTCGCAACACGGCTCTAAATGTTCCGCGACTTATTGCCCCAGGGATTCAGACACGCCATCGCCTCCCGGCGAAAGCACGCAGCGGGCCAATCAACGTGCCAAGCGCGGCGACGATGCGCTCCTCAACAGTCACGGTTTAGAATGGCCCGAAGAGGCAATCACAAGCGGCAGAAGCCGACATTCAGGATGTGGCGAGAAGAAAAACCGTTGAACAATTGCACGTCCGGTGAATTCACGTGGACGCACCTGCATTCTGACAGGAAAGCACGCTGCATTTTGCAATATGCGCGTTTGCCTCGCCGCAAGTCACTCGAAGCGATGCCAAGCAGAATCTACTGGAGCACTTTGTCAGATTCCCAAAGGCCCCTGTGTCAAATCACACGCAGCGCACAAGCACTCGCGGGCAAGATGCCGGAAACGATGTGAGAATCGGCACGAACTGGCGGCGCAGATGGAGACTCGTGCCAGCGGCGATCGACCTATTCTCCAGGGAAGGAAAAGTCTTCGGGCAAGAAGGTCCTCGCACGGTCCCAAAGCGCGGCGTGCGGATTGGCCAGCAGCGAGCAGAGTATTGGAAATCTCTCGACCACACGCGCCACCGACGCCTCCACCGCTTCGGAGCGCAGCGCGCCAAGGTGCAATTCTCCGATTTCGATCCCCAGGATCATCACGGGAGGCAGCGTCTTTCCCAGCGCCGCAGCGAGCTTCAGTGTCTCGATGGGCCCCCAGCCGTGGCTCGAAAGCGTGCTCACCGCGCGCGGCTCGACGCTCGACGCCGGCCAAGGAATCAGGTGAAGCGTTCCTGGGGGGGCGCCGCTCGCAACGGCGTCCACAATTAGAACGGTTCCCGCACCGAGCAAGACGTCGAGAAGCTCAATCCCTGGGAACGGCACGGCAAGAAAGTTACAATCCGGGTTTTCGGAGGAGCTCAGCCGTCGCACAACCTCCGCGCCGGCGCTGTCATCACCCGCGAGAGGATTGCCGCAGCCGAGGACGAGCAGGCGCTTCCCTTCCCGGCTTAGCTCGCCCGTCGGATTGCCCAGACGCTCAGCCACGCTCGATTCTCAGTTTGAGGAAATGCGTCGAGCAGGAAATGCAGGGGTCATAAGTGCGGATCAAGTTCTCGCAAGTCTGCGCAATTTCCGCGTCAGGGCGCGCGATGATGCCGGGCAGCAATTCGCGCAGGTCATCTTCCATGCGCCGCATGTTCTGGGCGGTGGGCGGAATGATGCGCGCCGCCTCAACCAATCCCCGGTCGTTGAGGCGATAACGATGATAGAGGAGGCCGCGCGGCGCCTCCGTGGCGGCGCAACCTTCGCCGGCATGGACCTTGATCTCCACTCGGCTCGTCGCAGGCTCCTGATACGTCTCGATGATGGCGAGCGCCTCTTCATAAGCGTGGATCAGTTCGATGGCCCGCGCCACAATGCCCCGGAAGGGATTCCGCCCTGGCTGGGTGGCGACAATAGCCCGCGCCGCAGCCTTGGCCTGCGGCAGCAGTTTCTCAAAATTCAACGCAAGACGCGCCAGAGGACCGACCAGGTAGCTCGTGGCGCGATCGGCGCGCACGGAATGCAGCGCGGTCGAATGCTCGACGTGCTCTTCCAGGAACACCCGCTCGAAATCCACCGGATCGATGTCGATTCCATCTGACGAAATAACGCGCCGCTCGTTCATGGGATATTCGTCGGGATGGGATACGGAGACAAATTCGTAATTGGGCGAAAAATCCGGGAACTTGAAGGTCACTACCCAGGCCAGGGTTTGCTTCGCCGCTTCAAGGCCCCAGAGCAAATCGTCGCGCAACTTCCGGAGTTCCCTGGCGCGCGGCACCTTGTAGAAGCCGCCCACACAGGCGGAGACAGGATGCGTGGCACGGCCACCCAGGATTTCGAGCAACTGATTGCCGATTTTCTTCAACCGCAGGCCGCGCTCGACTTCCTGCGGATGCTCGCCGGCCAGGGCCACCACGCTCTCGTAGCCCAGGTAGTCCGGGGCATTCAACATGTAAATGTGCAGCGCGTGGCTCTCGATCCATTCCGCGCAATAGAGCAGGCGGCGAAGCAGGCGGATTTCCGGCCCGGGCGTAACGCCCAGCGCCGCTTCGAGCGCGTGGACCGCGCTCATCTGGTACGCGACGGGGCAAATCCCGCAGATGCGCGCCGTGATGTCGGGAACCTCCTGGAAATGCCGGCCGCGGAGAAATCCTTCGAAAAAGCGGGGCGGCTCGAAGATGTTGAGTTTGACGTCGCGGACATTTCCGTTTTCCGTGCGAATGAAAAGTCCGCCCTCGCCCTCCACGCGCGTGAGGTATTCAACCTTGATCGTTTTCCCAGCACCTTCGTTCGCCATATGGTTCTCAACCTTGCCGGACTGCCGTCCCTACGCGGACTTCTCGAACTTGTCGCTGGCGTTCCGGAAAGCGTCCGCGTAGCCTGTGAAGCCGCGCAGCAGGCGGACGAACTCTGTCCGTGGCGTGCCGTTCGCGAGCACGCGCGCGCCGTACGAATCCGGGTTCGGGGCCTCCATCGGTCCAAAGCAACCGTAGCAGCCGCGATTGTAAGCGGGGCACAGCGCGCCACAGCCCGCCTGAGTTAGCGGACCCAGGCAGGGCAGGCCCTGCGCCACCATCACGCACACCGTGCCGCGCCGCTTGCACTCCACGCAAACCGAGTGTCGAGGCAAACGCGGCGCACGGCCCTGCAGGAGCGCCGTCAGCACCTCGAGAAGCTGGTACTTGTTCACGGGGCAGCCGCTCAGCTCGAAGTCCACCGCCACGTGCGCGGAAATGGGCGTCGACTTCTCGAGCGTGTGGATGTATGCCGGCGTCGCGTACACCACGCGCGTGAACTCGCCCACGTCTTGCCAGTTGCGCAACGCCTGGATCCCGCCCGCCGTCGCGCAGGCCCCGATCCACCAGCGTCACGTCGTAAGGGCCGGGAAGCGTGCGCGAGCGCGCTTCCAGAAAGTACGCGATCATCACCTCGTTCACCAGGGGGAGCAGTTCGTCTTCCAGGTTCAAGAGCGCCAACTGGCAGCCATCGCAGGAGGAGAACTTGAAGACCGCGAGCTTGGGACGAGAACCGGGCGCCATATCAGAAGTCCTCCTTCCCGAAGAACGGCTCGATGGAGGCGAAGTTCAGCACGGGACCCTGCTTGCAGATAAACGTCGGCCCGTACTGGCAGTGCCCGCAGAAGCCCACGGCGCATTTCATATTGCGTTCCATGGAAATGTAGATGGCCTCTTTCGGGATGCGGCGGGCCAGCGCTTCGTAAATGACAAAGCGCATCATGATTTCCGGGCCGCAGGTCATGACCAGAGTTTGCTTGGAATCCACGCGAATGCGGTAGAAGAGCTGCGGCACCACGCCCACTTGGCCGCGCCAGTGCTCGTCGCCCAGATCGACGGTGGTGTGAACCTCAATGTCGCCCTGTTGCCACTTTTCGAATTCGTCCGTGTAGAGCAAATCGGCGGGAGTGCGCGCGCCGTAAAGCAGGACCACACGGCCATAAGCCTTCCGCTCGCGCATCACTGCCAGGATCACGGGGCGCAGAGGCGCCAGGCCAATCCCTCCCGCAACGATCACCAGGTTTTTGCTCTCCACCTTCTCCACCGGCCACCAACTTCCGTAAGGCCCGCGCACGCCGGCCACATCGCCCACCTTCAAGCGATTGAAGGCGCGCGTAACGTTTCCCGCCGAACGAATCGTGTGCCCCATCACTTGCGGTTCGCCGGGGTCCGAGCTGAGGGAAATCGCCACCTCGCCAAATGCCGGCAGGTAGAGCATGTTGAATTGCCCGGGCTGAAAGCGGAATGAGGCGGCCAGCTTCGGGTCGCTGAAGCGCATAGTGAAGGTCTGGATGCCATAAGCCTCGGGCTTGATGGCTTGGATCACCGCCCAGTCCGGCCGCATCGGGTCGAGCCCGGCGTGAATCTCTGGAACTGGAAGAGCGACGCTCATTTCGGGGCCTTTTCGCGAATCGCTTGGACTTCTTCCGTCAGGTCAATGCCCACGGGACACCAGGTAATGCAACGCCCGCAGCCGACGCAGCCTGACGTGCCGAACTGGTCGAGCCAGGAAGCCAGCTTGTGCGTGAGCCATTGGCGGTACCGCGAGCGGAGGGTAGGCCGGATGTTGCCGCCGTGGACGTGGGAGAAGTCCAGCACAAAGCAAGAATCCCACACGCGGGTGCGTTCCGCAGCGGTGGCGGTCAGGTTGCTGCTCTCCTCGACGGTGACGCAGAAACAAGTCGGACAAACCTGAGTGCAGTTTGCGCAAGAGAGACAGCGCGTGGCCACCTCTTCCCATTGACTGTGCTCCAGGTTGTTGTAAAGGAGCTTGGGCAGGTCATCGGTGCGGAACTGGCGCTGGATGGAGCGTTCGACGCGCTGCACGACTTGCGCCGCACGGCCGAGATCAAACGCCGTGGCGGCCTCCCAGGGCGTGTCACCGAGCGCCTGGGAGCCGGCTTCGGAACCGACCTCCACAACGAAGACTTCCGGCATTTCGGTCAACGCCAAGTCGAAGCCGGCGGTGACGCGGGGGCCGGTCTTCATGGAGGTGCAGAAGCAGGTCGAGTTGGCCTTGCCGCAATTCACCGCCAGAACGAAGATTTGTTCGCGACGCGCGGCATAGTGCGGGTCGTGGAATTCTCCGCCGATCAAGACCCGATCCTGAATCCCGATGGCCTGCAGGTCGCAGGACCTCACACCGACAAACGCGTAGCGAGGCGCAGGCTCGGAGACAGGCTGGAAAGTCCAATTGCCATTCTGCCTGACGACAGAGAGAAGCTTCATCCGCGAGGGAAGGAGGAACTTCTTCCAACTGTGCGGCCCCAACCCGAAACCGAAGTACTCCGGCTGGCGGGTGGGTTTCAGACGGTACTGGCCCGGCTGCTGCTCATCCGTCCAGCCCAGGGGCAAATCTTCGACGCCCGCGATCTCGTCGAGGGTTATCGCGCCATCCCGCACGGTGGGACCAATCAGCGCAAACCCGGCAGCGCACAGGTTCTCGAGAATCTTCTGCAGCGCCGCCTTGGGAACCACCACGCTCGCAGAAACCCGCGGCAAGCTGGCCGTCATGAAAATCCGCCTCCTAACTCACGGCAAAAACATCCAGCAACTGCAACCGCGTGGCAATCAGCCGGGCGGAGATGATCTCCGCCAGGGCCCGATAAAGCTCGAAGCCGAGTTGGGTGTCTTCGCGGCAGAGGTCCATCAAGACTCCGCCCCGGATGGCCAGAACCTCCGTGTCCTCGACCGCCCGTGCCGAGGCGGTTTCGATGCGCGGTTCCACCAGCGCCGACCAGCCAAACAGCTCGCCGGGGCTGGCGGTGAAGATCGTCCGCCTGCCGCGCGAGGGGAAATGCACCTCCACGGCGACGTGGCCCGACTTGACGACGTAGAGGCAGAGGCTAGGGTCGCCCTCGTGAAAAATGTCGGTTGCGGCCTTGTAGGCTACAGTGTCGCCCACGGCCAGGATCTTCTCCCGCACGCGCGGCGAGAAATTGGCAAGGAAGCTACTGTACCAGGAGATGGGCTCAGCCATGGGATTCCACCTCACTTCATTCAGGTTAGTCACTGAGCAAACTTCCGTCCAAAGCGACTTTAGTAAATTGGCCGCCGAAGTCAAGAATTTAAGCAATCAATGGCATAGCCACGGACAGTCTTGGCCAAATGGCGCTACGAAACGACCATTTTGTCGTGCGGACTTCGTGACGTTGCGAAATAACGCAGCCTGACGGCTCTGACTTGCGCTTTTTTCTCCCCCCAGTCGCTGCACGAAGACTTGAGATTACCCCGCCCTGCGCCGACGTCGCACCCGCGTGGACAACCTGCTTGTATTTGCGCCCGGTTCTCGATATAACCGCACACCGCAGAGTTCGGCATGGTCTGCCTTAGGCGGCCATTTAATAGCCTTGGACTGGGGGATAACTTATGACTGAGGAATTGAATCGACGGGACTTCTTCAAGCGCGCGGCGATGACCAGCGCCGCAGTCAGTGTCACCGTATCGGGCCTGAGCACCCGTAGCGTGCTGGGGGCCAACGATCGCATCCACCTGGGCGTGATCGGCACTGGCCGTCAGGGCACCGACAACATGGAAAACTTCATGGCGCACGGCGTGGAGGTGCTGGCCGTCTGCGACGTTTACCAACCCAGCCTGGACAAGTGTCTGGGCGTTGCGCGCGGAAAGCCGGGAGGTGAAAAGGCCGAGAGTTATTCGGACTTCCGCAAGGTCCTGGACAACAAGGATATCGACGTGGTGATTGTGGCCACGCCCGACCACTGGCATCCCTTGGCTATGGTCATGGCGTGCCAGGCGGGCAAGGATGTGTATGTGGAGAAACCCATCTGCGTAGCGGTGGACGAAGGCAAGAAGATGGTTGAAGCCGCTCGCAAACACAACCGGGTTGTCCAGGTGGGAACCTGGCAGCGCTCCAACCTGCACTTCCAGAAAGCCGTGCAGATTGTGCAGGAAGGGCTCCTGGGCAAGATCACCCTCTGCCGCACCTGGAATTATTCGAACATCTACCCGGAAGGGATCGGCAATCCTCCGGACACCGAGGTCCCGCCGGGGCTCGATTGGGACATGTGGCTGGGGCCGGCGCCTCATCATGCCTTCAATTGGAACCGCTTTGGCGTGGGCGACCGCTGGTCGACGTTCCGCTACTTTTACGATTACGCCAACGGCTGGCCCGGCGACTGGGAGGTTCACCTCATGGATATCGTGCAGTGGGCAATGAAGGTTGACGGGCCGAAGGCGATCACCGCCCTGGGCAGGAAGTTCTATCTCCAGGACAACAGCGATACTCCCGACACTCTTTATCTCACCTACGAGTACGGCGATTTTGTGGCCACGTACGAAAACCGCCTGTGCAACGAGAATTCCATGTACGGGCACGATTACGGGATCGAATTTCACGGCACGGACGGCACTATGTTCCTGGACCGCGAAGGATTTCAGGTGTTTCCCGAGAAGCGGCCGCTGGAAGAAATCCGGGAAGGCACGGCGGTCAATCCCGGCGCGCCGCGCACGAAGCCCCGCCACCCCAAGAACGTCGATGCCGCGCCCACCATGCAGATGGATCGCGTTGACGACGGACTCCTCAAGCACGTCGGCAATATGCTTGAGTGTATGAAATCCCGCAAGCGCCCGACCAGCGACATCGAGATCGGGCACCGGTCGAGCAGCACGTGCCTGCTGGGCAATGTCGCCCTGCGAAGCAACGCGCGACTGGAGTGGGATGTCGCAAACCAGCGGCTGATCAAAGGCGCGCCGGAAGCCAACAAACTCCTCACCCGGGAATATCGCGCGCCGTGGAAGTTGGAGGTGTGAAAAGAAGTCGACAGTCAACAGTTCACAGTCGACAGTAAAGACCATAACGAGGAGGCTGGTTTTGACTGTCAACTGTCGACTGTCAACTGTTAACTTCTTTTCACGGCACCGTTGCCACGTAAATAGCCGAGGCGTCTCCCGCGGCGCCGGGCGCGATGAACGCCACGGTTTGTTGGGAGTCGCTGGCCAGCGAGAGGATGGGCTTTCCGGGCGCGGCCAGGGTGATCGGCTGGAATTCCTCCGGCGTAGTCTCCCGAATCAACTGCTCCTGGCAGAGACAATACAACGCGAGGTCGTTGGCCTGGTCCGCCAGGGTGGCGGCAAAAATGATGTTGCCCCGGTCGCCGGTGGTTTGACCTTCCATGCGTCCCAGCGACTTTACCTCCGGTGACCCCGCCGCATGCTTGATCATGACCGGCTGAGTGGGATCTCCCGGCAAAAGCACGGTCTGGATATTTCCCGCCTCGGCCAGCACCAAGACCATTTGGATGGGTTTCTCCCCGGGCGCCGGTGGGAGGATTTGCGCGCTCGCCGCGGGGTCGGGTGGCGGCGTCGTTTCCTGAAGGGTGCGGACTGCCACGGCGCGGAAAAACTGCTCAATCGCCACATCTTGTGGCGTGCCGCGAATTACGAACATCGCCTCATCGTGGCTGAAAAAAATCGGGACCAACAGTTCCTTGTGAGGGATTTTCAGACCGGACGGAAGGTCGAGAGCCTGCAATCCCGTCGGCGACCACAGGAAAAGTCCTGTCCCCGGCCGCTTCCCTTCCCAGCGCGCCGCAAAGAGAATGTTTCCCTGTGAATTGATGAGCGGGGCGGAAAATTCCTGGAACTTCGTCCCCGGCATGCCCGGCACGTCGTCCGCGTTGTTGGCAATTGCCGTGGCATTTTGGCCATCGCTGCGAAATACGGCTGAGGTCGGACTCTCTTCGTGATCGTGGAGTGTGGCGGTGAAGGCGATGGTGCCGGCGTCGTTGATGCTCGGCGCGCTGAAGGAATCGTATTGGGTCTTCGCCACCGGCGAGCGCAACCCATTGAAACGCCACCACTGAAAAACTCACACCGTCCGAACGGATCACCGCGGGGATATCGCTGCGCGCGCTGTGCATCGCCGTCAGGAAAACAATTTCCCGGCGCGCGTTCATCGCCAGGCCCGAGAACGGGCCAAAAACAAATCCGCTATGACCTGGCACACCCCAACCGCTCTCGAGAAGCAGGCGCACATTCGATTGTGCGGCGAGGGGCGCGGGCGACAACCATCCCAACATTCCCACCACGCTGAGGAAGACGGCGCGAAGCATTCTTCGCCGGGCGGACCAGGGCTTCTGGAAAGCCTTCGTGGCCATATCGATTGAAAATCGCCTACTGATTTCACTCCCTCTTACTTCCCGGTGCTTTCACAAGCCCGCTTGGCATTCAGGCGCCGGGCCGCTGCGCTGCCGACTGGCAAGCTAGCACCGAGTTTTCAGGGCCGTCAAGCGAATTGCGGATGGGCAGCGGTCCGGTCCGTCCCCTGACGGTCGACGCAAAAAAGAGCGTGAAGGTTGGGCATCGTCTTGCCCGGCAAGCGGGACTATTTCTGATTGGCGGGGCTCAGCCCTTTCGTGGGCCATGCGAAGTCGCGGAACTCTCCCGTGGAGTCAAATCCTCCAGGAGAAATCGGCTGCACGGGCTCGGCGGGAATGCCGGCCTTGCGCACTTCCACGGCGACCTCGGCTTCGTGAATCCGGGAAGCGTCGTAGGTTACGGTCAACATCTGCTCATCTATGGCGAGGCTGCGAATGCCATATACGGTGGTAAGGCGGCCCAGGTGCTCCATGTCTTTCGGCGTCAGGGCCCGCTTCAAGCGAAGTTTTGTGTTTGAAAAGGTCATAAAGGCGAACAGCTTCCTCCTTTTTCGGTGCCCAAATCCCCAACGATTATAGCGCAAGCTTGCGAAGCCGCAGAGCGTTGCTGATGACGGAAACCGAGCTGAAGGTCATGGCGGCTGCGGCAATCATGGGGCTGAGCAGCAGGCCGAATACGGGGTAGAGGGCGCCAGCGGCGACGGGCACGCCGATGGCGTTATAGAACAGCGCCCAGAAAAGGTTCTGTCGGATATTGCGCATAGTAGCGCGGCTGAGCCGACGCGCGCGCGCGATGCCGCGCAGGTCGCCTTTCACCAGGGTCACGCCCGCGCTCTCCATAGCGACGTCGGTCCCGGTGCCCATCGCGATGCCCGCTTGCGCCTGGGCGAGTGCCGGAGCGTCGTTGATGCCGTCTCCGGCCATGGCCACGATGCGACCCTTAGCCTGGAGACTCTGCACCACCTCGCGCTTACGCTCCGGCAGGACCTCCGCCTCGACTTCATCAATTCCCAGTTTGCTCGCCACGGCTTTAGCCGTCGTGCGGCTGTCACCGGTGAGCATCACGATGCGCACGCCGTCTGCGTGCAGCAGGCGAATGGCCTCGGGCGTGGATGCTTTGATGGGATCGGCAACGCCCAGCAACCCCGCCCCCTGTCCGTCCACGGCCACAAACATCGCTGTCTGTCCTTCCTTGCGCAAACCCTCGGCAGGCCCAAGCAGGCCCGCCAGATCAATCTCAAACCTTGTGAAGAGCGGCGCATTGCCGAGCGCCACTGCGTGCCCGCCGACCGTGCCCGTGACGCCCTCGCCGGGGAACGACTGAAAGTCTTTAACCTCGGATAACTCCAGCTTGCGTTGTTGCGCGCCGGCCACGATCGCGGCGGCGAGTGGATGCTCGCTGGCGCGTTCGAGGCTCGCCGCGAGGCGCAGCAGTTCGGCCTCGTTCCATGGCGGCAGCACCTGAACGGAGACAAGGCGCGGCTTCCCTTCGGTGAGCGTTCCGGTCTTGTCCACCACGAGCGTGTCAACCTTCTCCAGGATTTCAAGCGCCTCGGCATTTCGTATGAGCACGCCCGCGAGCGCCCCTCGGCCTGTACCCACCATGATGGACATGGGCGTTGCCAGCCCCAGCGCGCACGGGCATGCGATGATCAGTACTGCCACAGCGTTCACGAGCGCGTAGGCGAAGCGGGGCTGCGGCCCAAACAGCGACCAAAGGATGAAAGTGATGACCGCCGCGAGCACGACCGCCGGAACGAAGTACGACGACACAACGTCGGCGAGCCGCTGGATGGGAGCGCGGCTGCGCTGAGCTTCGCTGACCATGCGGACGATCTGCGCGAGCAGCGTATCGCTGCCCACGCGCTCGGCGCGCATTACGAAGCTGCCGGCGCCGTTCACGGTCCCGCCCGTCACGCGGTCGCCGGACTGTTTGGCGACGGGAATGGGCTCGCCGGTCACCATGGACTCGTCAACAGAGCTCGTGCCGTCCAGGACGAGGCCATCGACGGGAACCTTCTCCCCTGGACGCACGCGCAGCCGATCACCGGGCTGCACGCGTTCGAGCGGAACGTCTTCGTCCGGCGCGCCATCGTGAACGCGGCGAGCGGTCTTCGGCGCCAGACCCAGGAGCGCTTTAATGGCGCTGCTGGTGCGGCTTCGCGCCCGCAACTCCAGAACCTGTCCCAGTAATACCAGGGTGATGATGACCGCGGCGGCTTCGAAATACACAGCCACTTCACCCCCGTGATCTCGGAACGAAGCGGGAAAGATGCCGGGAAGAAGAGCAGCGACGACGCTGTAAATATATGCGGTCCCCGTGCCCACACCGATCAGGGTGAACATGTTGGGACTGCGATTGATGACTGAAGCCCAGCCTCTCTGGAAAAACGGCGAACCGCCCCAGAGCACTACCGGAGTCGAAAGCAGGAATTCAATCCAGGTAATAACTCGCGGCGCCAGCGCGTGCTGCACAGGTTGGCCGGGGATCATTTCCGACATGGCGAGAAAGAGAACAGGGAGGCTCAGCGCCAGGCTGACCCAGAACCGCCGGGTCATAGCCAGGAGTTCGGGATTGGCCTCTTCTTCGAGCGTCACCGTACGGGCTTCCAGGGCCATCCCGCAGATCGGGCACGACCCCGGCTCGCTACGCACAATTTCCGGATGCATCGGACAGGTGTACTCGGTGCGGCTAAGCGGCGCCGCGCCGAGCAGCGGCTCAAGCGCCATGCCGCATTTCGGACAGGCGCCGGGTCCCGGCTGTTGAACTTCAGGGTGCATGGGGCAGGTGTAGACCTGACCCCGCCGCGCATCGGCCGACGCCGCACGCTGGTCTGGCGGCGATGGCGCGGGGGCAAGGTACTTGGCCGGGTCCGCACGAAAATTTTCGAGGCAGGAAGGATTACAGAAGTAGTAGGTCACGCCGCCATGCTCGTGAGTTCCAACTGCGTCCGCCGGGTTGATTTCCATCCCGCAAACCGGGTCCAGCACCAGACCCTCGGGCGACTCTGAGGGTGAGTGCTTGGAGGACAGATCATGGGTTTTCGGTTCCACAATAAGTGCAGCCTCGGGAATGTACCGATTCAGGATCCGCGGCCGTCGTCAAGGCCGGCGCCTGGCCCCGTTCCGAATCATACGGCAACGGGCAGAGTGGGACAACTCAGGCTTATTGGATGCACGGGAAGAGACTCCTGATTTTGAGGTGAGGCGACCGGGGCGCGTCGGGGCATTACAGCGCTGACGCAGAACTTTACGCTCGCGCTCCACTGGTTGTTTGTGCGGGGATAACGAGGTCACCCGGAGCGGGGTCTGCTTTGGGCACAGTCCGAGCCGGTCCATCGAGTAACGGGGCGTATACCTGGATGGAAGAGGGAAGAACAAACAGATAGAGCGCGAAAGCCACCAGCGTCAGCAGCGTCATCCCAAGCATGCCCAAGAGGACTCCCAACTGCGCTAACCCTTCGAAGTGGATCAGAACGGTTTCCAAAACTCGCTCCTAGTCCGCACGATATTTAGATCAAGTGCGAACAAGCCGCTTGCAGCAAACCGCGTTCCAAGTCTCACCTCAGTTGCGATCCTGGACTCTGAGGGATTATCTGCCCTTTATTATCAAAGGAATACACCGACCCATCGCGCCTTCCAGGTCCCCTCGCGAATTCTCTGAGTTGGTGATACGTCCGCACTTTCTTACACTTGGCAGGCCGTTTGTGCGTGGTTTGTGGATGGCTCCGTTGAGGAACTGTGAACTCAGGGGCCCACGGTCTCCGGTGTGTTAGAATCCCGCCCACGACTACTGAAGTGCGAGGAGACAATGCCAAAAACCCAGAAGGCTGAGGCCGCGCAGAAGGTCCTGGTGAATGCCGACCCCCAAGTCGCTGCGACTTTAACGGGAATCATCTACCAGGCGCGCTTGTTCAATCGTCAGGCCCGGATGAACATCCCGGAGGATGAAGTCGTCACCGAAGTGGTTAACCTGTGGCGGAGCGTCACGCGAGCGCTGGCTGGTTCCTCCACGTAATGCGGGTCCCGGCGTAGGAATTTGTGTGTCCGGGCGGGCAGTGTTGGCGTGTGAAATCTCCGGCGGCGTTTATTCGCCGGAACGGGGATTCGTTCCGGCCAGGTCCTGGACGAAGGTGATGATCCGGGGATCTTCCCAGTCGGCGGGGCCTATGATTTTTTCCGCGACACGGCCATCGCGGTCGATGATGTAGCTTTCGGGAAACTTGTAGGTGCCGTAACGCCCGGAAATTAGGCGGTCCGGGTCACGCGCAATGGGGAAGGTCAGAGGGACCTTAGCCACGAAACGCGCGAGGGCCTGGGGGTCCTCGTCCACGCTCACGCCGACCACCGTGACGCCGCGAGCGCGCATCTGTTCGGCGAACTTTTCGAGACTCGGTGCTTCCTCGACGCACGGTGGACACCAAGTAGCCCAGAAGTTCACCACTACCACCTGTCGATGAAAATCCCGGAGCGCGATTGACCCCGAAGCCAGCGCCGGCAGAGCAAAATCTGGTGCGCGTTCGCCGATGGCCACCGGGTGCGGGGCGCGAGGCCGCAGCGCGAACCACGTAACACCACTCGCGATCACTATCAGCAGCAGAATCTTCGCCAGTTTGCTTTTGCTCGCCATCCGCCCATCCATTATAATGGAAATTTGAGCTAACTCCTGCAGCTTCAATTGGACCGCCTGCAGCCTCGTGCCGCTTCACGAGGTAATGCGGGCCGCGCGGATGAGCGAACAAGCCCAGGGACGCGTCTCGGTCATCATCCCTGCCCGCAATGAAGAGGCCAACATCGCGCGCGTGGTGCGGTCAGTGGCGGGCCAGGCGGATAGTCGGGAAATCCTCGTGGTGGATGACCAGTCGCGGGACCGCACAGGGGCTATCCTGGAAGAGCTTCGCGCCACGAACCCGAGACTGCATGTTTTGCGAACCGAGGCTCTGCCGGAGGGCTGGTCCGGGAAGACTCACGCGTTGGCGACAGCCGCCCGCGAGGCTCACGGCGAGTGGCTCCTTTTCACCGACGCGGACACGGAGCACTTGCCGGGCAGCCTGGGAACACTCCTGGCCCGTGCGGAGCAGGAGGGAGCAGACCTCCTTTCGCTTTCGCCCGGCCAGCAAGTACTCACGTGGTGGGAGAAAGCGGTGATCCCGCTCGTGTACGTCCACCTGGCGCGGCTCTATCGCTTCGAGGAAGTCGCGGATCCCCGTTCGACGGCGGCCGCGGCGAACGGCCAGTATCTGCTGGTGCGCCGCGAAACGTACGAGCGCATCGGCGGGCATGCCGCGGTACGGGGCGAGATTCTGGAGGACGTGGAGCTGGCCCGGCGCATCAAATCAGCCGGCGGCCGCCTGGTTTTCCTGCCTGGCTCCGCCTGGGTGCGGACCCGCATGTACCGGACTTTCGGAGAGATGTGGGGCGGTTGGACGAAGAACCTGTTCTTGCTCTACCGTAAGGATTGGGGACGCATGCTGGAAACGGTGGGGGAGTTGTGGACGCTCGACGCGCTGCCGCCGCTGCTGTTTCTCATCCTTTGCGCAGTGTTGGCGGTCGAGCGAGGCGGCGCAGTCACGGGCCTGCTCGCGCTCTTGTTTCTTCTGGTCAGTTTGATCAGGCAGGCAAGTTATCGCGAGGCTCTGGGCAAGCTGGGCTTTGAGCGCGTGCTGGGCTGGTATTTGGCGTCCGGAGGTTTCTTGTTGGGCCTCCTACTGCTGAATTCGGCCATTGCGCACCAATGGATAGGGCGCGTGCAATGGAAGGGACGCGATTACTCGACCAGAGGAGGGCGATGATCTACTTAACGCGCCGTGCGGAATTTTCCGCTTCACATTTCTACCACAACCCGGACTGGAGTCCCGAGCAGAACCGACGCGTTTTCGGCAAGTGCAATAACCCTTACGGGCACGGCCACAACTATACCTTGGAAGTGACCGTGGTTGGTGACGTCGATCCCCTGACGGGCATGGTGGTGGACCTGAAGCAGCTCAAGGAGATTCTGGAGCGGGAGGTCCTCGATTTGTTCGACCACCGGTTTCTGAACAAAGAAGTCCCGGCCTTCGCCACGCGAAATCCCACCACCGAGAACATTGCGGTGGAAATCTGGAAGTTGCTCGAGCCGAAGATCAATTTCGGGAAACTCTATCGCGTTCGTCTTTATGAGACTTCAGACCTTTTTGTGGATTATTACGGGGAATGACGCTCTACCTGACACATCGCTACCACTTTTCCGCCGGGCACCGCCTTCACAATGAGGCGCTCTCCGCAGAGGAAAACCGGCGGCTCTATGGCAAGTGCAACAACCCGAACGGGCACGGGCACAATTATCAGCTCGAGGTGACGCTTGCCGGACCAATTGATCCGGCGACGGGTATGGTCTGCGACCTGGCGCTGCTGGATCGAGTGGTGGACGAAGCGGTGCTGACACCCTTCGATCACCGCAATTTGAACCTGGATGAAGAAGCATTCCGAAGGCGCGTCCCGACGACCGAGCATCTCTGCATCGAAATTTTCAACCGCCTTGCCGGGAAGTTAGAAGTGGAGACTCCTGCAGGCGTCCGCCTGGCGCGCGTGCGGCTTGAGGAAACGAGTCTGAATTTCTTCGAGTACCACGGGGAAGAGAAAAACATCCAAGGAAGAGTGAGGGATTAGGAATGATCGAAGACCAATTGGCAGCTTTCGAAGAAGTCGAGAAGCCGGCGGCCCCGGACGCGATGGAAGAGGCGGTGCGGACGATCCTCCGGCAGATTGGGGAAAGTCCGGAGCGCGACGGCCTGCTCCGCACACCCGTGCGCGTGGCCAAATCGCTGCGTTTCCTGACCAGCGGGTATCACCAGGACCTGGACAAGGTCCTGAACGGCGCGCTGTTTACCGTGGCGTACGATGAAATGGTTATCGTCAAGGACATCGAGATTTTCAGTCTTTGCGAGCATCACTTGCTGCCATTTTTCGGGCGCTGTCACGTGGCGTATATCCCCAACAAAAAGGTGATCGGCCTGAGCAAGATTCCGCGGCTGGTGGACGTCTTCGCGCGCCGGCTGCAAATCCAGGAACGTCTGACCACGCAAATCGCCGAGGCCATCATGGACCGGATTCGCCCGCAGGGTGTGGGCGTGGTCATTGAAGCGCGGCACCTTTGCATGATCATGCGCGGGGTGGAAAAACAGAATTCCGTCGCCGTCACCTCCCACATGACAGGTCTGTTTCGCGATTGCGAATTGACCCGCGCCGAATTCCTGCGGCTGATCCGGGAACGGATCTGAAAACCGGGAACATGGACGAACTCCGCGGCAAGGTTGTCCTGGTGACGGGCGCGAGCCGGGGCATGGGCCTGGCTATCACGCGGACCCTGGGAAGCGCCGGGGCTCGTTTGATCGTCGTCAGCCGGCATCTGCAAGACCTTCGCCGAGCGGCAGCCCGGGTCCCTGGGGTGGAGATGACCTTCCCCGCGGACGTGACCCGCCCGCGGGACGTCGCGCGGCTGTTTGTCGCCGTGCGCAGGCGTTTTCGGGGCCTCGATGTTCTGGTCAACAACGCCGGCGTCTTTACCTACAAGCCCTTCCCGCGGACGACCGAGGCGGACTGGCGGCGGAACATCGAGACCAACCTGACTTCATTGTTCCTGATGACCCGCGCGGCATTGCCCCTGCTGGCCCGCCGGCACGGCCATCTCGTCAACATTCTCTCCATCTCGAGCCGCGAAGCGTTTGCGAATTGCTCCGCGTATACGGCCTCGAAATTCGGGGCCTTGGGCCTGACGCGTGTGCTGCGTGAGGAGTTGCGTCCTCTCGGCGTGCGCGTGACGGCCATTCTCCCGGGATCCACCAACACCCGCCTGAAAGATGCCTTCGACTTCCCGGTCCGCGGCTCCGACCTCATTCAGCCGGAAGACGTCGCCGCAGTAGTGCTCGGGGCGTTGACCCGCCCACCACGGACAATGGTCGAGGAAATCATCCTGATGCCGTCGCGGGGGAAGCTTTAAGGGGGAGGCTATTTCCGCGGGACTTCCGCGGAAGTCTATGACGGGGCCGGCGCTTTGGCAGCGTAGTCGGCGATGCGTCCGCGGTCGAAGGGGGAAATTTCGGTGAACGCGATGCCCATCCCGAGTTTGGCCACGCAGTAAAGGACCTTTCCTTGCGCGATGATGGTCCCTCCACCGTCGTCAATGTTGAAACGCAAAGCGACTTTCGAGTCCGGAGCAGGCGGATTCGTCGTTTCGAGGAACATGCCGCCCATGCTCACGTCACGGGAAAACGCCAGGGTCGTGCAACCCTGGCACTCGACTTGGGTCACCAAGGTAGCACGAGGAAAGCGCCGCCGTTCTGCTCGTTTACGAACGATAAGCTTCAAAAGGAGCTGTCGGTCCGCCGGATCGATTTCCGTGAATTCGACCGCGCTGCCTTTTCCAGGCATGGTGTAGCGAACGACGCCACGGGCGCCGATGGGAGGCAGGTGCTTCGAGGGCCGAAAGCTGACCGCGACTTCCGTTCCCGGCGCTTCTTCCGGAACACCGATCAGGAAGAGCCCGCCGGCCCCCAGGGTGTCGGCGCGCCGGCGGAGCGTGCGTCCGCCCACCGTGCACTCCACCACCAGGTTGACGCCGATGCGCGGGTATCTGCGGTGCGGCGCTGGACTCAAGCGGTCATTTGACTCCACAGGGAATTTTTTCTGCGACCGACGCGGGTGATTCTACCATAGAAGTCGCATCTTCCCATGTAAATTGCCTCCGAGCGGGCACGGAAGAGCGGCCAACCGGGTGGTTCTTCGATTTTCTTTTGCCAAATGCGGCCAAACATGTTACCCTTATTGTGAATCGAAAAGGGATGAGAAACGAGGAGAGAGGCGGATGCCTTTGACCCGTGAGTCCAAGGGAAAAGTGATTGAGCATTACCGAGTTCACAGCAAAGACACGGGTTCACCCGAAGTTCAAGTTGCCCTGCTCAGCGAGCGGATCAGCTATCTGAACGATCACTTTCGCGTGCATCGCAAGGACCACGCTTCGCGGCGTGGGCTGCTGATCATGGTGGGCAAGCGCAAGCGCCTACTGGAGTACCTGAAGCGGCACGATCCAGAACGGTATAAGCGGGTCATCGAAGGTTTAGGCCTCCGCAAGTAGCCAGTGTTGAGCGGACCGACGAATCGGGATTCCCAGAACGACAATCTGCCAAGTCGCAGCGACCCTCCGGCTCCCCGGTGCGGGTTGCTTTTGCGTATCAGGGCCTGCCGGGTCCTGCCGCCGCAGGGCCGCTGAATATTGCCCCGCCGAGCTTCTCATCCGCGATTCGATATCCAGTAATTGGCGCGCGTCGCCGCTCCAAGCGCGGCGCACGGTACGCGGACCAGTTCAGTTTTGGAGGTTGTGAAATATGGAACAAGTGAGTCTTTCCTTAGGCGCCAGCACCCTGACGATCGAATGTGGCAAAGTTGCGAAACAAGCCAACGGCTCTGCGTACGTGCGCTATGGCGACACCGTCGTCCTGGCCACGGCGTGCTCGTCTGAGCCCCGCGAGGGCATCGATTTCTTCCCCTTGACGGTGGACTATCGTGAATACACCTACGCGGCCGGCAAGATACCCGGCGGTTTCTTCAAGCGCGAAGGACGTCCGACGGAAAAAGAGATTCTGACCAGCCGCCTGATTGACCGCCCGGTGCGGCCGCTTTTCCCGGACGGCTACAAGGACGAGACGCAGGTGATCGCGCTGGTCCTCTCCGCGGATTCGGATAATAACCCGGACGTGGTAGGCCTGGTGGCGGGCGCGGCGGCCCTGTACCTATCGGATATCCCCTTTTACGAGCCCGTGGGCGCTGTGCGCGTCGGCCTGGTCGAGGGCCGACTGGTCACCAACCCCACCTATGCCGAAATCAAATCGAGCCTGCTGAACCTGACCGTGGCGGGCACCGAGCAGGCCATCGTCATGGTGGAAGCCGGCGCGCGGGAAGTCTCCGAGGAAACGGTCATCGACGCTCTGCAATATGCCCACGCCGAAATCAAGAAGATCATCGCCGTGGAGAAGGAATTGTTCGCGAAACTGGGCATCAAGAAACGCGAGTTCACGCCCCCGGTCCGCGACGAAGCGCTTTACGCCGAGGTCCGCGGTAAGGCGGAGGCTCAACTTCACGAAGCGATGGACACCTCCAAATTTGTGAAGCAGGAGAGCCATCGGAAGATTGCCTCGATCCGCGAGGCGCTCGTCGAAAGCTATCCGGAAGACGACGAGGAGAAGCGGCGCCTGGCGGCCCACTACTTCGATGCGCTCGAAGAACGACTGTTCCGTGACGACGTGGTGCTGAAGCGCCAGCGTCCCGACCACCGCGCATTCGACGAGGTACGGCCGATTACCTGCGAGGTCAGCGTTTTGCCCCGCACGCACGGGTCGGCGCTGTTCACGCGCGGCGAAACCCAGGCGCTGGTCACTGCCACGCTGGGCACCGCCGAGGACATACAGCGGCTCGACGTGCTCGAAGGCGAAGCGTTCAAGCGCTTCATGCTGCACTACAACTTCCCACCCTTCAGCGTCGGCGAAGTGGCGTTCCTCCGCGGGCCCGGCCGGCGCGAGATCGGCCACGGCGCTCTGGCCGAGCGCTCCCTGGGCAACATGATTCCCGAGAACGGCGATTTCCCCTACACCATCCGCGTCGTGTCCGACATCCTGGAATCGAACGGCTCTTCCTCCATGGCCACCGTCTGCGGAGGCACGCTGGCGTTGATGGACGCGGGCGTACCCATCAAGGCGCCCGTGGCGGGCATCGCCATGGGGCTGGTCAAGGAAGGCGACCAGTACGCCATCCTCACCGATATCGCCGGCGCCGAAGACCATTACGGCGACATGGACTTCAAGGTCGCGGGCACCCAAACGGGCATCACCGCGCTCCAGATGGATATCAAGGTCAGCGGCATCACCGCCCAGATCATGTCCGAAGCGCTCGCCCAGGCCAAGGGAGCGCGCCTGCACATTCTGGAGAAAATGCTGGCCACGCTTCCCGAGGCGCGCAAGAACATCTCCGAGTTCGCTCCCCGCATCTTTACCATCCGCATCAACCGCGAGAAGATCGGCGAACTGATCGGACCGGGCGGCAAGGTAATCCGCGGCATCACCGAGCAAAGCGGCGCCAAGATCGACGTCGAGGAAGACGGCACTGTAAATGTTTCGGCGGTGGACGAAGGCGCTGCCAGCAAAGCCTTGAAGATGATCAAGGACCTGATGGCCGAGGCGGAATTGGGCAAGACCTATCTCGGCAAGGTGGTGCGCCTGGCGGATTTTGGCGCGTTCGTGGAAATCTTTCCCGGGACGGATGGGCTGCTCCACATCAGCGAGGTCGCCGAGCACCGCATCCGCGACATCCGCGATGAATTGAAGGAGGGCGACCAACTCCTGGTGAAAGTCATCTCGATCGAGGGGAATAAGATCCGGCTCAGCCGCAAAGCCGTCCTGCGCGATCAGCGCGCCAAGGCCGCGCCCCAGCACGACGCCGGCGGCCACAAGTAGCTTCTCTGCCTCGCTCACACGAGTTCCCTGCCCACAAAGCGTAACGGCTTCACCACCGTTACGCTTTGCCGGGCGTGTTTTCGCCGCCTGCCGACGTATCTGGCTTGCCTGTTACTGATTGCCGTCCGCGTGCTCACTTCCAGGGAAGACGCAACAAGCCCAGGAGATAAAGCAGATCGGCGAGGCTGAAGAGGGCGAGAATCGCGCCTCCATAGATCGCGCAACCCGACATGTAGCGAAGAGTCGACTCGACCTGCTTTTCGGTTCCTTCCCTGATCAGTAAGAGGGGACTCCGCTTCCTGTCCCTCTGGATGAGATTGCGGTCGTGCTCGTCCCGGGGTTGGGGGTTTGTCGTGCAATTCCCAGCGATCACATAAGTTTTGTAGGGGAGCAGGCAGGATTCGGTAAACCTGTAAGCTCCCGTAGGCCGGTAAACGCCGCCACGGTTGTAAAAGGCCGAAATCCACAACTTCTTCAGCACCTGGAGAAGTGGCCAACGGCGCTGCCGCGCCTGGAACGCGGCGCCATAACGGTTCAACTCCTGGTCGGAGGGTGTCCCCGGAGACGGGGAGTCTGGCGGGGAGGCTGGGTTTTGTTCCGGGGTGGGCGAAGTTTCGCGGTGAACGGTACTTACCAGGTGCAGGTCGGCCCCCTCGGGATCCACGAGAATCTTCCCGGTATCGTCCTGGAGGTAAAATCTCGCCCAGCCGGTGTCCGTGCCGACGCGGGCCATGTTGGTATGCCCGCCCTTCTCTTTCTCCACCGCCTGGATCTCAACCTTGAAGTACAAGCACGACGTGCGTGTGATCGGACTCAGGATGGTCCTATCGGGCACAGCGCCACCTTGCACTTCCACCAGGCCCATTGCCACACTGCGGATGGGCATCATGGGCAGGTCAGCGAGTAAGCGATAGCGGCGATACACGAAAAAGCCTTTGAAAAAGACAAAGAGTCCCACTCCCAGGAAGACGACGGAAAGAAGTACTCCCCCACCGTTTTGTGAACCCATCAGCAGGCTTGCCATTGCTACGCTACATGAGACCGGATTTACCCACGCTGGCCTTGGTGGAGGCGAGTTTACACTACATTAATCCTGGCAGCCAACCCCCTCCGGGTGGAGTCGTCGGCGCGGGCAGGCTGCCGGAATTCTTTTGCGGCCTCTCAACCCTTCTGGTAGAATCCGCGCCCAGCAACGGGTGGTTCTGGGTAACCACTTCACGATCATCGTGAAATGCCGAGTCCGGCCCCGGAATGCGGCTGAGTCCCGGAGCAGAAAACTGATTCATGGGAGGTGGCGGCATGGGATTTCTGGACAAGCTCGACCTTGACAGGAAGCTGGAATCGAAAGAGGAGTATGAAGAACTTCTGGAGGAATATCAGTTCAAGCTGCTGAAGCTGCAGCGCAAGATCATTGAGAAAGGGATCGCGGTCTGTGTGGCGTACGAAGGCTGCGACGCGGCGGGAAAGGGAGGCAATATCAAGCGGCTCACGGAATCCCTCGATCCCCGCGGGTACGAGGTGCATCCCATCGGCGCGCCCAGCGCGGGCGAAAAAACCCACCACTGGTTGCGGCGCTTCTGGCTGCGCCTGCCGCCCCGCGGCCGCATCGGCATTTTCGACCGTACGTGGTACGGCCGCGTGCTGGTCGAGCGCGTCGAGAAATTCGCCAAGAAGGAAGATTGGCAGCGCGCCTTCAAAGAAATCAATGAGTTCGAGAGAACGCTCACGGACGACGGCCTGATCCTGGTGAAATTCTGGATTCACATCTCCAAGAAAGAGCAGCTCGATCGCTTCAAGAAGCGCGAGAAAGACCCCTGGAAGAACTGGAAACTCACCGAAGAGGACTGGCGGAACCGCGAGAAATGGGACCAGTACATCGCCGCGCTGGAAGATATGTTTGAGAAGACGCATACCGACTTCGCGCCCTGGACCATCATCGAAGGGAATTGGAAGTGGTGGGCGCGCGTCAAAGCGCTGAAGACGGTGGTCAACGCCATTGAAGCGCACACCTGAGGTCCGGGCTCGCACGACGCTAGCCTCCCTCCCACGCTCCGAGAGGAAGGGAGCGGGTATAGTCCACCTGCTCGTCAAGCACCGGGTCGCCGACTTCGTGAAATGCACGCGGTCCTCGCCTCACACGCTGAGGCACAGCGAGAAGCCCGCCTGCAACTACTTCTGCGCGACACCTCCGACTCCAGCCTTGTCGCACTCTTGTTCAATGCCGATGACGCGCAGGAGTCCCGCGCTCTCAGCGGGGCGCCCGGCGCGCGTGAAGCTGCGCAGGATTCCGGGGGTCTCGGAACCGCACAAGCATTGTTCTTGACGGGATTCTAGAGACGTAATTCGAGGCCCGAACGGTCGGGGACATTCTCAGCGGCGGAGCCGGGTTTCCAAGGGGCCGCGATCTTCCCCGATGGCCGCCCGAACATCAAAGGCTGGACGTGGCTTGAATTGGAACTGTGAGAGCTTGGCCGCCAGCATAAGGATTTGATCGGTGCCGGGAACCTCCAGGGCCCGCACGATCTCGCCACGGCAGGACTCCAGAATGCCGGCCTCATCACCGGTTTCCAGCGGTTCATTGAACCTGATATCGACCGGCGTGCCTACGGTTTCCGGGTGCTCCGCTTGGAAGAGGATGCCCGAGCTGCTGACGTTTTCACTTTTTCCCCGACGCCACTCACCGTTACCGACGCGCCGGTAGGAAAGAGGAGCATGCATGAGCACGCGTTGGCCCCGCCCGCGCCTTGTCAGGGCCTTGAATAGAGATCTGAGAGGAGCTGCCATGTTCCACCTCCCGGACGATCACCTGGAGTCTGGTCGGCCCGCACCTCGACCACTAACCCTGCTGGGCATTGGCCGGGTGCCAAGGTCAGCGGGTGCATTGTACCGCAATCGCGCCCTGGCTCACATGAGGAAAAATCCATGTCGATGCCAATCCCATCCCTTGGGATCGGGTGGCAGGAGATCTACCCATTACCCCGGCCAAAAGCACCCAAATTGGGGGCATATTTCTTCGACCTCGAAGGAGCAAAACACCCATGAAAAAGCGCCTGATCGGAATTCTGCTGTTCTTACTTTGGAGTGCAACGAGCGCCATGGGGGCGGACCTCCGCGCCGGCGCCGCCAAGGCGGCGATCACGCCGGACGTGAAGGCCGGCAGCGTCTACATGGCGGGCTTTGGCAACAACCGCGTCGCGACGGGCGTTCATGATGATCTCTACGTGCGCTGCCTGGCACTGGGCGTAGGCCAGCAGACGCTCGCCATGTGCTCCGTGGACTTGATTGGGCTCTTCTATGACGATGTGCTGAAGATTCGCGAGAAAGTGAAAGCGCAGGCGCCGGAACTTGCGCACCTGATCGTCGCCTCAACGCACGTCCACGAGGGGCCGGACACCATGGGCCTCTGGGGGCCGACGCCATTCCAATCGGGCATGGACGAGCACTACATGGACTGGCTCGACGAGCGCATCGCGACGACCGCGGCGCAGGCCATCCACGCCATGCAGAACGCGCGCCTCACCCTGGCGCGCGACGACCATCCACTGCTGGCCCTGCTCCAATCCGATGGCCGCCCGCCTTACGTGAAAGACCCGTACTTGTTTGTAATGCGCCTCGATGCCCCAGGCGGCGCGCCCATCGCCACGCTCATCAACTGGAGCGACCATCCCGAAACCCTCGGCGGCAAAAACACCGAGATCACCGCCGATTATCCGCACTGGCTCTGCCAGTACGTGGAAGATCACGGAGGCGGTACGGCGGTGTTCTTCAATGGCTCGATTGGCGGCCTGCTCTCCACGCTCGGCAATGACGTGGCGCTGCAAGACCCCGAGACCGGCGAAGTGGCTCGGGACGATACCTGGCGCAAGGCGGAGTTGGTCGGGAATGCCTTGGGCATGCTTGTAGAACGAGCGCTGAAGAGCGGCGAAGTTGTCGAGCCGGATTCCGTGGTCATCCGCAAAGCGGTGGTCTATCCGCCTATGCACAACGACCACTTCCGCGTGGGCGGCGCTTTCGGAATATACAAGGGTCGCAAATCGCTCTTCACGGACGACAAACCCGTTGCCACGATCGCTGAGAAGGAATTCCCGGGGTACGGAAAACTGAAATACGCCACCGGCCAGGACGTGCAAACGGAATTGGATTACGTGGCGTTTCGGAGCCAAGGGAAGATCGTCGCGGAAATCGCCACGGTGCCCGGCGAGATTTATCCCGAGCTGGTGAACGGTGGCGTCACGCGCTTTCCGGGCGCGGACTTCCCCGACGCGCCGTTCGAGCCCGCGATTCGCGAACACCTGAAGAGCCGATATCAGTTCATCTTTGGCCTCGCGAACGACGAGCTGGGCTACATCATTCCGAAAGCCGAGTGGGACGACCAGCCGCCTTGGCTCCTGAACAGGAAGAACCGCTGGTACGGCGAAATCAATTCCGCCGGGCCAGACATCGCCGGCGCCGTCACGCACGGGCTGGTGAACCTAATTGAGGGTAAGTAGCGCAGGTCCGGCTTTTCGGACCTGCGGCATTTCCGAAGGGAATTGCGATGTATGGATCGTTCAGTGAAGATGAACGTGCCAAACCTGGGTTCGCGGTTGGGGGGACCGGCATGCCTCGGGTCGAGCGGCATTGAGCCTGGCGTTAGGGTGTGGCATTTCGCTCAATCTGCGCTGAATTGTCTGGCGAAGCGCCCTGAAGCGGGCTGGTCACGGACAAAACGGCCGCCAGAGCGGACGCAATGTCGTTTTTCCGCTCGTCCAACGACGAAAGGGCATCGACGCGCTTGGCAATTATCGTGCCCTCAAAATGATGGGCCTGCTATGTCAGACGATTTCGAGACGCCCTTCATTCCGGTGCCGATTCGCAGTATCGGGGGCCGCGACTTCACGGTCCGAAAATCCGAACTGGCGGACTTTGGAGCCTTGGTCCAAATGTACAAGAGCTTCGAGCCTAAGGGAGTAGCCCAAGGCCTGCCGCCCAGGGAACTTCGCCGCATTGCCCACTGGCTGGCGCGACTGCATGACAAGGCGCGCGCGCTAATGGCCGTGGAGGGCGAGCGTGTCGTGGCGCACGCCATTCTTTGCCCCATTTCGGAGGCGTCGGTCGAGTACACAATCTTCATTCACCAGGACTTTCGACGCCAGGGAGTGGGGACGGCGCTTTCGCGCTTGGCGGTCGAGTGGGCCCGGCAGGCGGGCTTCGCAGAACTATATATTAGTACAGAACTCTCGAACAAGGCCGCTCTGGGCTTGTATCAGAAAATGGGGTTCCGAATTACCAGCAGTCTCGACAACGAATGTGAGATGAAACTCCTCGTAATCCCCGCGTGGCAGGCCGATACTCGGGCCGCTTGATCCCTCGCGGCACTTCCTGCCAGAGACCCGGCGCGAATTCCCGCGTGTTCTTCGATAGTTATGCCGGGTGACTTGACAACACTTCCAGGCCTTTCGTAGGATGACTATCCACCCGATATCGCGGGCTCCGGCCTGGAATCGGAAAAGCATCTTGGGGGCGCCGCCCCGCGGGCGGCTCGTCAGTAAGCGCGCACGTTACATCAGCAGGCATCCCTGGCAGTGAGGTGGGATCGTGAGAATTGCCGTGCGATTCAAGGATAATGTCGCCATCGTCAGCCTGTCCGGGAGGTTCCTGGCAGGAGGCGATGGTCCGTACCTGCGGCAGAAGGTGGCAGAGCTCATCGAAGCCGGCACTCGCAAGCTGGTGCTGAATTTCGGCGAGGTGCCTTACATCGACTCCACGGGGCTCGGCTTTCTGGCGGGAGCTCGTGTAACGGTCGAACATGCCGGCGCGCAGATGGTCCTTACCGAAATCAATCCCCACGTCCGCCGCATCCTCGACGACGTCAAGCTGGCGCAGTTCTTCGTGATTGCGAACGACGAAGAGACAGCGCTCAAGGAGTTGGATAAGGCGCCCGCTGCGGACTCGGGTGCGCCGCGTGAGTCGAAGGCAAAGAAGAAACCCGCCGCGACTCCGGAAGCTTGAGGCCCTTTCTCCGCCGGACCTGATTTGTGCCGCGCCGCTAAACCCGTTGAGGGCCCACGGCCCAGAGAGCGGCGCGATCAGCATAGATTGCAACGAGGTTCGCGCCGAGGCCTCAGGGTTGACTTGCCGCCCGGAATAGATTACCTTCCAAGCCTCGGCAGAAGCGGCAACGCGTGAGAAGGCAAAGTAGCACAAGACGCAGCGCCGCGTCTGCGAGCCTGACCTTCCTCCGATAAGAAACCGGCCGAGCTGGACAGTTCCTGGGCCTCGGTGAGAAGGAACCAGTGGCGGTCGCACGGGCTTCTTGCGAACTGGCCATGGAAACTGCGATTCCGACCCGACGCCGTAGTGATCGCATCGCAGCTCCTGTCCGCATCCGCGTCATCGGGAATGACGCCCACGGCGTTGCCTTCGGCGAGGAAACCATCACCGTCAGCTTCAACCAGCAGGGCGCGCGCATCAGCTTGAGCCACTCGCTTCTGCCCGACGACATCGTGCTCGTCAAGAATCTGGACAACGGCATCGAAGAGGAATTCCGCGTGGTGGGCGGCTTTCAGCCCTCGGGCTCACGCCGCGAGTGGGGCGTCGAAGCCCTCAACCAGGATAGTGGGATTTGGGGTGTCGCATTCGTGCCCCCGGCCGAAGGCCTACAGCCGAAGGTCCTGATCGAATGCGCCGCGTGCAAGCGCGCCGCGCAAACCACGCTTTCCAGCATCGAGTATGACGTGCTCCTGGCCGCGGGGCTGATCTCCCGCCATTGCGAGCGCTGCAACGAAACCACGCGCTGGAAGCCCAGCGACCAGCCGCTCACGGCGGAAATGATTGCCGCCGGAAAGCCCATGACGCCCGCCCCCGGCCAGGACAAGCGCAAGGTGCGCCGTCTGAAACTGGTGATGCGGTTGCGCGTGCGCAGCGCCTGGGGAGTCGTCGACATTGCTCAGACCCGCGACGTGTCCAAGTCCGGTCTGTGTTTTGTGAGCACACAGCGCTTTCAGGTCGGCGATAAGGTTTTCATGACGCTGCCCTTCGCGGAATACCAGGCGCCCGTCGAGACCGAAGGTACGATCGTCTGGGCTGCCGAGGGGACCACGGGCCGATTCTATGGCGTGCAATACCTTCCGTAGTCTTTCCAGAGCTTGGGCGCTTCTTCTCATCGCCCTCTTCCCCGGGTTCGTCCTCACGTCCGCGGCGCAGGTCGAACACCAGCATCATCCCCCTGAATCCACAAAAGCGTATATCAAGGCCCTGGAAGATCCCGGCCGCGACAAGTGGCAGCAGCCGGAGCGCGTGCTGCGGACGCTGGGCCTGAAGCCCGGCGAAACCGTGGCCGACATTGGCGCGGGTTCGGGCTACTTCACTGTGCGCTTTGCCCGCGCCGTGGGACCAACGGGCAAGGTGTATGCCGTGGACATCGATCCCGGCATGCTCGAATATATCCGTCGCCGAGCGGAGCAGGAACACCTCGACAACGTCATCCCGGTCCGCGCCGACCCGCATGATCCCAAGCTGCCGGCCGGCTCTGTCGATCTCATCTTCTTCTGCGATACGCTGCACCACATCGCGGATCGCCAGGAGTATTTCCCGATGCTGGCGCGGGCGCTCAAGCCCGGCGGGCGGTTCGTCAACATCGATTTCCACAAGCGGCCTCTCCCCCTCGGCCCACCCCTCGAAATGACGATTGCCAAGAAGAAAATGATCGCGGAAGCTGAGCCTGCGGGGTTCCACCTCCTCAAGGAATACAGGTTTCTAGCCTATCAGTATTTCCTCATCTTCACGCATTGAAATCAGCAAAAGCGGTTCACTGCCGACAGTCAACGATTGACAGTTCCTCGCCCCCCTGTTCGTGACTCTGGGAGTGAGGTTCTGCCTTCTGCTTGCATTCCCTCGCCCCGTGCTTTACCATCCGCGCACTCGTTTCCCTCGCGAGGAGTAGAGACGCCCCGAAGGGGCGTCTCATGTTCACCAAAGCGAAGTCCCAGCGGATTTCAAGTATGAAGGCGAATCAGCGATGGTGACGTTCCGCGGAAACGTGGCGATGAAGGGGGCAACAATGTTTCGTCGAGTTCTTTTGACCGGGTTTGCAGGTTTCCTGTTGTGCACCCTCGCGAGCGGCGCGGATTCATCGGGCGTTGAGACCTGGTTTGTGGATTCCCTGACGAAGGTCTTCCCTGCGGACATGGCGAGGGAAACCGGGCAATCGATCCCGGAAATTCCGGCGGCGCGCAATCAGCATGTGGCGATTCAACTGGCGCTGCGTTCGGCTCGCCCGCTCAAGGGCGTGTCAGCGGTAGTCGAGCCGCTCAAGGGATTGAAGCAAGGCGTTATCCGTAGCGTGACGGTTCACCCCGTGGGCTACGTGGTGGTGGGGTCGCATACCAAGGATACCCCGCCGGAGGAATTGATTGGCGAGACGCCCGGTTGGTACCCGGACCCGCTTTTGGATTTTCCCGTGGACGTTCCGGCGCGGCGGACGCAGACCCTCTGGGTAACGGTCGCGGTGCCGGCGGAAGCGGTGCCCGGCAGGTATGACGGAACGATAGTGGTCAAGGAGGGCGACCGCGTTCTGGCGCAGCGCCGCTTCCGCGTCAAAGTGCTTGCCGCCGTCGTGCCCAGCGCGCGCTCCCTGACGGTCACCAACTGGTTCACGCTGGGCGCAAAGGCTTCCAAGCAATTCTATGGCCTCGAGCAGTTCTCTCCCGAGTGGTGGACACTGGTCGAGAACGTGGCGCGGGTCATGGCCGACCACCGCCAGAACATGGTGATCACGCCCTTGATGAACCTGATCAAGCCACAAGTGGTACAGGACGAGCTTGCCTACGATTTTTCAAACTTCGACCGCTGGGTGGAGACTTTCCAGCGCGCGGGCGTCATCGGTTACATCGAGGGCAGCCACCTGCTGGGCCGGGCGGGAAGTTACGACGCCGGGCTGGAAACTGACATCGTGGTGATCGAGGATGGAAAGGCGCGCGGGCTGACCGTGTCGCCGGACGACCCGCGCGTCGCGCACTTCCTCACCGTATTCCTCACGGCGCTCAACGCCCACCTGGAAGAGAAGAAATGGAAGTCCATTTACTTCCAGCACATCCTGGATGAAGCGCACGGCGAGGAGCCGCCCTATTACGCGCGCTTCGCGGAAATCGTTTATCGCTGCCTGCCGGGCGTTCCCACCATGGACGCCGTGGACGCCGCGCACATGCCCACGGAATTGCGCAAGAACTGCGATGTGTGGGTGCCTCTCCTGGGGCGATTCGACGATCAGATGAATTTGATCGAGGAAAGGATTCAGTCGGGGCACCCCGTGTGGTTTTACACCTGCCTGTTTCCCAACGGCCGGTACTTGAACCGGCTGATGGATTATCCGCTCTTGAAAGTCCGCCTGCTGCACTGGCTCAATTTCCGTTATAACTTAACCGGATACCTCCACTGGGGCTGGAATTACTGGTCGCCCGAACCCATGAACGATACGCAGCCGGTGATTGACGATAATACGGAGTTGCTCCCCTCCGGAGACGCCTTCATCGTTTATCCCGACCGCGCGCGCAAGTCCGTGTTCAGCTCGGTTCGGCTGGAAACCATGCGAGCCGGCATCGAGGACTATGAGATGCTGCGGGCCTTGCACAAGAAGAATCCCGCCGAGGCCGACGGGCTGGCCAAGGCTGCGATTACATCTCTGACAGAATATGTGCGCACGCCCGAGCCGTTCCGGAGAATCGAGAGCCAGTTACTCGAAGCTTTGTCGAAATAGCCTTGTAGAGTGGCTCCCCGCTTTCGCGGGGATGACCGGTGATGATTGCGCATTGATGATTTTCGATTGAGGATTGCAGACCTGCAACTGTGCGGCGGTCTATGACCGCCGAAACCCTGTAGCGGCGGTGTCCCCATCGCTCGTAGGGGCACGCCATGGCGTGCCCTTACTGGCATTCGCCGCTTGCGGCGGGCGGCGATGAGGACATCGCCGCTACAGCGCGTTGGCGGGCCGCGTGGCAGCCGGGCGCAGCGAATTCCAGATACCTTTGCCGATTGTTTCCAGTTCGCTCGGCCATTGGCCATGAGCCGACGAGCCGCTGGCCAAAAGCCAAATGCCGCCCGCAACGGCCGGCAGTAAGCAACTGAAGGTAAAGAGCAGCAACCCCACATCCGCCGCCGCGGCAGGCGACAGGCCATAGCGCGCGAGCAGCAGCGCCGCCACGCCTTCGCGCACTCCGAAGCCGTTGATCGAAAGAGGCAGCCCGCCTGCAATCACAATCCAGGGAAAAGTCGCCAGCGCCGCGTCGAATCCGACGGGATAAAAGGCCCGCAGGAGGAAATAGAAGAGCATCAGGTCAAGCGCCGTCGAGGCCACAGAGAGCACCGCAAAGCGTCGAACGCGCATGGCGACGATTTGAGAAGTGGCCGCGGCGAGGCGCGCGCGCAGGCCCTCTGGCCAGGGCGGAAGGTTAACGAATGTCGCCAGCAGCGCGGGCAATCCCACCAGCAAAGGCATCGCTGCCAGCCACACGCCCACGCCAAAAATCGCCGCGGGGAATCGCACCACTACGAAGAGGCTGGCGACGCCGACCGTGAGTAGCGCCCACATGTCCAGCAAGCGATCGAGGGCGTTCAACAGAAGGGCGCGATGCCGCTGGCCCGGCGGCGTGAACAGGCAACGCCCGAATTCGCCTAAGCGGCCAGGGATCGCCAGGGCGAGCGCAAAGCCCCCCAGAAGCGAACGAAGCGAATCCTCGGCGCGCGCGCCCGGCTCGCCATGGCTGAGCAAGGCGTGCCATTTGTAGGCGCGCACCGCCAGCATCGCCAGGACGCAAGAGGCCGCGGGGAGCAGTTGCATCACATCAAGCTGGCGAAACTCCGCAATCAGCCGCACCGGAGGCAGCCGCCACGCCAGAACCCCTGCAGCGCCCAAGGTGATTCCCATTCGGATCCAAGTTGTCTTCTGCACAGACGTGTCCCTCCTGCAATCCGGAGAGAAGCATGCCGGTTACCAGGATCGAGTCGAGTGGTTGGGCATTTGTTGCACGGAAGGTGTGCTACGCAAGGTCGGGCCAAGTGTGGGAAAACAGAGAACATCGCCGCGCCGCGCGAGGGTGCACGACGCAACATACGTATGGAGGCTCGTGGTGAGCGCGCGCCCTCGCCGCCGCCTCTGGCGGACAGTTGCCGCCAAATACTGATGGCAGCATCGCCCCCGCGCGGTCATTCCCGAGCAGGCGGGAATCCAGCCTTCTTTTGTCAAGGGTAGTGGACCGAAGGTCAGTGATATCTGCGCTGCAACGATAGCAAAAGCAAGGTCAGGGAGTGTCCGCGGAGTTCCCGCTCCCGACTCACTTCAGCAGCTTCGCCGCGGCCTGCACATCCGACACCGCAAGGACTATCGTGGCCTTCCCCACGCCTTTCACGATGCTGCCGTAGCAGTATTTCACGTCGAGATTATGGTCGGCGAGTTTGCGCGTCAGTTTTCCCAGTGCCCCGGGGCGGTCCGAGACACTTACCGCGACGACGTCTTCCTCAATGTACTTGACGCCCATGGCATCGAGCACCTTTTTTGCCGCGTCGTGGCTGTCAACGGCCAGGCGGATGGGTGCGACGCCCGGCTGGTCCGGCACCATCAGCCCGAGGATATTCACGGCCTTTTCCGCCAACTTCGAGCACAGTTCCGCCAGCGCGCCGCGCCGGTTCTCCAACATCACGGTAAGCTGCTTGGTCAGCGCCACAGGTCACTCTCCTAGCCGACTGAATCTCCGCCTGTCACCTTGGATTGTACTTCACCAGCGCCAAGCGTACGGGGACTGTAAACGAAAACGTTCTGCCGCGCAATCCTCGGGAGTGTTTCGGACTGCGGCGGCTCGTCCCGGCCCCGGCAGGGACGGGGCCGCCGTTGTCTCTGCCGAACCAAGCTTCGGCAGAAGAAAGAGCGGGAGCAAGGTCAAGCAGTGCTTGCTGGACTCCTGCACTCCATACCGCCGCCACTTTAGGTAAAGCGCCTGCAAGCTGGCGCCCTCCAAGGCGCCGCCACTTGCGACGCACGTCGGGGTCTGCTACAAACTCAGAGCGCGGCGCAATCGGATGGCCGCGCGGAGTTGTGCATGCTCTTAGGCACGCAGCCCGATGTTTCCTGTGCCAGCGACCGAGGGGTACGGTGCGGCATGATCGCTGACGACCTCACCGGCGCCTGTGATGCAGGCGTACAGTTCGCCGAACGCGGCTTCTCGGCGTTGGTGCGGGTGGGCGTCGGTGAGGAGGCCGCGGAGATCGCGGTGATGGTTACGAACAGCCGCAACGACCCGCCGGAGGCTGCGCGCGCCAAGGTGCTGCACGCTTGCGAAACGCTACACAAGGAACGGCGCGCGGTCCTCTTCAAGAAGATTGACTCGACGCTGCGTGGAAATCTGGGCGCCGAGATTGCCACCGCGCTGGAATCCTCCGGCGCTTCGCTCGCCCTCGTCGCGCCTTCGTTTCCCGCGCAAGGCCGAACGCTGGAAGCTGGCCGCTTGCGCATCAACGGGATCGCCATGGCGCGTGGCCACCTTCCGACACTTTTGCGCGAGCAAGGCGTCGAGCGCATGGCGCACATATCCCGGCAGTTCTTGATCGGCGGAGCAAGAGCCCTGACGGCGCGCCTGGACGAAGCGGCCAAAACCGCGCCCACGGTGGTCACGGTCGACGCAATAACTGAAGAAGACCTCGTGCTTCTGGCGCAAGCCGCCGAGGATTATCCGGCGAGAATCCTGATGGTCGGCTCGGCGGGCTTGGCAGCAGCGGTCGCACAACTTTTGGCCACGCGCTACGCACGCCGCGCGTCGCCGCTTGGCCAAGCCCAATCCGCCGCGAAGGCCGGCCTGGTGGCGCTGGTGGTGGGCTCAACCACGCCTGTGACCGCCGCGCAACTCACTCAATTCATGGTCACTCACCGCTGCGCTGTCTTCGATCTGCCCACGACGAATCTCTGGCCGATTCGTCGCGCCCTGCGGGAGCGCCGGCATGTCATATTGCGCGTCGCCTTTCAAGGCGAACTGCGGCGCTGTCTGGCGCGATGCCGGAAAGTTCTTATCGAGCACGACGTGCGAGGGGTTATCCTTTCGGGCGGGGAGACGGCGACCATGGCCTGCGAGGCCTGGGAAGCACGAGGAATCCGACTCGAGCGCGAAATCGCGCCGGGCCTTCCCTGGGGGCGACTGGCGGGCGGACCGGCCGAGGGCTTGCCCCTCGCGACCAAGGCCGGAAGTTTCGGGGACCGCGACGCGCTGAACGTGATGGCTGAGTTCCTTGCCCAACAGCCGAAGGTTTCTCGATGAACGCATCCAACCAATCGCTTCCAACCGTCGCGGTGACGCTGGGCGATCCGGCGGGCATCGGCCCGGAAGTGATCCTGAAGGCCTTGGCCGATCCCGAGGTGGCGCGCCGGGCGAATTGGATCATCGTCGGAGACGCCGCGGTCCTGGATGTGTACCAGCCGCCGTCTCACTCAGAGACGCCGCTGCCACCGAACGCCCGTGTCCTCAACCTGAAGTGGCTGGACGCGTGGCACCTCACGCTGGGTCGAGTCGACGCCACCTGCGGACGCGCCGCGCTGGAGTACATTCGCGCCGCCACGCGGCTTTGCCTCGAACGGCAGGCCGACGCCATGGTAACCGCGCCGGTGAATAAAGAGGCCATCACGCTCTCCGGCGAGCCGTTCACGGGCCACACAGAATTTATCGCCGGGCTTTGCGGCGTGCCAGGGCCGCGCATGTTGCTGGTGAATGACCGGCTGCGGGTCGTACACGTCTCCACGCACGTCCCGCTGCGACGAGCATGCGAACTCGATACTGGCAAAATTCTGCGCACCATCGAGTTGGGCCGCGAAGCCATGCTTCGCCTGGGCATCCTGCGGCCGCGCATTGCCGTGTGCGGTTTGAATCCGCACGCGGGCGAAAGCCGACTGTTTGGCAACGAAGATCGCGACTTCATCGTCCCCGCGGTTGAAGCCGCGCAGGCCAAAGGCATCCCCTGCCAGGGTCCATTGCCTGCCGACACCGTGTTCTTCAAGGCCGTGCGGGGCGAATTCGATCTCGTCGTGGCGATGTACCACGATCAAGGCCACATTCCGATGAAGTTGCTGGATTTTGAACACACGGTTAACGTCACGCTGGGCTTGCCCATCATCCGCACCTCCGTCGATCACGGAACGGCGTTCGACATCGCGGGCAAAAACCAGGCCGACCCTTCCAGCATGAAAGCGGCAATGAAGTTGGCCGCGACGATGGCGTCACGCGGACGTTCCGGCCCGTAGGGGCACGCCATGGGGCCTGGCAGACGGTTCGGCTCGTAGGGGCACGCCATGGCGTACCCCTACAAGTCAGGCTTGACGAGTCACGAGCTGCGAACTAACGTTAGGCAGAAGATCATGAATAGCGATGGACACATTGCGCTTTCGAATTTTCACCTCCTGGAACGCGCCGGGCCAAGTAGGCCCGCGATTCGAGAGTTGGCCGGCGAAATCCAAGGGGTGCTTTCGGCCACCAAACTGTTGCCGGCCCAACTCCAGGGTCGCTTGATCGCCGTGGGCGTAGGCAGCCGCGGCATTGCCAGCCTGCAGGAAATTGTGCGCGCGGTGTGCGATTGGCTGAAGGCTCAGGGCGCGAAGCCGTTCGTTTTTCCCGCCATGGGTAGTCACGGCGGTTCGACCGCCGAAGGGCAGCGCAGAATCCTGGAGGAATACGGCATCACCTCTGAGGCGCTGGAAGTCGAGCTCCGCTGTTCGATGGATGTTGTGAACCTCGGCGCTACGCCCGAGGGTTTTCAGGTATTTGCCGATCGCAACGCATGGGAGTCCGACGGCGTGGTGGTGATTAACCGCGTGAAGCCGCACACGGACTTCACCGGAAAAATCGAGAGCGGCCTGCTGAAGATGATCGCCATCGGCATGGGCAAAGCCGAAGGCGCGCGCGAGTGCCATCGCTGGAGCTGGAAATTCGGCTTCGAGAAGGCGATTCGCGCCATGGCCGGCCGCGCACTGGCCAGCGGCAAAATTCTGGGCGGGCTGGCAGTGGTCGAGAATGAGTGTCATCAAATCGCCGCGGTGCGCGCCGCGCTGGCTCAGGACATGCCCGAGGTTGAGGAAGAAATGCTGAAACTGGCGCGGCCGCTGGTGGCACGAATTCCCTTCCCCAAACTGCACCTGCTCATCGTGGACGAATTGGGCAAGAACATCAGCGGCACGGGCATGGACACGAAGATTATCGGGCGAGGCGTGGAACTTGAGCCGGGGGAAGCACCCGCCATCGGGCTGATCTACGTTCGCAATCTAACACCGGAAAGCGGCGGGAATGCGCTGGGGATCGGCATGGCCGACGTGATGCACGAGCGTCTGTATCGCAAAATCGATCTCCAGAAAATGTACGCAAATGCCCGCGCATCCATGAACCCGCCCATGCCGCGCCTGCCCATCTACCTGCCCTCGGACCGCGAGGCGCTGGATTTTGCCCTGGGCGCGCTGGGCAGCCCGGAACCCGGAGAACAGCGCCTGGCCTGGATTCAAAACACTCTGAACCTGAATCGCCTCGCCATTTCTCCCGCGCTCGCGCAGGAAGCTGCGGGGCTCGCTGGCTGGCGCCTTGACCCGAGAACCCTCGTCCCGAATTTTGATGCCGATGGTAACGTCCCCTCGCCGCTGAAAGGATGAGAGGCGCACGATGCAAATCCAATTGATTCGAACTATGCTCGTTTGTCTGCTCACACTCACAGCAGGCGGAGCGGCAGCAGCCGCGCCCGCGGAAGTGGCCAAGCCCAGCGTGGATATGGCCATCTACAAACACGTGGTGCAGGTCGGCTGGGTGGTCAAGGACCTGGACCAAACGGTCAGCTACTGGGAAAAGCTCGGGCTCAAGAACGTCAATCGCGCGGGAGTCCTGGAATTTCCGGATACCAACTATCGCGGCCGGAAGGCGCCGCTGAGCCTGAAGATGGCTTTTGGCAATATTGGCGGCGTAGAGATTGAATGGATTCAGCCCGTCAAGGGCCGCAGCGTCTATAACGAATTCCTCGAGAAACACGGCGACGGCGTTCATCACCTGGCTTTCGGCGTCGCGAGCCCCGCGCGACTCGAAGAACAGATCCAGCATTTCAAGAAGCTCGGCGTGGAAGTGGTGCAATTCGGAACCTGGGAAGGCACCAAGGGAAAAGGCCGCTTTGCCTATCTCGACACCGCGCCGCGCGGAGGCGGGCTTACACTCGAACTTGTCTATAACCCCGACGCGCCAGCGACGATTCGCGCCCACTCCGAGAACGAATATCCCTTCAACAAAATCGTTCAATACGCGCTGGTGGTGCGCGATGTGAAGAAGGTGTCGGATTATTACCAAAGCCTGGGGTTCGGCGCCATGCCGATCGACCACAACATCGGGGGATGGGACTCGCCCGAGAGCAAAGGGCGGTTCGCCTACATGGACGCCGACCCGCACGGTGGCGTGACCATCGAACTGCTCTGGAACCAGCCGATGCCGCGTTGAGTGTAACCTTCGTGTAGGACGGCGATCCCGGGATCCAAAGTCAGGCAGGCTTGGCCGCGCGCGGGTAGAACCTTTCCGTTGTAGGGGCACGCCATGGCGTGCCCCTACGGGCGACTGCGGTCATAGACCGCCACTACAGACAGCGTGGAGCTTGACTCGCAACTGCTGCGGCCTCAGAATGCTGAAGACGGGCAATCTTACTGGCGCGCGGTTTGCAGGGATGACCATGAGGGTAACGCCGATGAAATCTTCGCTCATCATTTTGGCGATGACGCTGCTCTTTGCGTTGATGGGCGCGGCTCAAGAGGATAAGGCACCAAGCCCTGGGAAGGAACCTGCGGTACAGGCGCAGAAGAAGCCTGTCCTCGTGGATGCCACGCGCGTGAGCACAGACGCCACCGCCCGCAGCGCCGCGAAGGAAGATACGCAGAAATCCGCCGAAGCGAAGAAAACCAAAGACTCGAACGAATCGTCGGTCATGGAGTTCAAGCCCGCCGGTCCGAACGCGGGCTCCGGCGAAGTTGTCGTGCTATCCAAGGATTCGAAAAAGAAGAAGAACATCCACGGAGAAGTTTACGGGACCACCGGCGCCCAGGCCGCAGGCACTCAGGGCGGCGGAGGCGCGGTGGGCGCGACGTCGAAGAGCGGGAAGACTTCCGTTTACGTGGAAACCGAGCATCAACGTACGACTCCTCCTCGTTGATTCATGCACTCACTACAACCATCCCAAGCCCGCCCTTGCCGAGTGACGGCGTGCCTCGGCGCGGCAATGACGCTTGCTGGCCTTGCCGTTTTCCTCGCGGCGCTATCGCCCCAATCCGGGCATGCGGCCGAAAGTGCAGCCAAAGCGGATTGTGGCTCGATCGACAGCAAAATTCTGGGCCATGCCGTAAGTTACTGCGTGGTGACGCCGCCGGGATATGATGCCTCCGGCGCGACGCGCTACCCGACGCTTTACTATCTCCATGGCCTTTTCGAGCATGAACGAAGTTGGATCGACCGCGGCGGCCAGCAAGTTTGGGAGGACCTCACCAGCAAGGGTGAGCTGGGGAAATTTATCGTTGTCCTGCCCGACGGGGGACGCTCGTTTTACGTCAATTCCTTCGACGGCCGCGAGCGCTACGAGGATTTCTTCATTCAGGAATTTGTGCCCGCGATCGACAAGAAATATCCCACCCTGGCCGAGCGCGCGACGCGGGGAATCACAGGAAGTTCCATGGGCGGTTACGGTGCGCTGCACCTGGGGATGCGGCATCCCGATATCTTTGGCTCCGCCAGCGCGCACAGCGCTGTCCTGCTCCCCAAGCTTCCCAGCCCCCTTCCCGCCGAGGGCCGCTGGGGTTTCTACGCGCAAATTCTCCAAGAACCCTTCGGCTCACCACTCAGCGAGGCCGATTGGGAAGCGAACAGCCCGCTCACCCTGGCCGAGCACCCGGAACATTTCGCAGGTTTGAAGATGTATTTCGATTGCGGCGACCACGACCGCTACGGGTTCGAACAAGGAGCACAACTTCTCGACAAAATTCTCATCGCCACGGGATTTCCGCACGAGTTCTACCTGCGCCCCGGCAATCACGGCTGGAGTTACCTGAACCAATACATGCAATACTCGCTGCGATTCCACTGGCAGTGCTTCAGCCAGGCGGAGGGTAAGCCCTCCTCGGCGCACGCGAAAGGAGGAAAACCGTGAACGGTCGCGCCGCAGTCCGAACCGCTCTCGCGGCATGTCTCCTCCTCATGCCCACGCTCGCGACCGGCCAACCTGACGCCGAAACTCGCGTGTTGAACTACGTCCGCGACCATCTCCAGCCCGGCCAGCCGCTCGTGGTCACCGACCTTTACAACAAAGTCTTCACGCAGCCTGACGAACGCCGGGCGCTCGAAAAGCTTTACAGCGCATTCTTCCGGATTCCTCTGTTCGTAGCGCAATACCAGAAGCGCTATGGCCGGCCGCCCCGGCTGAACGAGATCGCCGAGCAATTCAGCCTTCACAATGCCGCAGGAGCGGACATCCTATTGCGCGTGATGGAATCCGACCCGCGCGTGCCACGCTTCCTGAGCCGCGATTCCAAGACCGGCGAAATCACCAAGGTGGACGTGGCGATGATCGAAGGCGACGAGCGCTTCGGCAAAATCCTGGAGCATCAATTGGGCGGATGGGAGGGCAGGCCGGCACCGGATTTCAATCTGCCCCGCCTCGATGGCGGCGAAATCAATTCGGCGGCCTTGCACGGCGAAGTCGCGCTGCTCTATGTGTGGTTCACCGGCTGCCCGCCGTGTATGAAAGAAGCGCCGGACCTCGTCAAGTTGTTTCGCACATTCTCCGGCCAGGGCTTTCAGGTGATCGGAGCAAATGCCGACGACTTCCTGGGACTGGCTTATGACGATGCTGCGCGGCGCGGTTACATCCAGAAAGAGGGCATCACTTTCCCCGTGGTTCGCTGGACCCGCGAGAGCAACCAAGCGTATGGCGGCATCGCGATCTATCCAACGCTTTTCCTCATCGACCGGAAAGGCCTTGTCACCAGCCACTGGATCGGGTATGTACAACCGGAGGAATTGCGGCGGGCGATCTCGAAGACGTTGCAGGCGAAATAATTAGGAGCCTGGCCGCACCGTAAACGTCAGAGAAAGGAAGGAATCATGAAAACGAAACTGCGTCGAATCTTGATAGGTCTGAGTGCCACCGCCCTGTTCGCGCTGATCCCCTCGCTGCTGGCCCATGGCAATGACCGTGGCGAAGCCAAGGCCACCATCGGTGGCGCCCATGTATCGATTGACTACAGCCAGCCGACCCTGAAAGGTCGCGACCCGTTGAAGATGATCCAGGCCGGTAAGGTCTGGCGTTTGGGAGCGGATGCCCCTACAACCATCGAAAGCGACAAGCCTCTGAACTTTGGCGGGACGACTGTGCCCAAAGGCAAGCACATCCTTCTGGCGCGCTTCGACTCTCCTGGAAAATGGACGCTGATCGTATCCACCAAGCCTTATAACCAGTACGAGGCTAGCGCAAAACTGGCGGAAATCCCGCTTACGCAAAGTGAAACCGCTGACCCGGTTGAGGCACTGACGATCAAGTTATCTGACCAAGGCGCTATAGAAATCCGCTGGGGCAAGCTACAGCTCTCGGGATCTATCGCCGGAAAATAAATTGTGCGCGGAGGGCCGGCCGCCCAGCCCACGCTTAAGAATCCGGAGTCTGGATGACCGAACCTCTCACCGTCCTGGCGCTTTTCGCCCATCCTGATGACGCGGAATTCCTCTGCGCTGGAACGCTTGCCCACCTGGCAGATCGCGGCGCGCGCATCCACATCGCCACCATGACCGCGGGCGACTGCGGCAGTTCCATCTTCCCGGCCGCCAAGATCATGCGTGTGCGGCAGAAGGAGGCGCAGCGCGCCGCAGCGCTCATCAGCGCCGAATACTCCTGCCTGGGTGAAAAAGACCTGCTGGTGTTCTACGACCGGCGGACGCTCTGCAAGGTGCTGGAACTGGTTCGAAAGGTAGACCCCGCGCTCGTCTTCACGCATTCCCCTTCCGACTACATGGCGGACCACGAAACCGCGAGCCGGTTGTGCCAGTCGGCGTGCTTTGGCGCGATGGCGCCCAACTTCCGCACGGGAGCGCGGCGGCCTGCGAAAGCGGTGCGCGCCGTGCCGCATTTGTATTACGCGCAGCCCTTCGGGAACCGCGATATCCTTGGGAACGAGATTCGTGCCGGTCTGCTGGTTGACATCAGCGGGACGATCGAGCGCAAAGAAACCATGCTGGCGTGCCACGAAAGCCAGCAAGGTTGGCTTAAGGAGCAGCAACATATTCCTGGCCCTGTGCACGCCATGCGGGCCCACGCCGCGCACCTCGGCAAACTGGCAGGATTAACCTGGGCGGAAGGTTTTCGGCAGCATCTTGGCCAGGGCTTTCCCCAGGACAACTTCTTGGGGAAGCTACTGGGAAATCTGGTCATGCCCGCGGGGGGCTACGCCGCAGTCGGCCAACGCTGAGGAAGCGCCACCCAAAGTTGCCTTCGCCACCACGCCTGTCAGTGGCAAACCAGACACCTGACGACGGAGAACTCATGTCTACGGAGATTCCTCTCGAACAGCTTGCGGCGCGCATCCACGAGGTGTCGCTGGACTTCGACCCGGAATCCATGCGCCAGGCGGGATATCGCGTCGTGGATTGGATTGTGGCGCGGCTGACTTCATTGCGGGAATGTTCACTGGGCAAAGAACTCAACCGCGAAGAAACCGAAAAACTCCTGCGCGAACCCCTTCCCGAACAACCCTCGACTTTCGAAGAGGTCTTCGAGCGGTACACAAGCCGTGTGGCGCCGAATGCCGTTCCCCTCGATCACCCGCGATTCTTTGCCTTCATTCCCAGCGCGCCGAATTTCGTCAGCATTCTCGCGGATGCGCTGGTGGCGGGAACC
>JAIQGA010000306.1 GCA_020072925.1 Terriglobia bacterium | reverse complement strand
GTGGGAATCGCTTATACACTTCCAAGCTCGATCGACCGGTTCACGTGGGATCGAAAAGCCTTATGGAGTGCCTATCCTTCGGATCACATCGGCCGTCCGCAGGGAATGGCGATGAGGAATGCAAGTAATCTGGTCGAAACCTACCGCAGAGAACCGAAGGGACCTTGGTCGCAAGACTCTAAAGATTTCTTCTTGTACGGGTCAGAAGACCCTGGCGGCCGCGGCACCAATGACTTTCGGAGTCTCAAAGAAAGCATTTGGCACGCCTCCTGTATCTTGGCGGGAACGGACCTGCGAGTCCGCGCAGAATCGGATGGCACAGCCGCGGTCCGCGCTGAGGTCCTGCCGGATGGCAGAGTAAAGTTCAACATCAACAACTTATGGGGCTATCCGGACCTGGCCTGGGGAAATTTCGCCCAACCCCTCAGCCTCGAGCCGGGATATAAGAACAGCGTTCGCATGCGCCTCACGGATACTGACGAGGAATAAAAACTACAGGATGATGCGCCATGAACCGACAATGCACCCGCCGCACGTTTCTTAGAACCATAGGCGCGGGAGCGACAGCGCTCAAGACTAGCCACGTTTTACGCGCACAACAAGCCTCCGCGCCAACTTGGGACTCCCTAGCGAAACATACCGCTCCGGCTTGGTTTGACGACGCCAAGTTCGGCATCTACTTCCACTGGGGAATCTTCTCGGTCCCAGCCTTCGACAACGAGTGGTATTCCCGCAACATGTACATCGAGGGCTCGCGCGCCAATAAGTTTCACAACCTTGTTTACGGCCCTCCGTCGAAATTCGGCTACAAGGACTTTATCCCGATGTTTCACGCGGAGAAATTCAAACCCGAGGAATGGGCGGAATTGTTTCGCAAAGCCGGCGCGAAGTTCGCAGGGCCCGTGGCTGAGCACGCCGATGGGTTCTCCATGTGGGACTCAAAGGTGAACAAATGGAACGCCGCCCGCATGGGTCCCCGTCGCGACGTGGTGGGTGAGATGAGCAAGGCGATTCGCAACGAAGGCATGAAATTCATCGCTACCCTCCACCATCAGTGGCTCTGGGGATGGTATCCGACGATGGACCGATCGGTCGACGCTTCCGATCCGGAATACGCCGGACTCTACGGGCCGCCGGCACCGGGAAGCCCCTTTGATTACGGCAAGCCCACACCTCCACCTCCCCAGGATTTTCAGGATACCTGGGAAGGAAAAACGAAGGAAGTGATCGATAAATATCAGCCCAGCCTCATTTACTTTGACAGTCGGCTGAATTTCCTCGACGAGCGTCACCTCACCGGTGTGATCTCCTACTATTACAATCAAGCCGAGCGCTGGCAGGAGGAAGTCAGCGTGACCTACAAGGAAAAGGACTTGCCGCCGGGCGTGGGAATACTCGATATCGAGCGCGGCAGGTTGGGCGAACTGGCTTCCTATAAGTGGTTGACTGACGACGCGATCGATTGGAACTCCTGGTGCGATGTTCAGAACCAGAGTTACAAATCGGCAGACCGGGTTGTTGATGAGTTAGTGGATATCGTCAGCAAGAATGGAAGCCTGCTGCTCGACATCACACCCAGGGCTGACGGAGTGATGCCCGAGCCGGTGGTGGAGCGCCTGCTCGCCATCGGCAAGTGGCTATCCGTGAATGGCGAAGCGATTTATGGCACGCGGCCGTGGAAGCGTTTCGGAGAAGGTCCCACTCAGATCAAGCCGGGCATGTTCGGCGAGGAGAAGACGCCGGACTTCACGGCGCAGGACATCCGCTTCACCAGCCGCTGGAAGACTCTTTACGCCATCGCCCTCGACTGGCCGCAAAGTACTACCGACATAATTATCAAATCACTGAACACGAACGACGCGCTTGTTGCGAAGGGAGAAATTGCGAATATCTTTCTGCTGGGCAGTGATGCCAAGCTCTCCTGGCAGCATAACGGCGAAGGACTCAGGATTACATTGCCGCCGCAGAAACCAGGCGATTTTGCCTACGCCTTCAAGATCCTGCTGAATTGAAGGGAGACTCCGCCGGCCTCGCGCGCTGGCCAGGAGGCGGCAAGGAAACTGAGGTTTATGTTGACCGCGCATGGGTGAGCTGACGGGGAGAGTTTTGATTAATATTGTACAAACCAAGAGGAAGGAGCACCTGACATGAAACGACGTGACCTGGTAACGGGCAGTCTGAAAGCGGTCGCCGCCAGCCCGTTTTTCACGCAGGCTCTTGCTCAAACGCTCGGAGAGTTGCCCCAATGCGCTCCCTGTTCACCGGCGCCTTTCCCCGTCGCGCCTTCACCGGGGGCGAAACTCCGCGTCAAGCCGATCATGACCAACCTGATCCACTCCGGTGTCTGGGAGGGTCCCTGCCGGTTCAACGTTGTCACTGTGGAGAAGGAAAAGGCGAACGTTCAGCGTGACTATAGCGACTGGAGCAAGAAGGTCCGCAGTGGCGGTTTCTCATTCGGTGCGGGAGCCGAGGTCCTTGAGCCCTCGCTGATCATCTTCAACGAGGATTTCACCATTCCCGCCGCCTCCTTCGCCGAACTCGACCGCGATGCGCAGCGCGCGGACGCTTTCTTCATTGCCCCGCACGGTTCTTCCAATGCGGCCTTCGATATCGTCCACCGTTACCGGAAGCCTGGGATTCTTTTTGAACTCAATTGCCGGACCGTGGACGTTGCGGCCTACGCCAAATCACAACACGACGAGATGCTGGTTGTCCAGGACAACAACGAATTGCGCCGCACGATCGACCTGCTTCGCGCCCGCAAAATCTTCCGCGAGACGGTGGTGCTGTTTCCGACGAACCGCGGTTTCCCGTCGGTGGCGTCACTGACCGGCATCACAGACCTTCAGGACCTGGAAGCGCGTTTGGGCGTGAAGGTGAAAATGATCCCCTTCAAGGTTCTCGCCGATGCGATGGAGAGCACACTCGCCGACGGCACTGCCCGCAACCAGATTTCGGTGCAAGCCGATGAACTGATCCGCAACTCCGTCCAAACTTACCTGAACCGCGATTACGTCGTCCGGAGCCTTATTTTCGAAAAGACCGTCGAGAATCTGATGGAGTCGCTCGCCTGCAACGCTTTCACCATCGAGTGCTTCGAGTTCTGCGCCAGCCGCCTGCCGGAGAAATGGAAGATTACTCCCTGCCTGATCCACACACTCTTCAAGGACCGCGGCATCGCTTCTTCGTGCGAAGGGGACATGGGCGCCCTCCTGGCGATGCGGCTGCTCATGTCCGTGTCAAGCAAGTCCTCACACCTCGGGAACATGTTCTTGCGGGAAGGCAATCTGGTGGAGATCAACCACAGCGCGCCGGGAATCAAAATGAACGGTTTCGATCAGCCCGGGCTGCCGTACAAGCTCGGGCGGTTTGTGGAATCGGGTTGGGGAACCAAGGCAGTGGTCGACTTCATGCAGAATCAGGAAAAGCGTGTCACCGTCGCGCGTATGCACCCCAATGCGCGGCAGGTGCTGGTCATGAAGGGAACACTGGTTGATTCCGCCGGATGGGACAAGGATAATCTCGGCTGCTCGGTGGGCGCCTTCGTGAAGCCCGCGCAAAGCGGCAATAGCGAGGCCTTTGTCCGTAAACAGACACAATACGGCAACCACCTCGTCTGGGTCTACGGCGACTACGCCGAAGCGATGGTCCAGCTTGGCGCCTCCCTGGGCCTTGAGGTCGAGGTTGTGACCTAAGCGGACGGCCCCTTCTGGTTGCTCCGCGCGGCGGAGTACTTCCAATTCACTCTTGAGCTCAAGTCTATCTTGGAGGACAGAGCATCATGAGATCCCACCCAGGAAATCGCCTCAATCGCCGGGATATGATTCGTCTGGCGGGTGTCGGGACTGCCGCAACCCTTGCTCCGTCATATATCTCTTCTTCGGACGCACCTCGGGCAGGGCATCACCCAACAGGAACTCCCGCAGGTCGGGGGGAAGTCAATCACCCGGATCGGGAGCAGGCGGAGCAGCCGCCGAACAGAATGGCGTGGTGGCATGAGGCGAAGTTCGGAATGTTTATCCATTGGGGGCCTTGCTCGCTTGCGAGTGTCGAGATTTCCTGGCCGATCATGGTCCCCGAATCGAAATGGGGGATCACTCAAGAGCAGTATGTGAATCTGTATAAGAAGTTCAACCCCGTGCAGTTTGACCCCACCGCGTGGATCGAACTAGCCAAGGCTGCCGGCCAGCGCTACATGGTGTTTACCACCAAACATCATGATGGCTTCTGCATGTTTGATTCATCCTTCACCGATTACAAGATCAGTAATACGCCTTACAGGAAAGACGTCGTTCGAATGCTCGCGGACGCGTGTCGGGAAAACAGCATGCCGTTGGGCTTCTACTATTCGCCTCCGGATATGCACCATCCCGGCTATCGTGACATTTCCAAAATGGTCAAGGACAACTGGCACGGCGAGCCCACGCGCCCGGAGTGGCCGCTTTATTTGGAGTACATGGGCATGCAGGTCCGCGAATTGCTCTGGCATTATGGCCCGGCCGCTGTGATCTGGTTTGATGGCTTGGATCACCAGGAAAAATACGATGGCTACCGCATGGTGCGCATGATCTGCGAGCACTCTCCCGCCACACTGGTGAACAATCGGATCGGGGTGTCCGCCGACTTTGGGACGCCGGAGCAATGGGTCCCCAAAGGGATTCCAGTGAAAGGAGTGCGCATCGCCGGCACAAACCCCGAGGAGGCCAGCGCGCTTCAAGGCCGGCTTCCCAAGCCCGCGGAGTTTACGCCCTGGGAGACGTGTATGACGATCAACGACACTTGGGCGTACAACAAAAATGACCTCAACTTCAAGTCGACCAAGTTCCTGATCCAGACGCTGGCTGACGTAGCCAGCAAAGGGGGCAACTTCCTGCTTAACGTTGGGCCCACTCCGGAAGGGACCATTCAGCCGGAGTTCCAGGAGAGACTGCGTGGGATCGGAGAGTGGCTTAAGATCAACGGGGATTCCATCTACGGCACCACTTACGGTCCCTTGCAAAGTCTCACCTTCGGGAGAAGCACGGCCAAGGGAGATACTCTCTATTTACATGTGTTTGATTGGCCTAGGAATGGAAAGCTGGAGGTAGTGGGTCTTGAAGCCCGGGTCACAGAGGCTCGGCTCCTGGCAACAAAAACGCCGCTGCTCTTTACGCAAACTGAGAGTGCGGTCACCTTGGAGGTGCCGACTGAGATGCCTGATACCAACGATACGGTCATCAGCCTCAAAACGAGCTAACAACATAAGCGTCTCTTACCGAGCAGGGGAGGCAGTCTATCGGCAGTACGGTTCCCGCCCCCCAGCTTCTTTATCATGGACGTCGCGTACAAAGGGATATGGTACTTTGGCTCGCGGGTGGCGGCGGCATTGGTGTGCTGGAATGAGTCTGGCTTGGTCCGGCAGGCCGATCGCGAGGATGTACATGCCGCATGCTGTCAGCAGAGGCTTTCTGGCCCGCGCGGCCCTGGAGCCCTAATGTAAGCGGACGAAAGGCTTCGATCGTTCAGGCTCTGAAGCCAAGCGAAGAGAGGGCGTATGTCTCGGTACTTCTTCATGGAAACAAGGGGTCCAAAGGGAAAGCTTGCATGGGTTCGATGGGCAGTGGCGCTAGTCATCGCGCTGCTGGTCGGGTACTTGGCAAGCATGGGTGTGAACATCCTGCCAACGGCTTGCACCTTGACCCGACTGCACGGACCGTACACCACCAGCTTCTCCCGCACGGAGAACCCTATCTCCGAGGATGGCCAGTGGACCAACGGCCAGAAGGATGGTCTCGATTGGGCCAACGTCCAGATGACGCCGGGATTTGCCTTTGGGACACAAGCCGGCGGGAACCGATCCGTGCCTGTGAAATACGACGATTCGACGGCGCTGCTGGCCGGCAGGTGGGGACCAAACCAGACAGCCCAGGCTACGGTCCACACCGTAAACCAGAACGGCAAGATCTACGAAGAGGTGGAACTTCGTCTGCGCAGCACGCTTTCCCCGCACAACGCCACGGGGTATGAGATCTATTTCAAATGCTCCAAAGACCCCAAAGCGTATTGCTCAATTGTAAGGTGGAATGGGGCGTTGGGGAGTTTTACCTACTTGAATATAATCTATGGTTCGAAATACGGCGTCGGGGACGGAGATGTGATCAAGGCCACCATGATTGGAAACGTGATCACGGCTTACAAGAACGGCGTGCAGATGCTCCAGGCTACCGACAACACCTTCACGAGCGGCAACCCAGGCATCGGATTTTATATCGAAGGAGCCACTGGTGTGAACGGTGATTTTGGATTCAGGAGTTTCACCGCGACAGATAAGTGAAGAACGGGTGTCCCTAGCTGAAACCTCGTTTAGAGTGAATTCACTGTAAGCGGCGAAGGACGACGAGGCGATAGTGCAAGATAGTGAACCCGCCTTAAACTGGCTTGGTAGAGGTCAACTGTTCGGGTCCGTTCGGGCCCATCAATTCAACTTGTGCTCTCGCCCGGAGGACTTGCCGCGTAAGTCCCATAGGTACGGAAAGCCTCATACATGGCGCGGATATTTGCGAGCGGCGCGTCCGGCCCAATTTCACCGCAGGCAACGATGCCGCCTTTCGACGAGCCACAGGCTTCGAACGTCCGGTGAACTTCCTCTTTGACCTCGGCGGGTGACCCAAACGGCATGACCCGTTGGCGGTCGATATCGGTGCGGATCGCGACTCGTCCCCGAAGGTTGGCCGCAATCCAATCGTGACCGACTACGGGCACCTGGCAATTGATGACCTGGACGCCGATCTCCATCATGTCGCCCAGGATATCGCGCACCTGACCGTCGGTGTGATACCAGACGTCCATGCCACGCTCCCGAACCCGCCGGAACATTTCCGCGTAGCGGGGCTTGAAAATGCGGCGCCAAGTTTCCGGCTTGATCATCAATCCGGTTTGACCGCCCCAGTCGTCGGCGAAGTGAAGGCCGTCATACTCGAGGGCTGTCCCAATCCATCGCAGGTTGAATTCGAGAAGATCGTCCAGCAGGCGGTAGAATTCCTTTGACTCGCTGGCAATATCCATCAGGAAGTTTTCCATGCCGCGCAACTGCTGGAGTTCCTCAAAGTAAGTGATCCAGGCGCCGCGCGCGTACCAACGATCGTCGTAGCCCATCATATGCCCGCTATAGAGCCTTCCCGAAGGCGGCCCCGCGGTGAAATCCTCAGGCCACTTGAATTCCTCATAGTGCCCCAAATCTCGGATAGGCCATTCGATGGGAATGCCGCACACCCCCAGCCACTCGGAGAACCAGACGGTGCCAAAATCGTCGATGTTTCTCCCCTGCTTGTAGACGGCGGGAAATTCTTCGCGCGGAAGATCCTGCATGTAGTCCCAGCCGAAATCCTCGCGGAATTCCGTCAGGATCTCGTCCAGTGCAGGGCCGTATTTAATTTGCGCCGCCGGGAGGACGGCGTGTGAAATCGGCGCCCGGTCGGGGTTCTGGAACTGGATGGTGCGCTTGACTCGCTCTCGGCTATTCAATGGACTGACTCCTTGTCAGATGGTGATTTCCAATGGCTTCAAGAGGCAGGCTTCGCCGCAAGCGAAATCACGTAGATTGCGATCAGGAGGACGCCTATCCCTGAACACGCATAAGCAATCGCGGTGCGGCTCGCTTTCTTCCACTCCCCGGTAATAACTCCCCAAAGGTTTGCGGTAACGATGATCATCGCCATGAAGATGGGCCAGCCAATGATCGCACCCAGTGCTCCCAACCAAGCCGCGCCCATTCCGTAAAAGGCCGTGCTACTGAACCAGAGCAATGCCATCAGAGCCCCGCCCAGCCAATCCTTGATGGAGGCCTGCCCGTCGAAATAGAGGCTCCACGAGCGGTTCTTCTGTAGCAGGTACACGCAGTAGCCCGCATTGGCGATGAAACCCGCCGTGAGCGCGAGCGACCAGATGGTATACGCAGTCATCGTCGGGTGCGCTCCCAGGGAAAGAGCATTGTCCTGTAATTCTTTTCCAGAGATGAACGCAAAATTGAACATTGCGGAGAGCGTCCCGGACGCAATGCAGATGATCAATCCCAAGGCGAGGCTGGAGCGGTTCTTGGAGGGAGTCTGGGCAGTCGTCTCGCGCTCGCGCCTCTGCCCCGCGATCGCACAAAATACAATGCCCAGAATGACCAGGAGGGTCCCGCCGAAAAGAGCGTATCCCTCGCGGCTGAGCAGGCGCTCCGAGTGCAGGAAGGCCATGGGTAGCAAGGAGCCGAGCGAGGCGCTAATCCCCAGGATGATCGCGAAACCCAACGCCAACCCGAGGCGCGTGATTCCCAATCCGAACAGCATCGATCCAGTTCCTGAGGCGAACCCGAAGATCAAGACCAACAGCAAAGCTCGCCAGGACGCACTGTGATAGACCTCCACCAACTGCGGAATGGTCACCAGCGCAAGTATCCAGGGGAGAAGAATCATGCCTACGACGGAGTAAACCAGCCAGATGTTTTCCCAACGCCAGGAGGACGCGCGCTTCATGGGAACCGCAAAGCTACCGTTTAAGATGCTCCCGACTAATACCAGTGCGACGCCGAGCGGAATTTGTTCGTTCATGTACTTTGTGCCTCGCGGGCGGTTTTAAGGTCATCTTCGGAGCCCTACATCTAAATC
>JAIQGA010000305.1 GCA_020072925.1 Terriglobia bacterium | reverse complement strand
GGCTCACCGATCCGCTCCTGCTCTCGAGCAGCAGAAAGTTCGCCAGGCACCGGCCGGCGTCGTCGAATTGCGGATTCTGCATCTCCAGCGCCAGGTATGTCCCCGATGCCGCTCCCGCCGCCGTGCGCGCATCCGGCGTGGCCTGCACGAAAGCCGTGAAGGTGCCCCCGGAGGTGGCCAGCGCGATCACCATGCGCACCTCGGCTTCGCCGCTGCCGTCGGGAATCGGAATGCGCGAGAACAGCGAGCCCCCGTTGGCATCGGCAGGCTGTGGGGGTTACGTAGCCTGTCACCGAATTAGACCGTCACCGAATTAGACCTGTCACCGAGTTAGACCGTCACCGAGTTAGACCTCGCTTGGCCTCCCATTCCGCCGCCGTGATAGAGGAGACTCCGGGAGAGATTCATCGCCGTTACAGTCCCCGATTGGTCCCCGGATCAGCACGGGTAGTCATCGGTCTCCCGGCGACATCAGCCCCTCTTCGATCTCGAGAGTCTGTAACAATGGCTCCTCCTCCACGTTACTGGGCGCCTTGCCCTCTGCAATGAGAGAGCGGCAGCGGGATAGTTCAGCATGGGCCTTTTCGGCCTCGCCGAGGTGCCTGTGCGCTCTAGCCAGCAGCAAATGCACCAGCAGATCGTCGTGGCCCAAACGGGTGACCAGGAAAATGCCAACCGGCAACCAGTGAATGGGCGGGAGGTGAGGAATGTGCAAGGGCACGGGAATTTTGCTCTAACTGGGAATCAGACCAGTCGGAAATTCAGAAAACGCGCGTCATGCTACATTGTCGCCGGAGTCGAGCATTTCCTCTCGGCGATATTCTTCGGAGCCGCGAAAGTTCTTGGCCAGAATTCAATCTTTGATAAAATGCCAACGTTAATCTTTTTTGGGGCGGACATGGTGGGCGGTACAGGATTCGAACCTGTGACTTCTACCGTGTGAGGATAGCACTCTACCGCTGAGTTAACCGCCCGAGACAAGTTTCAACATAACAGATTTCGGCCTTTCGGTCTAGGCACGACGGGCCGGGCGGCCGCGCCGGAAGCGATGGAAAAAGCAGAGGTCAACAACCTGGCAGGCGCGATCCCGGAACTCGTCACGCGCGTGCAGCAGTGCGTGCAAAGCGTCATCCGCGGCAAGAACGAAGTGATTCAGCTGGCGCTGGTGGGACTGTTCGCGCGCGGCCACCTGCTCATCGAGGATGTTCCGGGGGTCGGGAAAACTACCCTGGCGCATTCCCTGGCGCGCTCGTTCAATTGCGCCTTCCAGCGCATCCAGTTCACCTCGGACATGCTTCCCTCCGACGTGATCGGCATCAGCGTCTTCAGCCAGCAGACGCAGCGGTTTGAATTCCGCCAGGGGCCGATTTTCGCCAACATAGTCCTGGCCGACGAAATCAATCGCACCACGCCCAAAACGCAGAGCGCGCTGCTCGAGGCGATGAACGAATACCAGGTGACGGCGGATAACCGGACCTACAAGCTGCCGCAGCCGTTCATGGTAATGGCCACGCAGAATCCCATCGAGCACCACGGTACTTACCCGCTGCCGGAATCGCAACTCGATCGCTTCCTGATGCGCCTGCGCATTGGCTACCCAAATCCGGCCAGTGAAAAGGAAATCCTGCGGAATTTCGCGGATTCCGAGCCGCTGGCGAAAATCGAACCGGTGATGAACGCGGAGGAAGTAGTGGAAATTCAGCACGCCGTCCGGCGCATCAGCGTCGATGACGAATTGATGAATTACATCCTCGCCATCGTCGAGAAAACACGCCAGCACGAGTACCTGAGCCTGGGGGTCAGCCCGCGCGGCTCCATGTCGCTCTTTCGCGCCGCGCAGGCCCTGGCCTTCATGGAAGGCCGGAACTTCTGCATCCCCGACGACATCAAGCGGCTCATCCTGCCCACCTTCGCGCATCGCTGCGTGGTCAGCTCGCGCTACATCTCCACGCTGAAGAAATCCGACCAGGCCGAGGCCATCCTGCACGAGATCATGGATTCAACGCCAATCCCTCTCTAGCGCCCGCTTCCAGCCGACAAAATTCTGCGGCGCTCTTAGCGACCGAGTCGTTGTCGGCTTGCCACGCCTTTTGGATGCGGCGTGGCAGGCTGATCAGCGGATCCGACCCTGCCAATGACAATTCTCAAGATATTGATAAGCAAAGACTTATTAATCATGGCTTAGAGCTCGATTTCATTAGTCGGAGATAATCCATTGTCCAATAAAAAATAAGTTTCTTGACAATTCATCAATACCTGGTATAAAAGGGCGGTACTAAACAGAAGACGGGCGCGTCGCAAATGCCAGTGGGAACCAAGTCCAACGTCAAAGTGGCCGACGAAGTCTGGATAGCTACAGCGCTATTGCATCACGAGCAGCCGACCCGGTTGGATTTCACTATCCAGGAAATACTCGCGCGCGTGGAAAGAGAAGGTCAGGTCACCCCTATTCGGCCTGGCGTTTACGTTCACATCGACCAGCATTGCGTTGCCAATCGTCCGCCGAATCCGGGACGTTACCGCATGCTGTTCGAAACGGGGACTGGTAGGCGACGCCTCTTCCGAAAGGGAGATGCCTACCACCCGGCGCGCGAAGGTGGGAAGGTTACTCCCAAGCCGGAAGACATACCGGATAACTATCTCGGCCTTCTGGCGTGGTACCGCGAGTGGTGCGCTGAGGCAGTTCGCAGCGCTCCAACAACAGATCCGCTCCTCGCCCTGGTTGGCTCAGGGAAACAAGTGTGGGCCGACGAGCATGCCGACGAGTACGTTCAGCGACTACGGGAAGGCTGGGAATGAGCCGCATTTTTTGGGACACGAATGTGTTCATCTATCTGTTCGAGGACTATGGCAGCCTCTCAGGGCGGGCCAGAGAATTGCGGCGCGCTATGTTGGAGCGGGGCGATCAGCTTGTGACCTCTGCCCTCACCTTGGGCGAGATTCTCGTCAAGCCGTTGGAGCGAGGAGATCATGAACTGGCCAGAAAATACGAGTCGGCCATAAGCGCCACGTCGCTACTGCTGGCCTTTGATACAAGGGCCGCAAAAATCTACGCCGCTTTGCGCTGTGATCGATCCCTTCGGGCACCCGATTCAATCCAACTGGCGTGTGCCGCGGCAGCGGGTGTGGATCTCTTTGTTACGCACGACTCCCGGCTTTACTCGAAAAACCTAGAAGGAATCCAGTTTATAGTCCCGCTGGACCGGGCACCACTTTAGCCGCGCGCGGTGGCGCCCGGTGAGTCATTTGGAAGCCCCTGGAGGGGACGCTTCCTCCTTTCCTTTGTCCCGACTTCGACATCCGCTACAATCAACCATATGCCCATGATCTCCCAATCCCCCGCCGGCGGCGTGCTGCGTGACCTGTGGCTGCTGGCGCGCTATCGCATCGTGCACCTCGACCGGCCCGCGTGGCGGCGCTTTTTCCTGGCGCTCTTCGCCCTCACGCTCTCCTTCTTCATGGCGCTTTATTCCTCATTGTTGCGGGAGTCGGGCCGTATTGAAATGGCGGCCTGGGTGGCGGGGATCTCGTTGTTGCTGGCGGGCTATGTGGCCGTCAAGGTGGTGCCGTTCCTCGCGCGGCGCACCGCGCTCGAACGCTGGATGATCAAGATCGAGTACGAATTCACCCGTGAGGGCGTTGTCTACCTTCTTATCATCATGGTGATCGCCGTCGCGGCCCTGAATACGGGCAATAACCTTCTGTTCATCATTCTCGCCAGCCTGCTGGCGGGGATTCTCGTCTCCGGCATCCTTTCGCAGATTGTCCTCTCGCAGCTCGAGCTGGATTTCGTTCTTCCCGACCACGTTTTCGCCGAACAGCCGATGATTTCCCGCGTCACGCTGCGCAACCTGAAGTGGATATTTCCCTCCTTCTCCGTCACCGTCTCGGCGCGCGATGCGGACAGGAAAAAGCGAAAGAAGGGCTTGCCTCCGCCCCGACAAATACTGGATGCGCCCGTGTACCTTCCGTACATTCCGCATCGCGCCGATGTCACCCAGCACGTGGAACTCACTTTCCCCCGTCGCGGGCGTTACACGCAGGACGGATTTCGCGTCAGCAGCAAGTTCCCCTTCGGGTTCCTGCGCAAGGCGCACGAAGTCACCAGCCGGCAGGAAATTCTGGTGCTTCCCAACGTCCAGCCGACCGAGGAATTTTATGAAATCCTGCCCCTCATCGGCGGAGAGCTGGAGAGCTATCTCAAGGGCCGTGGCCACGACCTCTACGCCATTCGCGATTACCAGGAAAGCGACACGGCGCGGCACGTGGATTGGAAGGCGACCGCGAAGGCGCAGCAACTCAAGGTCCGCGAATTCACGCGCGAGGACGAACGCCGCCTGGTGCTGGTGTTCGACCCGCACCTGCCGCGCGGCGATGAGAAGATGCTGGCGCAATTCGAGAAGGCGGTGAATTTCTGCGCCTGCCTGGCGTGGCATTTCTACGAGATCGACGCGCAGATGCAGTTCGTCAGCGACGGCTTCGAGACGCCCATGTCGCCGTCGGGCGAAATTATCTACCCGGTGCTCGAAGCCCTGGCGCTCATCGAACCGCAGGTCGGCCCCGCCGTTTCCATCGAGAACCTGATTTCGCGCGGCGGGGCAGGCGCCGCCGGATTCAACATCATCCTCACCGCCCAACCGCGCGGCTCGATTCCTACCAACCTCTGGGTTTCGTCCTACCTGGTTTTTATCGATTCGCTGTAGCGCGGCTTCACATCGACATGTCGCGAGGTTACGCCCGCCGCATCCGGGGCATCCGACGTGGGGGCATGCCATGGCATGCCCCTACCTGCGGATTTCCAGAATTTCCACCTTGTGGCCCTCCGGGAAATGCGCCGTGATGCCGCGGCGGAATTGCTCACCGCTGAACGTCCCGAGCGTCTGGCTCGTCATCACGGAGCGAACGTGAAACGAGCCGTCCGGAAACGCCGGCAATTTCACCTCGACCTGCGCGATGGGCGCGTCGTTCTTGAAAAGCACGACCAGACCTTCGCCCTGGCGGCTGAGGCGCGCGAAGCCGTCCCAGGTGACGGCGCCGGGCTGTTGCCAATTCCCCAGCGGAAAGAAGCCTTCGCTGATTGGGACCCCCGCGCGGAATTGTTTGAACCAGCGGATTTTCTCGCCGTACCAATCCTGTTCGGCGGGCGTGAGCTTGCGCAGGTCCCCGAGAAACAGCGGCGCCGAGCCCATCGCCGTAGCGAGACGCTCTTCGATGGGCGGCGTCTCCGCGTGCAGGTTGCCGATGAGCATGGTCTCCGTGGGGATGGCCAGCGCGCGGTGATAGAGCAGCGTGCGCGCCTGGCGCGGCCCGGCGGCCTCCGGGCTTTCGTCGTCCACGTTGCTGAGCCAGTCAAGGTCGCCGGCGGCCAGCAGACCGTAATCAATCACGTGCTTCTGGCCCCAGAGCTCGAACGTGAGGTCGAGCAGCACGTCCGGGTGCTGCTGATAAATATGATCGGTCACAAACTGAATCCCCTCATAGATTCGCTCGAGTGACTCCGCCCAGCTCGCGTGTTCGTGGCCCGGCGCGTAGCATCCCGGCGCTTCGCCGCGACTTCCTTGTAAGGCGAGGCAAGACACATTACCGCCTGCGAGCCCGAGGCGGTTCCCGTAAACTTCGGTTTCCCCTGCGCGTCGCGGCAGAGCCATTCGGGGTGCTCGCGATAGACCGCCGCGTTCGTGCTGACCGCTGCGAGCGGCACCCACAGACCCAGCCGCTGATTATTCCGGCCCGCCAACGCGCCGATTTCGTCCAATCCGTTCGGAAAGGCCTGCGTGTTGATGCGGTTCTCGGCGTAGTCCTGCTGCCAGCCGTCGTCGACGGTGAAGATATCGAGCGCCATGTGGCCCGCGATGGGAATCAAATCGCGGACAATCCCCGCATTGATGCCGCGCGTGAAGGGTTCCCAGGTGTTGTAGATCCAAGGGGGCTGGTACGCGGGGCCTTTCTTCATCAACACGCGCGAGGTGTAGGTGGGCACAACCCAGTGCGGGTCGGCCATGCCGCGTCCATCCGCGAAAAACGCCACGGAACTCTTTGCGCTCGTAAAGGTCTCGCCGGGCGCGAGGCGGCGCTCGAAAGGAAACAGGTCGGTATCATACATGACGGCGATGCCGTGTCCCCAGCCGTTCATTTCCGTGCGCTTCATGTAACCCGGCGCCTCGTTCATCACCACCAGGCCTTCGCCGGTGCGCGAGTTGCGCTCCACAATAGCCGTGTCCTCAACGCGGCCGGTGAAAAAAATCTCGCGCGGCTCGACGCCGTAGAAACCCGACACCTGCAAATCCGCTGGCGGCCCCGGCACGGCATTGACCGCCTCGAAGCTCAAATGCGTGAGCGTCCGGGGCGCGCTCCCGCGGTTCTGAATTGCAATCCATTTTCGAATCACGGGATGGCCGTCGTACACCTTGTAGTAGACGTAAACGACCAGTGGTTTCGACTTAGCCCGGAGACGAACCACGAGGACCTTTCCGGGAGTTGCCGGCAGGCCCGTTGTTGCGCCCGTAAGCTCGAATTCGCCCCCCTCCGATCCAGCCAACTGCTTGCCGTCCACGACAAAAGAAAACTCCGGTCCCCAATTCCTAGCGGCTTGGGCACGCTGCATGAAATCCGTGCCCGTCACATTGTGTTTCCAATGGGCAGTGTAGAGGCCAACCTTCGGATCAAACCGGACTTCGCGCTCGACCAGTCCATTGCCGATTATCCAACTCTTGCCATCCGAACCGGCGCGGATGTAGCTGGACTCACTCTGGGCGGTGCCGACGAGGGGAAGAAGGATGATCGCGAATACTGCGAAGGTTGCGCGCATGTATGGAACCTCCAAGGTAGGAAACAAAAGTCTTGAGCGTAAATGGCTATGGATATAAGGATAAGGGATGAAGGATATCAATAGAAGTGAATGCTCGCCAGCGATGGGCCGGCGGTCTCGAGTTGTGCCGAGTCGCGTCTAGCACTCGACAATTCCCAAAGCTCACGAG
>JAIQGA010000304.1 GCA_020072925.1 Terriglobia bacterium | reverse complement strand
ACGTCGTCAAGTTCCAGAATAATCCCCAGCACGCGCGCGTCCTGGCGAACGAGATGCTCGCCTGCCGGCTGGCGTCGCTGGTCGGCGTTCCCGTCGCCGCGCCGGCCTTCGTCGAGGTCCCGCCCGAACTGATTCGCGATAATCCCCTGCTGGTGTTCGAGGTGGGCGCCCGCCGCGAACCCTGCGCCGCGGGCTGGCACTTCGGCTCGCGCTATCCCGGCGAGCCCGGCGAGAGCGTGGTGCTCGATTTTCTTCCCGATCGCCTGCTCCGCCGCGTGCGCAACCTGGGCGAAGCCTTTCTGGGCGCTTTCGTGTTTGACAAGTGGACGTGCAATTGCGACGGCCGCCAGGTGATTTTCTATTGCGCTTCCGGCGGCGGAAGCCCGCCTTATTCCGCGCTGCTCATCGACCAGGGCTTCTGCTTCAACGACGGCGAATGGAATTTTCCCGACAGCCCCATTCGCGGGCTCTATCCGCGCCGCTTTGTTTACGAGCAGGTCAGGGGGCTGGAATCGTTCGAACCCTTTCTTACCCGGATCGAGAATCTCGACGCCGCGCGGCTCGAAGAATGCGTGCGCGGCATTCCCGACGAATGGTGCGCGCCCGAGCGGGAAGAACTTGCTCGGCTGCTGGAAAAGATCTATGAACGGCGACGCAGGCTCCGCCAGGCGATGATTGACGCCAAGAACAGCAGCCTGCACCCGTTTCCGAACTGGGTCTGAGCGGCGACGGGATGGACGAAGAAGATGAGTGAAGCCACACCCCTGAAACCGTGTTCCTACTTCCTGGTGCGCTACGTTCCCAACCTGGCGCGCGAGGAATTCCTCAATATCGGGCTGTTCCTCCACAGCCCGGAAGAGCAATTCCTCGATTGCCTGTTCACGGACGACGTGCGCCGCATCAAGCGCTTTCATCCCCAGGCCGATACCGAGCTGCTGCGCGAGCTTCAGCCGCATTTCGAACAGCAGATCAAAGAACACGAAGATCATCTTGAGGATTTCCTGCGCGAAATGCAGGAATCGTACTCGAACCTCATCCAGGTGACACCGCCGCACGCCTGCTTGCTGCACGAGCCGCAGGCGGAAATGGCGGCGCTCTTCGCGCGCTACGTGGGGGCGCGCCTGGCCGGGCCGCCGCCCCAGGATACGCGCATGCGCATTCGCCAGCGATTGACGGACGCCTTCCGCCGCCACGGCGTGCTCGACCTGCCGCGCTTCGAAAAACATGTTCCCGCCAGCCAGTGGACCGAGAAGGGCGATCCCTTCTGCTTCGATTTCGGCTATCGGCCTTTTGCGCGCGAGGGCAAGCCCAATGGGCATACAAAACTTGTCCACGCGCTCTCGCTGAAGCGCGATAACGAGATCGCCCACGTGCTCGCCAACACGCTGCGCTACGTGCGCCGGCGCGAACCCGCGGAACTCACCGCGGTCGTCGAAGGCTTGCCCGCCCCGAACGACGAGGTCGCCCTGCACTCCCAGCGCGTCCTGCTCGACGCCGAGGTCCAGCTTCGCCCGCTCGCCGAAGTCGACGCCTACGCCCAGTCCGTCCGCGCCGAGTTGACCCCAACCCTGTACAGCTAATGGTGTTACCGCACAGTGATGTCCGCAAATCTCCCTGGACTCCGTGTGGAAGCTTGATCGGGGCGTTTCTGCGTTCAAGTTCCTGGCTTAACCGGCCGAAAAGGTATAGGGGGGCCCTTGCGCGGGTGACACTATGGCCGAGGATCGCCACGGATCGGACAGTTTGTTGTCTCACGCCCCGACCGGGGTTGAGGCGGGGGAGCCCGTGTGCACTTTTGCCACACCGCCTTCCGGAGAAACCTCGCGCGCCGCTTCGCGCCACCCCTTGAGCTTACTGGTGGAAGTCAACGCGGCCCTAGCGGAATCTCCCGATGCCGTGGCACAGGCGACACTTCTGGATTCGATCCTGACGCGCGTGTGCGACCGTTTGGGTCTTGCCTATGCGGCAATCTATCGGCTGGCCACGGAAGCGCGCACACTCCGCCGCGTGGCACATCGCGGTCCACAGGGCGCGAGCGCCGACGTCGAGCCACTCGATGCGCCCACGCTGCCGGCATGGGTCGCCCGCGAGGCAGAGGCGCTCTACCTTCCTCCCGGCACGCGCGACTCACGCTTTCCGGGCCGCTCTGCCAGCGCACTCGCCGAGTATGCGGTCCCCTTGCGCGCCAAAGACAGGATGCTGGGCGTGCTGGTTCTTGCCGCGCCGCGAGGCTTGCGAATGGTGACGCGCAAGCTGGCCGATCAGTTTGCGATTCAGGTTGCGCTCGCGCTCGAACGCATGGAACTCTCGCAGCAACTCAACACCTTCAAGGAGCGCCTCCGCTCGGTCTTCGAGCAGCAGCGCGTGGGCGTGATCCTCGGGAACCTGCAGGGTGAACTCTGCGAGGTCAATGCCGCGTTCGCGCATTCGCTCGGTTACGAACCCGAAGAATTGCGCGGACGCACGGAAGCGGCGATCACTCACTCGCAGGACCTCGCGCGCAGCGCGGAGGCACTCAACCAGCTCCTGGAAGGGCGAAAGCCAGAGGTGGTATTTGAAAAACGGTATCTCCACCGGTCTGGCGAAGCGCACGTGTTCCTAGCTGCGATGTCACTGGTTCGCGACGCGGGGCAGAGTCCCGCCGGCTTTCTTACCCTGCTCGAAGATCCGGGCGAGCGGAAGAAAGCGGAGGCGGAATGCGCTCAGCTTCGCGAGCAATTGATGCGCGCCCAGAAGTTGGCGGCGCTGGGCAGGCTGGTCGGGGGGTTGGCGCACGACTTCAACAATTTATTGGGAGTCATCCTGGGCTTCGCGTCATTGCTCCGCACGGGACTCGTTCCTGACGATCCCCTGCAAGGGCACGTGCGGATGATTGAGCAGTCCGGCGAGCGCGCCGCCGACCTGATCAGTCAACTGTCCGGCTACACCCGGCAGGAAGTGCCGCCGGCTCAACCGCAGCGGCCGGATGAGATTCTGCAACGGGTGGTCAAGATCGTCTCCCAAACCTTCGACCGGCGCATCCGCGTCGAAACGCGCCACGCGCCGGACTTGCCCTGGGTCGAAGCGCGTCCCGGGGAACTGGAGCAGATGATCCTGAATCTCTGCCTGAACTCTCGTGACGCCATGCCGGAGGGCGGCTCACTGGTGCTCGAAGCGTCGCAAGTTTTGCTGGGGCCCGACGACGCCTCGCGGCCGGCACACTGCCCGCCCGGCACCTACGTGCGGCTGGCGGTCCAGGACACCGGCGTGGGGATTGAGCCCCGGGTGTTGGCGCATATCTTCGAGCCCTTCTTTACGACGAAGGACGCGGGGAAGGGTTCCGGTTTGGGTCTGGCAATGGTGGACACGATGGCGAGAAGCCAGGGGGGATTCGTGCGCGCGGAAAGCGAGATCGGACGCGGTTCGTGCTTCACACTCTTCCTGCCTGCCCTTTCCCATCTCCGCGAAAAGCCGGAGGGACGCGCCCCACTTCGCGGCCTGGCTCAGGGAACCGGGACAGTCCTGGTGGTGGACGACGAGCCGATGGTCTTGGCGTTTGTGCAGGAAGGCTTGCGAAAGCTGGGCTACCGAGTGCTCACCGCTGACACGGGACCGCGCGCGCTGGAGATTTACGCGGGGCACGCCGCGGAAATCGACTGCGTGTTGCTGGACCTGATTCTGCCGGAGATGAGCGGGCTGGAAATCTATCGGCGGCTGCGCGCGCTCAATCCTTCGGGCCGAGTGATTCTCTCCACCGGATATACCAACAGCCCACTTCTGCGTGAAGCGCGCGAGGCTGGCGTGGCGGCTTTCATTACCAAGCCGTACACCCTCGAGGGTTTGGGCAGGGCACTTCAGGCCAATGTGCCGCCTTAGGCAGGTCTCCCGCGAAACACCGGAGCCGCGGGCTCAGGCCCCCAGCGAGTTCGGCTCGCGGCTCCGGTGGCCGGAAGGGGGCAGAAGGATGAAAGTGCTCGTGGCGGACGACGACCTGGTCACGCGTCGTCTGTTGGAAGCGACCTTGCAGAGTTGGGGCTATGATGTTTGCGCCGCGGCTGACGGCGCCGAGGCGCTGCATATTCTGGAAGAAGGCCTTCCTCCGGACATCGCCCTTCTGGACTGGATGATGCCGGAGCGCGATGGCTTGGAGGTCTGTCGAATCATCTGCGCGTGTCCCCAGACGGTGCCCACCTACGTGATCCTGCTGACTGCCCTCGGGGGCCGGCAAAACATCATTCAAGGCCTTCAGGCGGGAGCCGACGATTACATCACGAAGCCCTTCGACCGCGAAGAACTGCGCGCGCGGTTGGAAGTCGGCCGGCGCATCGTCGAGTTACAGCGTAGCCTCGCCGAGCGCGTCCGGCAATTGGAAGACGCCCTGGCCCGCGTCAAACAGCTTCAAGGACTCGTCCCCATTTGCTCCTACTGCAAGAAAATCCGCAACGACCGCAATTACTGGCAGCAACTGGAGAGTTACCTGAGCGACCATTCGGAAGCGCAATTCAGCCACGGCATCTGTCCCGAGTGTTACGAGAAGTTCGTGAAGCCGGAACTGGAAAAGCTCCCGGGCTTATCGGATGAATCCCCATGAAGAGGGCTTCGCAACCGGGCAAGCGGGAAGGGGGCTTTGCGCGCTTGCTGCTTGCGGCGCTGAGCTTATTCGGCGCGGCCGCGCTGGCCACCGTCCTGCTCCGCGGCCCGGCGCGAGCACTCGTGCTGGCTTGTGAAGCCGATCTCGGGGTGATCCAGAAGCGCGAGTTGCAGGTTGGCGCGGAGATCCTGTCGCTGCGCCTTCCTCCCTGGTGGACGATGCGGCACGCGCTGGCGACCCTCGGCGGGATGGCCGTTCTGGCCCTCGCCGCCCTGGGGTGGGTGAGCATGCTGCGGCGAAGAGTGCGCGAGCAGACGGCGGAGATCCGCGAGTGGCTGCGGCGGGAAGCAGCCCTGAAACAGCGCTACCTCGATCTCTTCGAGAACGCCAACGACATCATCTACACGCTGGATCTGGACGGCAATGTAACCTCGCTGAACCGCGCCGGTGAATCTGCTTTCGGCTACACGCGCGTGGAAGCGGTGAACATGAACATCGCCCAGGCAATCGTCCCCGAACAAGCGGGGCTCGCCCAGGACAGTCTGAATCGTCTCCGTCGGGGTGAGCTGCCGCCCACCTCCGAATGGGAAATCATCGCCAAGGAGGGGCGCCGCATTCCGCTGGAAGTCAGCGAACGGATCATCTTCGAAGGCGGCAGGATGGTCGGGGTACAGGGCGTCGCGCGCGACATCAGCGAGCGGAAGCGCGCCGAAGCGGCGCTGCGCAAGAGCGAGCAGCGTTATCGCTCGCTCGTATCCAACATCCCCGACGTCGCCTGGACGGTGGACGCCGATCTCAATTTTGTTTTTATCAGCAAGAACATCGAACGGATCAGTGGCTATTCCGTTGACGAAGCCTACCAGCATGGCGCCGCTCTCTATCTTTCCTGCCTCCATCCTGATGACGTCCAGAAGGTGACCGAGGCCTTTCACGCCCTGTTTGCCGAGGGCAAGCCCTACGACGTGGAATGCCGCGCTCGCCGCAAAGATGGGCAGTGGGTCTGGGTGCACGACCGGGCTCTTGCCACCTACGAGAAGAATGGTTTGCGTTATGCCGACGGCCTTTTATCGGACATTACTCAGCGCAAAGAAGCGGAAAAGATGCTCCAGGAGCGCGAGGAGCGCCTTCGATCCCTGATCGAGACCACCCATGATTGGGTTTGGGAAGTAGACGCCCATGGCGTCTACACTTACTCGAGTCCGAAGGTCAAGGATCTGCTGGGATACGAGCCGGAGGAAATCCTCGGGAGGACGCCTTTCGATTTCATGCCAGGGGACGAAGCGAAACGCGTGGGGACGGAGTTTGCGGCCATCTTCCAGGACCGGCGCGCTTTCCGGCAGTTGGAAAACACCAGCTTGCACAAAGACGGCCGCCGAGTCGTGCTCGAGACCAGCGGCATGCCCATCTTCGACGCGAAGGGCAGCCTGCAAGGCTTCCGCGGCATTGACCGCGACATCACGGAGCGCAAGCGAGCGGAAGCCCAGATGGAGGAGAGAAATCGGTTAGCCATGCTCGCGGTGGAGGTGGGCGAGGCGCTTACGGGGGCCGAGAGCCTGCGCGAGGGCTTGCAGCGGTGCGCGGAAATCCTGGTCCGCGATATCGACGCGGCATTTGCCCGAGTCTGGACCCTGAATGACCGGACCCGCGTCCTCGAGCTGCAGGCCAGCGCGGGAATGTACACTCACCTTGATGGCGGCCACGCCCGGGTGCCCTTGGGACGGTTCAAGATCGGACGCATCGCCGAGTGCGGTGAGCCTCACTTGACGAACACGGTGCTGGAGGATTCCTGGGTGGGGAATCCCGAGTGGGCGCGACGGGAAGGCATGGTCGCCTTCGCGGGCTATCCCTTGAAGGTCGAGGACCGCGTCGTGGGTGTTGTGGCCGCGTTCAGCCGGGCGACCCTGACGGACGCCACCCTTCAGGCTTTTGCCTCTGTGGCCAACAATCTTGCGCAATTCATCGAACGCAAGCGGGCCGAGGAGGAATTACACCGGGCCAAGGAAGCCGCCGAGACCGCCAGTCGCGCCAAAAGCGAATTTCTGGCCGTCATGAGCCACGAAATCCGAACGCCGATGAATGGCATCATCGGCATGACGGAGTTGGCGTTGGACACGGCGCTTACGCCCGAGCAGCGGGAGTATCTCGGCACTGTAAAGGAGTCCTCGGATGCCCTGCTCACGCTCATTGACGATATCCTGGATTTCTCCCGGATCGAGGCTGGGAAATTCCGGCTGGACCTGGAGCAATTCGATCTGAAGGACACGCTGGATCGCGCCATCAAGGCGCTGGCCGTCCGCGCCCAGCAGAAGGGGCTGGAACTGGTCTGCCACATTCCTGCGGAGGTTCCGGTAGCTCTGTTCGGAGATCCGGGGCGATTGCGGCAGGTGGTGATCAACCTCGTAGGCAATGCCATCAAGTTTACGG
>JAIQGA010000303.1 GCA_020072925.1 Terriglobia bacterium | reverse complement strand
TCGCAATCGCACATCAATCTTGTCCGGGTGCAGAATGACGGCATTGAGAACTGGCGCCCACTGATGGACCGGCTGGCCAAGATGCCACGTGTCACCGGCGTGGCCCCAGCGATGTACGGGCAGGTAATGGCGTCTCGGGCGGCCAGAGCCTCGCGCAGCCGATCACGCAGCCTCCTACGGCCAGCGACGTCCGCAAAATAGGAAGATACCTTCGCCAGATTGTCTCGGTCTCGGGGATCTGAGGACGGGAAATTGGATTTGTCTGCGAGGAAGTGAGCCAAATCGGCACCGCTTGGCAGAAACGCAGACCCCTTCGGATCCCATGCGGTGTCTGGTGTCCGTCCAAGAAGCGATGCCCCGGCGCCCAAAAATGGAACCACCTTGCCGGCTTGCAAGAGGTCCCAAATCTCGCCGTAAGGAGGCTCAGGCATGAGTCGTGGTTCCTTATTGTAATATCGATTCGGCTCTGAACAAGACCCGCACCGGTAGTACGGATGTCCAACTGCTTCACATCAGGATGCGTTTTGGTAGTGGGTATCAACGCAAATGCGTATGGATCGGTGGAAACCCTGGCGCTCGAGCCCTTGCACGGGTACGGGATCGCACTGCGGATCGAGCAGATCAGCAAGGGAGTGTTTCGCGTCAACGCGGGCTCGTTGTTCCCGGCCTTCCGCCGCCTGGAGCGGCAGGGCTGGATCAAGGCCGATTGGCGGCCCACCGAAAATAACCGCCGCGCAAAGTACTACACCCTCACGGAGCGCGGGCGCCGGCAACTAAAGGCCGAAACCGAAGAGTGGGGACGACAAATCGCGGGGATCAGCAGAATCCTGACTGCAGGGATTGGGGACTAGGGGTTAGGGATTAGGGGACAAGAGATTGCTGATTGTCGATTGACGATTTGAACGGGGGTGCTGGGGACTGGGTGCTTGGGACTCGGTGTTAGGTTTTGGGGGCTGCTGTCGGCCTCGGGATATGCGGTATTTGCTAATCCCTAATCCCTGATTCCTAATCCCTAGCTTCAATCAGCAATCGGCAATCGTCAATCTCAAGGGCGGCAATGTCACTCTTTCGAAATCTCGCCATGGGCATCCGCGCGCTTTTCCGAAAGGGGCAAGAGGAGCAGGAGATGGACGAAGAGTTGCGGGCCTACCTCGACGCCGCGGTGAAGGAAAAGATGCGCTCCGGGATGACCCGCGACAAAGCCCTGCGCGCCGCGCGCGTCGAGATGGGCAGCCTGGAATCGGTGAAGGAAGAAATCCGCGCCAGCGGCTGGGAAGCAGCCGTAGAAGCTCTCTGGCAAGACCTTCGCTACGGTGCGCGTCAATTACGGCGCAGCCCCGGCTTCACGGCAGTCGCAGTCCTCACCCTGGCGCTTGGAATCGGCTTGAACACTGCGATCTTCAGCATGGTTAATGCGCTGTTACTCCGCCCTCTTCCCGTCGAGCATCCCGAACAGATCTACACTTTGGCCGTACAGGGGAAGAGGGGCTGGCTCAGCAACGCTTTCTCGTGTCCGAACTTCCAGGACATCAGAAATCAAACCAACGCCGTATTCTCAGACGTAGCCGCGGTACAGATCTCCAGTACCACAGGGCTGAGGGTAAACGGGAAGAGCGAGCGGATGTGGACCAACTTTGTTACGGGCGATTTCTTCCCCATGCTAGGTGTTCACCCCGCTCTCGGACGGTTCTTTCTCCCCTCCGAAGGTCGTGTTGCGGACGCCGACCCCATCCTGGTACTTGGTTATTCTTTTTGGAAGGAGCGTCTCGGTGGCGATCCCAACATTATTGGTAGAGTGGTACTTGTGAATGGAAGGCCCGTGACGATTGTCGGGGTCGCTCCGGAGGGATTTCGGCCGCTCACATTGTTCATTGATACGCAGGGTTACATGCCGTTAGGGATGGCCGTTGTTGACAATCAAACGCGGGAGAATTTTCTAAACGATCGTCAAGACCAGCGCCTGACGTTGATCGCCAGGGTAAGACCGGGAATCACTGAGGAAAAGATTCGTTCTGTCCTGGATGTGGTTGCCAATCGTCTTGCCGTGGAGTATCCGAGGGTGAATGATTGGAGGACGATCCATGCTTTTCCGCTCCCACCCACCGGGCCGACTTCCAGTCCCGAGCGTTCACTAGCCGTGGTGTCAGCACTCTTTCTGACCTTAGCATCCGTCGTGTTGATGCTGGCCTGCGTCAACGTGGCAAACCTCCTCCTGGCCCGGGCGAGCGTCCGCCGCGGCGAAATCGCCATTCGGGCCGCGCTCGGGGCAGGACGCAGGCGCGTGATTCGGCAATTGCTCACGGAGAGTTGTCTGCTTGCATTGCTGGGAGGTGTGGGCGGAATTCTGGTGGGCAAGGCGGGAAATCGTTTGCTCACCTCGGCTCCTCTCCACGCCGACGTTCCCATTGTCCTGGATTTTCAATTTGACTGGCGGGTGTTCGCGTACGCGTTGGCCGTGGCGCTCCTTGCGGGCGTACTGGCAGGGATTGCTCCCGCCTGGCGGGCTGCCGGCGGGGACTTGAATGACCTTCTGCACGGCAGCGCGCGGATCACGAATGTCGGCGGTCATCGATTCCGCAAAGCTCTGGTTGTTGCGCAAGTGGCGGGGTCCCTGACGCTGCTTATCGTTGCAGGACTCTTCGTTCGGAGCCTCCGGAATGTCCAGCGCGCGGACTTGGGTTTTGACCCGCGACACGTACTCAACGTGACCCTTGATCCCGGTCTTGCGGGTTACAGCCAGACCCAGGGGTATCAGTTTATCGACGGCCTGCTGGAACGGACACGCGCGCTTCCCGGAGTCCAATCGGCGAGCCTGGCAGCGACCGTTCCAATGGGCGGCATGAGCATGGCAGACTCGATCGCGGTCGAGGGTTCGCCAGCACCACCAGGGCAGCAAGGTCGAACGGCGGGTTACAACGTTGTCTCTGCCGGTTATTTCGAAACCATGGGCATACCCATCCTCCGCGGGCGTGGCGTCAATCAGACGGACAAGCAGAACACAGTGTTTGTGGCGGTCATCAATCAGACCATGGCGGAGCGTTTCTGGCCCGGCGAGGATCCCCTGGGAAAGCGGTTCAGGATTGAGGAAGATCCCAATCATCCCCTGGAAGTTGTCGGGGTGGTGAAGAACAGCAGGGCGGAGACCTTGTACTCCCAAGTAGGCCCCTACTTCTACAGAGCCCTTCCGCAAAAGCGCATGTTTCCTGTAACGCTTCAGGTGCGCAGCGCTGGGGATACTGAGTCCATAGCCCCGGCCGTCATCAGGCTCATTAGATCGCTTGAGCCGAATATTCCGCTTGCCGACGTTCAGACCATGACGGACGCCCTCGCCACGGTGAATGGGCTGTTGCTCTTCAAACTAGGTGCGGGGCTAACCGCAGCCCTGGGAATCGTCGGCCTGATCCTGGCTGTCATCGGGGTGTACGGCGTTGTTTCTCACATGGTGACGCAGCGCACACATGAAATCGGGATTCGCCTGGCATTAGGCGCCACGCCCGCCGAAATCCTCGGGACAGTCTTGCGCCAGGGGATGTCCATCATTGCCCTCGGCTCTGTTTCAGGCCTCCTCCTGGCGTTTGGACTGGCGCGGCTGGTTGGGCATTTCTTGGTTGGAGTGAGCCCTACTGATCCGCTTACCTATGCCGGAGTCGCCCTCATGCTGGTGGTAGTCGCGCTTGCGGCGTGCTTCGTACCCGCACGCCGGGCGACTAAGGTCGATCCCATGGTGGCGCTGCGGTATGAATAGGGATCAGGGATTAGAGAACAGGCGATTGATGATTGACGATTTGAACGCGGGGACTGCGGGCTCGGAGCGGGGTTGCCGCGACTCGGTGCCACGGGCTAGGTGCTAGGGACGGGAGGTTAGGTGCAGACCTCCAACGTATGAGGTGTTTGCTAATCCCTAATCCCTGATCCCTTTGAAGGGTACACTGATTCACTGACTCACTGACTCACTGACCCAGTTCATTCCCTCACTGCACCGTAAGCGAGACGCCGGCCGAACTGCTTGAGGTGCCGCTGGTCCCCGTAATCGTCAGGCTAAAAGTTCCCGTTGCGGTCTTCTTGCTGGTTTTGACAGTCAGCGTGGATGTGACGCGGGTCGTGCCCGTGATCGACACTGGATTGGTGTTGAAGCTCGTGCTGGAGCGTGGTGGCGCTCCAGTTACGGTCAGCGTCACGCTGCCCGTAAAGCCGCTCGCCGGCGTTACGGTGACGGCGTAGTTGGCGCTCCCAGTGCGCGTCACGATCTGGCTGAGAGGTGTGGCGGCCACCGTGAAGGTCCCGCCCGTCGAGGCCTGGTTCACCTGCAACGTCACCGTCGTCGAATTGCTCAGGCTTCCATTCGTGCCCGTCACGGTAAGTGAGTAAGTCCCCGCGGGAGTTGAACTGGTTGTGCTGACGCTCAGCGTGGACAAAGCCGAATTGGTTCCCAAGATCGAAACCGGGTTAGGGCTGAAGCCAACAATGAGGCCCGTCGGCAACGGGCTGGGGCTGGTCACGCTCAGGCTGACGTTGCCCGTAAACCCGCCGGAAGGAGTTACGGTGATCGTGTAGCTGGCTCCGCTGCCCTGCGTCACGGTTCGGGAAGTCGGCGAGGAAGACAAAGAGAAGTTTGGTGAGCCGGTCCCGCCCGTGCAGCCGGAGAAGGAGAACGAAGCAATCCGCGTGCTCCAGGCATTGCCGTTAGTGGGCTGATATTCGTTCGTGTACCAGAAGGTGCAATCGTCAGTGGGATCGAGAGCCATGCTGCTGTAATCGCCCCAGCGGGTGTAACTGGTTTGCGAACCCGTCGCAATGCTCAGGGCCGCGAGGATATCGTTTTCGCCCTCCATGGTGCCCAACCCATCCGTGGGCACGCGGCCGGTGTAGCGAATCGTCGGGCTCATAGTGCTGCTCGAGACGCTGTAGCCGAGAGCGATGTCGCCGGCCTTGTCCTGCGCGATGCTGCCCATCCAGCGGTAATTCGAATCCGGCGCGTAGGTGCCCTGCTGATAGACCCCGAAGCCCGATCCGCTATTCTGCAACTCGTACCAGCGCACGCCCGTGTTGCCGTCTCCGGTATCTACAGAATGACTGATGAGCATCGATTCGTAAGGGTTTGCGCCACCGCTGAAGTTGCGGTAGGCCACGCGGTACATCAGCCGGTCGCCGAGCGAGTCCAGCACCTGTGTCGTTCCCTTCTGCGGAATGCACGCCCCACCGCCGCAGGCCAGGTTGAAGGCCGCCACACCGAGGTTGGTCGGACCGGTGAGCGTCGAGTTGGCGGAGTTCGTGAAATCCACGTGGAATTGCCAGAGGTCCAGCGACGCTTGGTTGCCCTCAAAATTGACGAAATACTCCGGCGAACCGCCGGGAGGCGTTGTGGAACCATCGAGGTCGGCGGGCAACAAGCTGCCATACGCGGAGCTGACCGAGAAGCACTGCATCGTGGCGGGATTGTTCATACGCATACTGGCCCCATCCATCGCGCACGCCGCCGCGCCCACAAAGGTGTTGCCCTGGAACTGATTGTAGGTCACGTAATAGGCGTCGTCCCAGACCGCCAGCTTGGGGTAGTCCGGAAACTGTCCGCTGGGAATCGGGAACGCGTAGCGATTCCAACTGCCCGTCGCGTCGGAAGTCTGGGAAACGGCCGCGCAGAGGTAATAGGGCGACTTGAAGACCGGCTGCATCATCACCCAGCGCCCGGCTTGTTTATCGTACTGGGCGATCGGGTCGCCACTATTGTTCTGCGCGCAGGCTCGGCCGGCGGTTCCGCTCATGCCGGACCACAGCGTGTTCCCCGCCGCCGGGCCGTAGGCGACGCTGCCATTGCTCTTGTTGAAGACGGCAAAGGACGCGTTCACCCATTGCACAAACTGCGTAGCGCCTGCGGCGCCGTTCGTGTCCGGAGGAATGTACTGGACCGTGAACCCAGGCAGTCCATTTCCTACGCCGAGGAAATCCTGACCTGTACTTGTGGAAAGTGCCGCGGATGTAGACGATTGCAGGACGGAGTCCAGTTGCCCCCCGCTCGTGGTGCTCCCCGGGCGCGTGGGCCGCAGGGGAATCGCTGCGACGGCCCCGGTGGCTTCGGGCGGAAGCGGCACGATCGAATCTAGAGGTGGGGAGACATCGTGCGTAGTGGCATGAACCACTTCAACGGGAGAATGCCCCTGCGCGCCAGCGTTCCTGACGCTCAAGGCCAGACCAGTTCCAACAAGCACACTTCCAACAAGAAGGACAACTATCCGCTTCGTCATAGATCGCCCTCTCCCCCAATTCTGCGTCTGTTGTGAAAATTGTTTTCCTTTGTTAGCCTCTACCTACAGACAAATCATACATCGGCCGCGGGCAAAAAGTCAATCAACTGCAAGAGTTGTGTGAAGATCTGCAATCGCGCTCTCTTCCCCATGCACGCCGGCGCTCAGGGCCAGATCTCTTGCCGTGCCATGGGACTTTCCCGGAATGTGGGTGTCGGGTCGGCTGGCGTCGCACAACCTTCTGAGGCAGGGGGGCTTCCATTATTAGAAAAAGCGGTTAAGATTAGAGGATACGGTGTAAGCGCTAACGGTTTTGCCCCCCGCTTCGGCAGTGTTTCTTCTGGGCTTTGGGGCGGTCTGACAACTGAGGAGGCAAGCGATGAAATCGACGGATACTGCGGCGAACCCCGCGAACCTGAGCGAACTCTATGGCGAGCATCCTCCGGCCACCACCATCGAGGACCGCGCGCGCCGTGAGGATCCGGCCTTATTGAAGGATCTGCTGGAGAAAATGCTGCTGGTTCGCCGCTTCGAGGAGAAAGCCGCGGAGTCTTACACCCTGGGGAAGATTGGCGGATTCTGCCACCTCTATATCGGCCAGGAAGCCGTCGCGGCCGGGGCGCTCTCCGTGATCGGTCCCGATGATTACATCCTTACTTCTTATCGTGAGCACGGGCATGCGCTCATCCGCGGCATGGACCCGGGCGAAGTCATGGCGGAACTGTTCGGTAAGCAGAGCGGGTGCTCGAAGGGCAAGGGCGGATCGATGCAC
>JAIQGA010000012.1 GCA_020072925.1 Terriglobia bacterium | reverse complement strand
CGGTGGCCCAGGTATCCGGGAGGCGAGCCGATCAGCTTGGCAATCTCGTGGCTATGCTGGAATTCGGCGCAATCGATCTTGACCACGGCACGCACGTTCCCCAGCAAGACTTCCGCTGTCGCTTCCACCAGCCGGGTCTTCCCGGAACCAGTGGGGCCGAGGAAGAGTAAGTTGACAATGGGCCGTCCGGTGGTCGAGAGTCCGGCCAGATACACCTGGTAGACACGCGCCAGTCGACGGACCGCGCGCTCCTGGCCCACCACTCGCTGGCGAAGCGCTTTCTCAAAGTCCCGTACCTCCGGGCTATTCATAGACGGATCGAGGATCGTTTGACGTCCACCCATAATCATCCTTTCCCTGCCCTAGCCGCCTAAGCGCGATAGGGCGGTGTCCGCACCTTGCGAAGCTGGTTCAGCTTCACATCCAGGGTTGCTCGTAGCAACTTGAGGCCGGAAACGAAATGCGCCGACGTTTCCCGGTCTTTGGTCATTTCCAACAGTGGTAAAGGCAAATCCGCAAGATCCATATGAAGATTCCGCACCGCATTGAGCAAATCCCGGAGGTACTGCGAGTTGTTCTCGAAGGGCTGAACCAAGTCTCGCGAGGTTTTCTCCTTCAACTCCTTCCAATCAACCCGCACGAACGGATGTTTTGATGTGACACCCTCGATGACGTCTTCACTGATGCGCGGCCGACGGCCCAGACAGGCCAGATGAATCTGGCGGATGCGTCCCTGCTCCCGCACGTTATGAACGAGATAATAAGATTGGCCGCGTTTTCGAATAAAAGCCATGTCGTCGGACCTGCCGTCTCCGACCGTAGTGGACACTTTGTCACTACACTCTCCATAGATGCAAGAAGAAAATTTTGGTTGCTAGCATAAACAAATCTTCTGTGAGTTGGAGGCGGCGAGCGCGCATCGTGAGGAACAGGGATAGGATGGAGTCTCTATTGGAGCGCCTGAAGACCGGGCTGCGAGCGGCTTGCGAACACCTTCGTTCCTGCTTCGCGGAATTCCCTCTAAAGTAGGCGGTGGCAAACCCTGGAGTGCGGCGCGGATTTCACTCTATGCGAGTGCGTGCTCGACGGGTGACAAACCTGCGGGCCCCGGTTCGCCCTGCCCGGCCAAATCTGCGCGAAAACAGAGAGCCAATTCCACGCGCAACGGGAAATTCCCCGTGACCGGCGAAACCGCCATGCTATAATTTTTCCGCGCAACGCTCAGGGCCTTTTGCAGGCGACCCGAGCGAGCGCGCAGGGCGTGGAATTCGCAATTGAGGAGTCACCATGGCGGTCAACTACTTCCCGAAAGTCTGGCACAACGGCAAGTTCATTCCCTGGGACGAGGCCACGATCCACGTGGCGTCGCACGTGGTCAGTTACGCCTCCTGCCTCTTCGAAGGCGTCCGCTGCTACGAGACCCCGCAGGGCCCCAGTATCTTCCGCTTGAAGGAGCATACCGACCGGCTGGTGAACTCCTGCAAGATTTATCGCATGGAGCTGCCTTACACGCGCGAGCAGATCTCGCAGGCTCTGATCGAACTCGTGCGCGTCAACAACATCAAGCACTGCTATCTCCGGCCCATCGTCTTTCGCGGTTACGGCGAAGTTGGCGTCAACCCCATGAAGAATCCCATCGAGATCTATCTGCTGGCGTGGGAATGGGGAAAATACCTCGGCGATGAAGCCCTCCGCCTGGGCGTGGACGTTTGCGTTTCCTCCTGGCAGCGGATCGCGCCCAATACCCTGCCCGCCATGGCGAAGGCCGCCGCCAACTACATGAACGCCCAGCTCATCAAGATGGAAGCCCTCACCAACGGATACGTCGAAGGCATCTCCCTGGACGCCTCGGGCTACGTCAGCGAAGGCAGTGGTGAGAACATTTTCATGGTCACAGACGGCAAGATGATCACGCCCTCGCTGTCTTCCTGCGTGCTGCCTGGTATCACCCGTGACTCGGTGATGACGCTGGCCCAGGAAATCGGCATTTCTGTGACCGAACAATCCATCACGCGCGAAATGCTCTACCTGGCCGATGAGCTGTTCTTCACCGGCACCGCCGCCGAAATTACTCCCATCCGCTCCGTTGACCGCATCGTGGTCGGGAAAGGCGAGCCTGGCCCGGTTACCCGAGGCCTCCAGGAGCGTTTCCTGGCCATCGTGCAGGGCCGCAGCGAGGATAAGCACGGCTGGCTGACCCTCTGCAACCAGCCCGTCGCCGCGGGGAGAGTCTAGAGGACAGGTGACGGCTGACAGCTTTCAGCGTTGCGCCTTTAGCTCTCAGCCGTCAGCTTTCATCTTTGACGCTTTCTTTTCTTCCCCTTTGCCATTTGCCTTTTGACCTTTGACTTTTGACTTCCTTCTCCCGACTTCTGCCTTTGACTCTCCCTCCGCCGTGTGCTAACTTCTTGCCAACCTGGGACGTTTCCTGGCGAGGAACCCACTATGAGCACCGATGGCATGAACATCGACACGCTTCTGCGTACGGCCTGCGAGAACAAGGCTTCCGACCTGCACCTGAAAGTCGGGAACTATCCCTACCTCCGCGTGGACGGAGAGCTTCGTTCCCTGACGCAGTACTCGCGCGTCTCCAGCGAGGAAATGGTGAACATGGCCTTCAGCATGATGACCAACCGGCAGAAACAGAAGTTCAAAGAGAATGCCGAGTTGGATATGGCCTACGGCGTGGCGGGCCTGGGCCGGTTCCGCGTCAACGTGTTTCAGCAGCGCGGCAACGTCGGCATGGTGCTCCGCGTCATTCCCACCAAGATTCGCACGCTGGAAGAACTGTATTTGCCCAAGGTCATTGACGGTATCTGCCAGGAATATCGCGGCCTGGTGCTGGTCACCGGCACCACCGGCAGCGGCAAGTCCACCAGCCTGGCCGCCATGATCGATCGCATCAACTCCACGCGAACCGACCACATTATCACCATCGAGGACCCCATCGAATTTCTGCACCGCGACAAGAAAGGGTTCGTCAACCAGCGTGAGGTGGAGGTGGACACGCCGAGTTTCGGCTCGGCACTGCGCGCCGCCCTCCGCCAGGACCCCGATGACATCTTGGTGGGCGAAATGCGCGACCTGGAAACCATCCAGACTGCATTGCTGGCCGCGGAAACCGGCCACCTGGTGTTCTCCACCTTGCACACCCTGGACGCCACGGAAACCGTGCAGCGCATCATCGCCGTCTTTCCACCGCCGGAGCAGAAACAGATCCGCCTGCAGTTGGCCAGCACCCTCAAGGCCGTGCTCTCCCAGCGGCTGATGCGGAAGTCCGACGGCATCGGGCGCGTGCCCGCCGTCGAGGTCTTGATCGCCACGGAATACATCCGCGATTGCATCATCAATCCCGATAAGACGCGCCTGATCCACGACGCCATCGCCCAGGGCACGTCGCAGTACGGCATGCAGACGTTCGATCAGTCGATCTACGACCTCTCCGCCGACGCCGCTCGCGAGGAAATGGAAAAGGCCCGCGCCGGAGTGGACCGGTTTGGCAAGAAATAAACCCGCGCCGGACCCGTACGCCACCGCGCTGCGCATGCTGGCGCGCCGCGCCTATTCTGTGGCGGAATTGCGGCGCGCACTGGAGCGGAAATTCCCCGGCCACGCGGGCGTCGGCGCGGCTCTCGCCCGCCTTCGCCAACTCGGTTACCTCGACGATCGCAAGTTTGCTGAACAATACGCTTCCGCCTTGGCGCGCCATCGCGGCTTCGGGCGGTACCGCGTCCGGCGCGAGCTGAAAGCCAAGCTGGTTGATTACCGCGCCATCGAGCCCGCGCTCGATCAGGCCTTCGAGGAAACCCCCGAGGCCGACCTCCTGGCACGCGCCCTGGAGAAGAAGATCCGCACCCTGCGCCGGCCCGTTACCTCCAGCCGTCTCGCCTCCCTCTGCCAGAGCTTGCTGCGCCAGGGATTCCGCGCCGATGATATTATGAAAGCCGTGCGATCACGACCGGAGCTGCAACCAGTTTCGGAGGAGGTGAGCGCCGCGGACATGGACGAGGTCAAGGAAGGGTCGGAATAGTGAATGGTGAATAGTGAATGGTGAATTGAAGCTGTGAAAAGTGAGATTGCGGAGGAGGATCTCAGTGGGTCCGGGGTCCAATCAGGTGAATTCCATGAGACACGCGCATCCAGTGGACATACGCGAGCGCTCGTTTCAATACGCCCTGCGTGCCATACGGCTCTACCAGTTCCTTCAAAAGGGGAAAGATGGAGCGGGGTGGATCTTGGGCAAACAGTACTTGCGCGCGGCGTGCTCGGTGGGTGCAAACGTCGAGGAAGCACAGGCAAGTGAAAGCCGCGCCGACTTTATCCATAAACTGGGAATCGCTCAAAAGGAAGCCAGGGAAAGCCTGTACTGGCTACGCTTGCTTTCAGAGTCCGACATCGTGACAGATGCCAAACTGAAGCCACTGATCCACGAAACCGAGGAGATTGTTTCAGTGCTGACACGCATTGTCGTCAACACGAAGCGTAAGCTCGCCGCTTAAGTCGTTGGATTGGCAATTCACTATTCACCATTCACTATTCACCATTTAGAACTCCAATAGAACGGCTATGCATAAACGATGAAATCAAGCGAGATTAGAACGGGCTTTCTAAAGTTCTTTGAGACGCGCGGCCACCGTGCTGTGCCGTCCTCCTCCCTCGTCCCGGCCAACGACCCCACCCTGCTCTTCGCCAACGCCGGCATGAACCAGTTTAAGGACGTATTCCTGGGGCGAGAGCGGCGAGACTACTCGCGCGCTTGCTCATCGCAGAAATGCGTGCGCGCGGGCGGCAAACACAACGACCTCGAACAGGTCGGCCGCACGCGTCGCCACCACACGTTTTTCGAAATGCTCGGGAACTTTTCCTTCGGTGACTATTTCAAGAAGGAAGCGATTCCCTGGGCTTGGGAACTCATCACGCAGGGTTACGGTATCCTGCCCGCGAAGCTCTACGCCACAGTGTTCCGCGAGGACGACGAGGCGGAAGAACTCTGGGCGAAGATTGTGCCGCGCGAGCGCATCTTCCGCATGGATGAGAAGGACAATTTCTGGGCCATGGGCGAGACGGGCCCCTGCGGGCCGTGCTCGGAACTGCACTACGATATGGGCTCCGAGGCGAGCGACCTCGGCCACACCGACTGCAAGTTTCCCTGTGATTGCGGGCGCTACGTCGAACTTTGGAACCTCGTCTTCATGCAATTCAATCGCGACGAGCAAGGGAATATGACTCCCCTGCCCCGCCCCTCCATCGATACCGGCGCGGGACTCGAGAGATTGACTGCCGTCCTCCAGGGGAAGGTCTCGAATTTCGATACAGACCTCTTCCAACCCCTCATCGAGGAAGCGTCAAACCTCGCCAACGTCGAGTACGGCGCGAATCACGATACCGATGTCTCGCTGCGCATCATCGCCGACCACGCGCGCGCGTCCACGTTCCTGATTTCCGATGGCGTGCTGCCCTCGAACGAAGGCCGCGGGTACGTGCTCCGCCTCATCATGCGCCGGGCCCTCTACCACGGCCAGACCCTCGGCTTGAATGAGCCGTTCCTCTTCAAGATGGCGGCTCACGTCGTCCAGATGATAAAGGACGCTTACCCTGAACTCCTTGAGACTGAACAGCACGTCGCCAAGGCGATCAAGATCGAGGAGGAGAGGTATGCGCAAACAACGCGACGGGGCTTGGAGGAGATGAATTCGGCGATAGTGTATTTCCCTTCGGGTCTTCATGCGCCCTTCAGGGCCGTCAAGGAATCTTATCCTGGCGCGAGCTCCGAGCTGAAAAAGGTCTTGAACACGCGCGAACCCTTGGAGACTCTGGGTCCCAATCTCTCCCCCTCCGCTCACGCTCTTGGCACGGGCATGGCGCAGTATAAGGTGGGCCAATTGGGCAAAGAAAGCAGAAATCCGCTGGACGCGCAGTTAGTGGCCGCTCTCAAGGACGCGTGGCTCAGCCCTGGGCCTGGATTTGAGGGACTTCCCCGGATTAATGGTGCTGATCTCTTCCGACTCCACGACACCTTCGGGCTTCGGCCCGAGTTTGTCCGTGACGTTGTCGTGAGTTACGGACTCGACGTCGACATGGATGGTTACAACGCCGAGATGGAACGGCAGCGCGAACGCGCGCGGGCAAGTTGGAAGGGCGCTGAAAGGAAAGTCGCTCCGCCCATTTTCCTTCACCTTGCCGAAGAGGGGGAAACAGCCTTCGAGGGCTATACCAAGACGACTTCGAGCGATTGCCGCATCCTGGGGCTAGTGCGGAAGGGTGAGACCATTCGCGAAGCTAAGCCAGGAAACGCAATCGAAGTGATTCTGGATCACACGCCGTTCTACGCCGAAGCGGGCGGGCAGGTGGGCGACACGGGGTTTTTCTTCACGCCCGGCAGCGACCACGAACTGGCGCACGTGACGGACACCTATCGTCCGGTGAGCGGGCTCATCGTCCACAAGGCCATTGCGCGCGACACGCTGCGCGTCGGCGACCTAGTGACGGCCAAGGCGGACACCGAACGCCGCGACGCCATTCGCCGAAATCATACAGCCACGCACCTGCTCCATGCTGCCTTGCGAACGACGCTCGGCACGCACGTGAAGCAAGCAGGCTCGCTGGTGGCGCCGGACCGGTTGCGCTTCGATTTCTCCCACTTCGCCGGGCTTGACGAGCAGGACCTGCTCGACATCGAAGACCTGGTCAACGAGCACGTGCTCAAGAACGAAGAAGTTGTCACGAACGTCATGGACCTGGACAGCGCCGTCAATTCCGGGGCCATGGCGCTGTTCGGCGAAAAGTACGGCGACAAGGTGCGCGTGGTCTCGATTGCGGACGGCAGTTTCTCCAAGGAGCTCTGCGGCGGCACCCACGTGCGGCGCACGGGCGACATTGGCCTGTTCAAGATTGCCTCCGAATCGAGTGTGGCGGCGGGAACGCGCCGCATCGAGGCGCTGACCGGCACGGGCGTGCTGCATCAACTGCGGCAAGCCAGCGAGACGCTGGCGCTACTGTCGAACACGCTGCGCGCCAAGCCGGACGAACTGCTTCAGGCGGCCGAGAAGCTCACGGAAGCCGAGAAGAAGCTGCGCAAGGAACTTGAGGCGCAGCAGATGAAGCGCGCCGCCTCGCAGGCGGGCCGACTGGTCGAGCAGGCGCGCGACGTGAAGGGCGTGCGCGTCATCGCCGCGCAGGTCGAGGTCACCGACCGCTCCGCAATGCGGCAGATGGTGGACGATTTGCGCGCCAAACTCCAGTCCGGCGTGATTGTTCTGGGCAGCGTCGCGGATGGAAAAGTCTCGCTCATCGCCGCCGTCACCCAAGACCTGACGAACAAGCTCGACGCCGGAAAAATCGTGAAGCAGGCCGCGGCGTTTGTCGAAGGCTCGGGCGGCGGGCGAAAGGACTTGGCGGAAGCCGGTGGGAAGAACCCCGCCAAGCTCGGAGAATCCCTCCAGGCCATTCCAACCATTATCGAGAAGATGCTGTAAGGTCGTGGTATGCTTGCGAGGGATAAGGATGTTGTCATGACCTTCCAGGAAATGGAGAGTACTCTTCAGCGGGTGACCGACAACCTCGTCGTGCAAGGAGAGATGTTGGACCGCCTTGACCGAAGGGTTGAGGATCTTGCTGGCGCGATACACGACCTCTATACAGTCACCGATCGATTAGCGAAGGTTTCTGAAACGCACAATCAGCGACTCCTCCAAATGGTCGAGATAATGGAAGCGCACGAGCAGCGGCTCGTAAGAGTGGAGGACCAGCAGGCTGTCATGCTCGGCGCACTGACCAGTCTGCTTCAGCGCATGGATGCCTTCATCCAAGGCATTCAAAAAGGTGACGGCAATCCCCCTGGGAAAACTTAGCGGCACGATGAGATATTCAGCGAACTGTCATCCTGAGGCGCCGCAGGCGCCGAAGGATCCCTGCATTTGCCTGATTCTGCAAATGCCGGGATTCTTCGCTTCGCTCAGAATGACATGATCCGAGGCCTCTCCATCGGCCTGCTCGCCACTTGCAGGGCCTGGACTCACCCCCTACACGGATAGCTTTCCGCATATAATGGTGCGTTTGTCATCTTATCAGCAGGATTGCTGAGGAACGGAGATCATGCATGCACAAGGTGGTTTTATTGCGGCACGGTGAAAGCATCTGGAACAAGGAGAATCTTTTCACGGGCTGGACAGACGTCGGCCTGAGCGAGAAGGGCGCGCAGGAAGCGATTGAAGGCGGGCGCGCGATGCGCCAGGAGGGTTATGTTTTCGACGTGGCGTTTACCTCGGTGCTGAAGCGCGCCATCAAAACGCTCTGGCTGGCGCTCGAGGAGATGGACCAGATGTGGATTCCCATTCACAACAGTTGGCGTCTGAACGAGCGGCACTACGGCGCGTTGCAGGGCCTGAACAAGGCGCAGACCGCGGCGAAATACGGCGAGGCGCAAGTCCACATCTGGCGCCGAAGCTATGACGTGCGGCCGCCGGAGCTCACGCCGGACGACTCGCGCTTTCCGGGCAAAGACCCGCGCTATGCTGACCTCAAAGCCGAGGAACTTCCTCTGACGGAATGCCTCAAGGACACTATCGCCCGCACGCTTCCCTACTGGCACGAGTCCATCGCGCCCACGGTGCGCTCCGGCCAGCGCGTGATCATTGCCGCGCATGGCAACAGCCTGCGCGGGCTGGTCAAGTACCTGGACAACGTCTCCGAGCAGGAAATCGTGGGGCTGAATATTCCCACCGGCATTCCTCTGGTCTACGAACTAGACAACGACTTGAAGCCGCTTCGGCACTTCTACCTCGGCGATCCTGAAGCCGTGAAGCGCGCCGCGCAAGCCGTCGCCGACCAAGGAAAGCGGAAGACCTAGGCTTGGCCATTTCTGTCTGCTTGTCACAAGTTGACAGTCGACAGTCAACAGTTGGCAGTCAAAGAGACGACCTGAGCCAAATCGGTTGAAGGCATGGATGCCCACTCGGCCCAATTGACAATGCTTGTCAGAAGCCGGTGACTCCACGTATTTACCTTGCTGTATGCCGAGTGATATAATCCCGACACGATCAACGGACCGGAGTGGTCCGGAACCCGGGCGAGAGAGAAGGCGCCAGCGTCGCCAGGGGTGGCAAGGTCCCAGGGCCGGGCAAAGGATGCTGAAGCCCGAGTCAAGTCGGAGGGGGATGAGTTCTAAAGAGCTCTGAGATTTCAGAGCCGGGAGCTCAATGCGCAGGCAGACCTATTCGTACCTCGTCGCAGCCAGTTGGGGTCTGGCGATTGTGTTGGCGCTGGTTTGTCCGGCACGCGCCGACCAGATTGTCGCGATCATCGACGAGCACGGCCACAAGATCTACATCAACACCGGCGAACCCGCTACCCGCGTCGACTGGGCGACGCGCAGTTTCCGCTCTCACCGCAGCTTCACGCCCGCCGCCCCTTCTGCGGACATCGAACATCTGGTCGAGCAGACCGCGGACCGCCAGCAAGTCGATCCCAGGCTTGTTCACGCCATCATCTCGGTAGAGTCCGATTACAACCCCAACGCCGTCTCACGCAAGGGCGCCATGGGGCTGATGCAGCTCATCCCGGCGACCGCGCAGCGATACGGGGTCGATAATCCCTTTGACCCAAAACAAAACATCGAAGGGGGAGTTAATTACCTGAAGGACTTGCTGAAACTTTTTGGGGGAGACCTGACGCTCTCGCTGGCAGCGTACAATGCCGGCGAAAACTCCGTGCTGCGGTCGGGCGGCATCCCGGCCTTTACCGAAACGCGCGACTACGTGCGCAAGGTGAAGAAGATCTACCAGCCGCCGGCGGAAGTCAAAACCGCCAAAGCCCGGACGCCGGAAGAGCCGCCCAAAGCACCTATAATCCGTTACGTCGATGCGCAAGGGGTGGTGCATTACACGAACGTCGAGTAGGTTTGGCTAGGACCGTTCCCGCTTGTCGCGGCCAGCGTCGCGACGGAGGTCCGCCGCCCGGTCCAAGCAACTTGTGCCACCTTGGGAGGAGCAACCCGGACCGGGACTAGTCCCCAGGAGCCACCCCGCAGCCCCGTGGGGACGCGGGCGTTGAGGCTTGGCGCGGAGACGAAACGGGTGAAGTTGATCGCACAACGTACACTGAGGCAACGAGCACTCCTCCTGGCCTTGCTTCTGGCCTTTCCCGCCTTCTGTTTTCCTTCTGTCTCCGCTGAACGCCGTGAGCGTGCCATCGCCACTTTCAACCGCGCCTTGCGGATGCGGACGACGCTCCAGTCCCGCCCCGAAAGCAAGCGGACCAAAGCAGATTATGAGAAGGTCATTCGCACCTTCCGCGAGGTTTACCAGCTCAATCCGGCTTACAGTAAAGCGCCCGTGGCGCTTTCCACCATTGCCGAGCTGGAGGAGGAGATGGGTCGAGTCTTTTCGAGCGACCGTTACTACCTCGACTCCGTAAAAGCTTACGGCTTCCTCATCGATCAATACCCCTATCACCGGCTCGCGGGTGACGCGCTCTTTACCATCGCAGAGATTTACCGTTCCGACCTGGAGGACCCGGAGGCGGCTCGCCAATCGTTTCGCAAATACCTGGAAAAGTATCCCCACTCTGAAAAGGCAGGCGAAGCGCGAAAGAAGCTGAAAGAGATCGAGCAAATGCTTGCGGCACGCAACGCCAGCCAGGGAACTCCCCCTACGGTGGAAATCGAAACCCGGAGGAGCGGAGGGCTGCCGGAAGTCACGGCCATCCGCCACTGGGTGGGACCGAACTACACCCGCATCGTGATCGGAACGGAAGGCGAGGTCAAGTTTGACACCAGCCGATTGCGGAATCCTGACCGCATCGTCCTGGACCTGCAAAACACCCGGCTCAGCCCGGCGCTGGTGGGAAAGACCTTCCCGGTCGAGAACGGTTTCCTCCGCCAGGTCCGCGTAGCGCAGTTCTCCCCAACGGTCACGCGGGTGGTGCTGGATGTCGAGAAGATCGAGGACTACTCGGTTATTCCCCTGCCCAATCCATTCCGCCTGGTTGTCGACATTCATGGCGTGACGGAAACCACCACCGCGAAGGCCGAAACGCCGCCATCTGGTCTGCGCCGCGCGCCGGCTGACGAGACGCCCCGCCAGACGGCGCATAACTTGCCCGCGTCGCGTCCTGGATCAAAGCAGAAGGCCGAGCCCGAACCCGAGGCTGCAGACGAAAATGCTCCGGCAATAACAAAATCTGGCAAGCCTGCCAAGTCTGGGGCGCCTCAGCCGGTGGAAACCGCGACCGCAAAGCCGCCTGCCGACACGGAGGAGGCATCATCTGGAAAACCTGACACAGGTAAGACTGAAGTGGCCGAAGCCAAGCCTCCCAAATCCGCCGCACCGACCGAGGCCGGCTCACGCACGCTTACGCGCGCCCTGGGGCTCAAAATCGGGCGAATCGTGATTGACCCCGGCCATGGCGGACACGATACGGGCACCATTGGGCCCTCAGGCTTGAGGGAGAAAGACGTGGTGCTGGATGTCGGGCTGCGGCTGCGTAAGCTCCTGGAGCAGAAGGTCGGCTGCGAGGTCGTCATGACCCGCAGCGACGATACGTTTATCCCCCTCGAAGAACGTACCGCCATTGCCAATGAGAAGGCCGCGGACTTGTTCGTCTCGATCCACGCCAACGCCAGCCGGGACCGCAGCGCGCGCGGCATTGAAACTTATTACCTGAATTTCACTTCCAACCCCGATGCTCTGGAAGTGGCGGCGCGCGAAAACGCCACCTCCCAGGAATCGGTGCATCAACTCCAGGACCTCATCAAGAAAATTGCAATGACGGAGAAGATTACGGAATCGCAGGATTTTGCCCACCAGATTCAGCGCGACCTTTACCGGCGCATCATTAAGGTCGGCGGGCAACAGCGCGACCGGGGTGTGAAGAAGGCGCCGTTTGTGGTGTTGATTGGCGCCAACATGCCCTCGATTCTCGCGGAAATCTCCTTCCTCACCAATCCGCGCGACGAACGACTCCTGCGCAAGCCGGACTACCGGCAAAAGATCGCCGAGGCCCTCTATCAGGGAGTGGTCGATTACGTGAATACCCTGGGAGGTGTCAAAGTGGCGCAGCGAGCCCAAGCCCCGGGCACTTCTTCAGCAACCCCTCCACAATTCTGATAATCTAAGAACTGGTGGCGGGTATGTTCGCGAAAAGCTCCCTCTTAATAATCGTGCTGCTGGCAGGCGCGTCATTTGCGGCCGGGCAGACCACGGCCATCCCGTTGGTGCCCGCCGCCAATTGGCGACAGGTTTCCTCCGAACCACTCGGCTTAACCGTCTTGCGGAATTGGGGCGGCGACCCTGCCGTGGAACGTGAATACGGCGTAACGAACCTGGAGCAGCGGACCTATCAGCTCGGGAAGATCAACGTCAATGTCATTGTGGAACCCGCCTCCGATGCCACCGCGGCATACGGGCTTTACACCTTCTACTCCCCTCTGGGGCAGGAACCGGAGAAAGGCATTCAGCTCGCAGTATTGTGTTCGGAGGGCGCGCTTATGGCGCGCGGGAAGAACTTCGTTCGCTTCCTCCGCCCGCGCGATTCGGGGCTCTCGGACGATGATTTTCGCGCCCTGCTGATCTACGTGGGCGGCACACGACCGCCCTCGCAGGTTCTGACGATGCTCCCCGTCCCCATGCCCACCAAGGATCTGGTACCCGGCAGTTCTAAATACCTCGTGGGCCTTGAAGGCGCACGGCAGGTCCTACCGGATTTCCGCGCTTACCTCCTGGGGTTCGATCAAGGCGGAGAAGTGCAAGTGGGAGACTATCAGACCGGCGCAACGCGTTCACGCTTGCTGGCCGTGAGTTATCCCACACCCCAGATTGCGCGCATTCGTTTTGGCGCCATGACGGACTTCCTGGGAATTAATCGCGTGCAAGGTGCGCAAACGATCTACGGGCGGCGTGAAGGGTCGTTCGTCTTTCTGGTTCTCAACGCGGATTCTCCCGCCACGGCTAACGCGCTGATGGATGAGTTTAGGGTTGCAGGACAGGTCGTGCGCGATGAGCCTTACCCGGGCGATAAGCCTTTCGCCGTGCAGGTACTCGAACTGATCCTTGCGAATGTCATTCTCATTCTCATCCTGATCGGATTGTGCGTGGTGGGGGGAGTTATGGTGTTCCTATCGCGACGCGTTGCCGCAAAGTGGTTTCCCGACTGGCAATGGGGACACACCGACGAGGAAACCCTCATCCAACTTCACCTTGAGAGGCAATAAATCCCTTATATTCAATTGTTTACAAATTGGTGGGGGCAGAAATCGGGCAATTCCCAAGGATTTTCGATGCCCCCTTTCTGAGGGCAAATATCGAGTGTAACTTATTGATTATAAGTGGCTTATATGGTCTAAATTTTTCTTAGAATTCCCTTGACATCACTGGGAGGTTTTTCTAGACTCGCTACGAGTTTAGATGACGGAGCGCGTCCGCCATTCTATTCTCCTCTCGAAATGCTCACCCGGGGGTTTGGCGAGGTTGCTGACTTTGCCGGGTGAGCATTTTTGTTCGCCGGCGTAGCTCAGTCGGTAGAGCATCGGTTTCGTAAACCGAGGGTCAGCGGTTCAAGTCCGCTCGCCGGCTCCAGCTTTCCAATTGGTTAGCCAGTAACCCGATTAACATTGAGAAGCAATTCGTTCAACCTCCGGCCTCGGGCATAGATGAACGTAACCACGACGATGAAGTCGCTCCAGTGAATTGATTTGCCTGTTCCTCCGATTGGTCTTCTTCAAGCGGCACAACCCGTGAGATAACCTTGATGTCGACGCGAGCGTGCTTCGGGAGTGTCGAGCACGCATACGTGGCCTGAGTGGGTCATCCTTGCTGAGCGCCGAAGGCTTAGGGCGGCTGATCCGCAAAGAGCAGACTGGTGGTTGGGAAAGGAGGAACTTGCCCAGCCGTGCGGCTCTGCTGCTTAATGCGCAACACCTCTTTCAATTCATCGGCCGACTTATCCTTCTCCCCCAAGGCGCGGTAGATCCCGCTGAGAGTCTCATGGGCTTCAACCATATCCGGCGAGACCGCCAAGGCGGTGTTGAGATGCTGCAAGGCGGCCGGAGCAGGAAATAATCCCCTTACGCTGCTCGGGCGGAATCTTCTCGAGCTCGGCGAGGGTGTTTTCCGGGCCTTGGTCGTGAGATTCCGCGGTGGCGAGGTCCATGCGCGCCTGGACGTATTCTGGGTCTGCCGCCAAGGCGGCATTGAGAAATTCCCCCGCCGCTTTGAACTCCTGGGCTTCCGAGAGTGCCCTGCCGCACTCACGCAGTTCCGTCGGGGCAGATTGAGAGCCCTTAACTTGCCGGAACACTTCCAGAGCCTCTGCTGTCTTTCCCTCCGCGAGCAAAAGCCCACCGAGTTGCACTTTCAGATAAAAATCCCGGGATTGGCAGCCACGAGTTTCTCGAGGTTCGCCACGGAACGCACCGGTTCGGGGGAACCCAGCGCTGAGACGCGGGGTCGTGCCCTCCTAGGTCTCGCCCCACGTTCGGTCGCCCTAGCACTCTTGAACTTGGCAAGCATGGCTTGGGCCGACTTCATCTGTCCGGCGCGCATCAGGGTTTGGCTATCATGCAGCAATACCAGGGAATTCTCCGGCGCCAACTGTGAAGCCTTGGACAACACACCGATAGCCTCATTGTTCTTCCCGCCGAAAGGTGAGTGTCGCCCACTAGATCCAGCGCGGGCACTTTGTCGGGTTCGCCATTCAGAATCAATTTCGAGTCATTGATCGCTTCATCGAACTTGCCCTCTTGTCGCAACAGGGCGCTACGGGCCAGTCGCGCGGAACTCATTTTGGGGTCCAGGGCCAATGCCTCGCTGAGATGCTGGACTGCCAAGTCTCTTTGCCGCAGTGACTCGGCAAGGGCCAGATCGTAAAGCCCCACGGAATCGCACGGATTGCGTCTTACGTATGAACTCAGCTCGGTCACGGGTACGGTGAACTTTCGCAGTAAGAGCGCTGGATTCACGCCTCCGGCGCATCACGTGGCGCGCTGTTTCGCTTGCGCGCCCGCTAAGGTGAGGGGATCACACGGCGTTGTCCTGCGCTTTTTGGAAAACACTCAATGCGTTATCGTGGTAGAGCTTCTGCAACACGTCATCGCGCAAGCCAAAGCCATTGAGTGGCCAACTGCGCGAGATGCTCCAAGTTTTCGCGGGACGGTGCGCCGCGTGATAGGATCTCATCCAAAACAATCTTCCTGGAGGCTTGGAAATGGAATCTGTAACACGAAGAGAAATTCTTGTCCGCGCCGGTCGAGTCGGGACAGGGATTGCCGTTGCCTCCTTGTCCGCCAGTGCCGCGAGCCAGACCTCGCTCGATCCCCAGCCACATAGGTTGAAGATCATTGTAGCCGGGGGCCATCCGGGCGACGCCGAATACGGCTGCGGCGGGACGATCGCTCGTTACACCGGAATGGGTCATGAAGTGGTTCTACTTCATCTCAACAACGGAGAGTGGCCGAAAGACAAAGGGGGCGCACCCGCGAACGTACGCTTGGCCGAGGCCAGTAAAGCCGCCGAGATACTCAAGGCACGGCCTGCCTACGCGGGACAAGTCAATGGCCACGCCATCCTCGACGCCGCCCACTTCGACGAGTTCCGAAAGCTCGTGGAGAACGAGCGCCCCGATATCTTCTTCACCCAGTGGCCGATCGATCAGCATCGCGACCACCGCGCAATTTCTTCTCTCGCGTTCGATGCATGGCTGCAAATGGGAAAGAAATTTGCGCTCTATTACTATGAAGTTTCCAATGGGGAGGACACGCTCCAGTTTTCTCCCACCCATTACGTGGACATTACCGAGATGGAACCCCGCAAACGCGCCGCCTGCTATGCTCACGCCTCGGCCAGCCCCGACCGGTTCTATGCCCTCCAGGACCAAGTTGCCAAATTTCGGGGCATTGATTGCGGCTATGAACGCGCGGAGGCCTTTGTACTCCAGGTCCAGAGCCCGCGGGTCGACCTTCCCGCAAGACCTATTTGACCGTGAAGTCCCTCGCGCGTTGCGTCTTCTCATAGAGGTCGCGGCGCGCTTTCTTGTCCGCCTCTTGAATGCGGTGCGCGGCGGCGGCCACGGCTGGGGCTTTGGCGCGGGGAACGACCGCCACGCCGTCGTTATCGGCGACGATCACGTCTCCCGCCATGACGAGCACCCCGCCCACATTCACCGGCTGGTTGTACGACTCGATCTGAATGCGGCCGGGATCGATGCCGCGCGTTCCGCCACGCTCGTAGACGGGAATACGCTCCAGGATGACCTCATCACTGTCGCGGCAGCCACCATCAATGACGATTCCCCGCATGCCGCGCGCCATCCAGCCAAGCGCGTTGTTGGAGCCGCAGAAGCCCACCTCGCGAGTCCGCGAGGCGTCGATCACCAGAATCGTGTCCGCGCGCAGGAAGCTCTCGAAATCACCCGGAATCTTCTGCTCATACCAGTTCCCTTCCCATTCCGAAAAAGCTTCATGGGAGGGAAAGATCGGCGCGCGCTCCTGCGGCGGCACCAGGCGCAGCGTGACCGCCACGCCATAAATGCGGTGCGCAAACTTCTGCTCGTCCCGCCACAAGGGTCGGATGGCAGGGTCCATGATGGTCACATCCTGCAGGCCCACGACGTCCAAGCCGTCCGCGACATCGGTCACCCGCAGGCCCTGGAACTGCTTGACGAGCGCTTCGCTTTCCTCCTGCGAGTAGTGCATGCCGACCAAGTATTGCTTTGAAAAAGGGGGTTCTTCAGACCACGCCGAGACACACAAAAGTGAGAAGAAGACCACAAGAAAGGATTTCATTATGCACCTCGACACGTGAAGGTTTAGGAGCGCCCTCGGGAATAGGGGCGACTCAGGAGGAATCAATCCTTTTCGCCTAATGTTGCGCCTTAAGCTTTAATGCCGTGCCGCGGTCAGGAACTCGGACCCACACGACGCCGGCATCCTCATCATAGGCCCATCCCTCGGAGGCCGCCTGCAAGGCTTTCAGCGATGATTGTCTTTCAAGGTCCTTTCCCGCCACGGTGACTTGCCGGGGTTCGAGTTTCTCGCCGTGAACCTTGATGACCAGCGACCGCTTGTGCGGCGTGTAGGAGCCTTCCCGCGCGGAAATCTCCACACTCACACCGCGAGCCTCTTGGGTGGCGGACAAATGCTGGCGCAGAAAGACGCCATGCTGATAATCGAAGCTGATTCCATCATCCTCATAGTACTCGCGAGAGGAATTCCCATCGGGGTAGACATCGAAGGTTAACGGATCGATGGGAGCCTCGTCCGTGTACTCAACATCCTGCTGGCTGGGGATGATGGCGCCGCCGCGCACGAAAAGGGGCATGCGCTCCAGCGGGGCTGCCACCGCGATATTCGCGGGCCCGGTGTACCGGCGGTCCGTCCAGTAATCGTACCAGATCCCTCGCGGAAGGTAGACTTCTCTGCCGGCGTCGTAGTCCTTGGTGACCGGAGCGACCAACAAGTCGTCTCCGAAAAGGTATTCGTCGTTCTTATCAACGGCCGCCCAATCGTCGGGATATTCGAGAAGGAGCGGGCGCATGATGGGAATTCCCGTCTCCGCGGCCTCCCAGAAGGCGGTATAGATATAGGGAAGCAGGTGGTAGCGCAGCTTGATGGAATTCCGGTTGATTTCCTCCAACTGGTTCCCGAAGGCCCACGGTTCGAGATTGCCCGGGCCGACGGAATGCGTCCAGCAGAACGGCGTCAGAACTCCCGACTGCAACCAGCGAGCGTAAAGTTCGGGGCTGGGGACGGGGAAGATCCCGCCAATGTCAGCCCCGAAAAACTGGAATCCCGAAAGCCCCATGTTATTGAGCATGGGCATGCTGAGGCGCAAATGGTCCCAGGTTCCCCAGTTATCACCGCTCCACTCCGCCGCATAACGTTGCCCGCCGGCATAGGTAGCGCGGGTAATGATTAGCGGCCGCTCGTTGGGATGCGCGCGCAGCATGCCATCACGGGTGGCAAGGGTCTCCAACATTCCATATACGTTGTGGATCTCAGCATGCGGGCGCGGGCCGTAGTCGGCGGCGTGCATCATGTTCAGGTCCAGCGTCTTCGGCAGGCCGCGATCGGCCAGAACCGTCGGCTCATTCATATCGGTGAGGAACCCGGAGATTCCCTGCTCCAACTGTTCCTTGAAAAGCGACCCCCACCACTCGCGCACCTTCTCCGAAGCGTAGTCTGGAAATGCGCTGGCGCCCGGCCAACCTTTGCCCTCGAAGATCGTCCCATCCGACTTCTTCAAGAAATAGCCATTCGCGATCCCCTGCTGGTATACCCAGAAATCGGGATCAACCTTGACGTAGGGATCGACGATGGCGATGAAGCGGAATCCCTGCCTGCGCAGCTCCGTCATCATCTTCTTTGGATCAGGGAAGCGGGACTTGTCCCAGGTGAAAATCCGGAACCCATCCATGTAATCAATATCCAGGAAAATGGCGTCGCAGGGGATGCCCCGCTCCCGGAAATTCTGGGCGATGAATCGCACTTTGCTCTCCGGATAGTAGCTGTAACGGCTCTGAATGTATCCGAGCGACCAGCGCGGCGGCAGAGGAATGCGCCCCACCAATTCCGTGAATCGTGAGACCACTTGCTTGGGTGTGGGACCGGCAAAGAAGTAATAGTTCATTTCCCCGCCCTCGGCGCCGAAGGAATACAGGTCGCGATCCTCTGCACCCATGTCGAAGGAAGACCGATAGGTATTGTCAAAGAACAGTCCGTAAGCACGGCCCTCGCGAAGGCCGATGAAGAACGGCACCGACTGGTAGAGCGGTTCCGAGGAAGCATCGAAGCCCGCCGGGTCCTGGTTCCACATCACGTAGGAGCGGCCGCGCTTGTCGAGAGGCGTGCTCTTTTCACCCAGGCCATAATAGTGTTCGTCCTCGGGCATCCACTTCCAGCAACGGATTCGCGGGCCGTCCCAACTCATTCCTCGGGTATCAGCGTCCTTGGAGATCAAGTTCCCTTTCCGGTCATAGAAAGCCAGGCGGAAGGGCGAAAGTTGCGCGCGCACCTCCAATTCGGGCGTGCGGATGATGCGCGTCTCCTTGTCTCCGGAGAACTCGGCCGGGGCGCTTGGCCAATCCGTCTTGACAACGGCATAAGAGTGGTCCGGCGGCAGCGAGGTTACATGAACCATCCGCACGCGGATCAAATCGGGCGCGAGGACGGTCACCACCACTGTGGCTTGGCGGCTGCTGAAGGTCTCTTGATTACCCTTTGGTTCTGACGCGCCCAGGCTGCCGATGCTTTGCCATTGGGCAAGACCGGCATTCCCCGACAGAAGCAGAAGAATCAAAACTTGAACTATGCGGAGAAAAACTTGGCTCATATTTGAACCCTCACTCGATCACTTCGCCGCAGGGTGAAGCCAGACCGACCCGGGCCACTCGAACCAATTGTTGCTTTCCGCTAAAGGTGTAACTCGAAGCAAGTAGGTCCAATCGCTGCAGGTCCAATTATTGCGGGGACCCGTGCGGGGTGCTCCGAATGCCACCGGACAGGTCTGGTCGTCGGGCGAGCATTGTACACTCATTCAAGAATCAATGGCATTTGGTTCCACCTCCGCACTGAAAGTCCCTGCTTGACTCCGGCGTGTCCGTGCGCGAGATTATGAGCAAGCCTAACCAAGGCAAGGGGAGTATGTTCGAACGATACACCGAGAAAGCGCGCCGCGCGATCTTCTTTGCCCGCTACGAGGCAAGCCAGTTCGGCAGCCCGTACATCGAGACGGAGCATATGTTGCTTGGCCTATTGCGCGAGGACAAGACCCTTGCTACCAGTTTTCTCCGCCGGCAAGCTTCCGTTGAATCCATCCGCAAGGAAATCGAGGGGCGCAGGCCCATTCGTGACAAAGTCGCGACCTCGGTGGACTTGCCGATCAGCCAGGAGTGCAAGCGCGTCTTAGAGTACGCCCCTGAGGAGGCCGACAGGCTCGGGCACAAGCACATTGGGACGGAGCACCTGCTCCTCGCCCTGCTGCGCGTAGAAAAATCACTCGCGGCGGAAATTCTCCACGAACGGGGTCTGACCCTCGCCACGGTGCGAGAGGAAGTGAGCAAGGCACAGAAGCCCGAAAGTGCGCCCGCGCGTGCAGAGGATTCTTCGCTTCTCTTGGAATTCAGCCGCGACTTGACCAAGGCGGCCCAGGAGAACCAGCTTGACCCACTGTTCGGCCGCGAGAACGAACTCAATCACGTGGTGCAGATTCTCTGCCGCCGCAGCCGGAGCAATCCTTTACTGATCGGCGAGCCGGGGGTGGGGAAATCGGCGATTGTGCACGGCCTGGCGCAGCGCATCGCAAAGGGAGATGTTCCGCCGCGTCTGGCCACACATCGGCTTCTGGCCTTCGACTTTTCGACCCTCCTGGTCATTACCCGGCGAAGCGGCCAGATCGCGAAACGCCTCACAGCCTTCCTGGACGGACTGGCGGAAGAGCCGCCCGTTCTCGTCTACATTGAAGAACTGTTGGCCTCCGGGAGCCTGGAGGGCTCGGTAGACATCGCGGGAGTCTTGAGACCGCTGCTTTCCAGCGGCCAACTCCAATGTCTCGGCGCGGGCACGCCGGCTGAATATCGCCAGGCCGTCGAAAAGTATCCATGGCTCGAGCAGTATTTCCAGGCCGTCGAGGTCTCGCCGCCCACGGAGGCCGAGGCCGTCCAAATTCTATTCGCCATTAAGGGCCGCTACGAAACCTTTCACGGCGTGACTTACGCTGACGACGCACTCGAGCACGCTGTGTATTACTCCCAACGCTTCATGCCTCAGCGCCATCTGCCGGATAAAGCCATCGACCTGATCGACGAAGCCGGCGCGGGCGTAGTGCTACGCGCTGCCCACCTACCCGAAGAGGTAATTGACTGTCAGAAGCGTATCAAGTCTGCGGTAAATCGCATGGAAAACGCTATCGCCAACCATGAATTTGAGAAGATGCGATTCTATTCGGATGAGGAACGTAAGGAGCGGGAAAACCTGCGTCTGCTTCGCGAGAAATACCACCTTGATGAGACGGCAACGCGCCGGGTTACGCTCGAAGACATCGAGGAAGTGGTGTCACGCTGGACGGGCGTGCCGATTGCCACCATCCGCCAAGAGCGCCGCGAACCCGGACCCAGTCAGGATAAACCTTAACTCAGCGATTCCGCTGGAAGGTCAGGGATAAACTACGGCCCCACGCGGCCGAGGACCACGGGGTGTGAGGGGTCTCCGCCCTCAAACGCGACGACCACTTTGGAGCCGGGTTGCGCCCTGCCAGAGGGTGCAGAACCGAGAGGGGAAGCAACCAACGCCCAGGCCGTTTGGCCGATCATGGGCAGCCTGACTTGAACCCGTCCCGCATTCGTCGGGTCCTGATTACCAACCACCAGGCCAACATATACGCCGTAATACGCCATCGGATGCTCCTAAGGAAAGTACGTGCCCCTCCATATTATGCGCCAATTCTTCCCGCTCTGCCAGGATATGTCTTGCGGCACATGCCGTGGCCGGCAGAGGGCGCGCCGCGTGCGGTTTGCTTGACGCTAGGGGGGAATGCCATTAAACTGAAATTCTAGCCTGGGTCTGCCGCAAATGCGTGTTGCCCGACACTCTCGGAGAATTCTCCTCGCTCTGGCGATGGGTCTCTTGCTGGCGCCGTGTAGCTGGGGCCAGGAAACCCCTGCCATACTTCCGACCAATGAACTGCGTCCCGGGATGAAGGGCATCGGGCGGACAATCTTTGAAGGCGACAAGATCGAGACGTTTCAAGTCGAAATCCTCGGAGTGCTGAAAAACGCCCTGGCGCCCAAACGAGACCTGGTGCTCGCGCGCCTCTCGGGAGGTCCGCTGGCAAAATCGGGCGTGATCGCGGGCATGAGCGGGAGCCCCGTTTACATTGACGGCAAGCTGGTGGGAGCCGTAGCGATTTCGTTTCCATTTTCGAAAGAGCCGATCGCCGGAATCACGCCCATTGAGGACATGCTGCAGGTCACTCCCTCGGCGAATCCCCAGTCTGCCCAGCAAGCGGGAACCGACCTGAGTTACCGGATAACCCGCGCTGCCGGCGGCGCGCGATTGATTCCCGACGAGGAGGCGGCAACGGGCAACCTTGACCGCTTTCTACCTCCCGAGCCCTCCGGGGGCTCCCTCGCAGGAGTCCGCTTGCCCTTGCAGCTCGGGGGCGTTCCGACCGATGTGGCCGCAGAATTCATGCCGCTGTTCCGCCGCCTGGGATTCGAACCGATGCAGGGCGGGGGAATTTCAGGGACCGACGCTACCTTCAAGAGCGACCTTGAGCCGGGCTCCATGGTGAGCCTGTTGTTGTGCCAGGGCGATTTGACGATTAACGCGGACTGCACGGTAACGTTTCGGGAAGGCGACAAGCTGTACGCCTGCGGGCACCAAGTTCTGTCGGCGGGGCCGGCAGCCTTCCCGTTCGCGCCTTCACGAGTCCTCGTTACGGTCCCCAGCCTCATGTCTTCATTCAAGGTCGATACTCCGGGGCCGGTGGTGGGGGCAATTCGTCAGGACGGTTTCAGCGCCATCTACGGTGTAGTGGGCGACAAGTCGGTCCCGCAGATTCCCATCCACATTCACCTGACCTCTTCGCAGCGCAAATCGACGGACTACAATTTCCAGATTGTGCAGGAGACTTTTCTTTCTCCACTGCTCTTGAACCTTGTGACCGTCTCGGCGCTAGGCAACACGGAGCGGCGAATGGGCCCGTCAACCCTGGACATCAACGGCAAGATTGAGTTGACGAGCGGCGAGTCGGTGAAAATCGAGGACGTGCTTTCGGGAGATATGGGGACGGCAGCGCTGGTGGGGGCTGCGGCGGCCACGCCGCTGACTTATCTGCTGGGGGCAGACCTGCCCAACCTGCGCATCAAGGACGTCGACCTATCCGTGGTGTCCGACAACGAAAAACGCGTGGCTTCGCTGGAGCAAGTGTGGAGTTCCCAATCGGAGGTGCGCCCCGGCGACCACATGGAAGTGACGGCGTTGCTGCGTCTGCCGGGCGAACAGACGGTGACGCAGAAGATCCCAGTGGAGATTCCGGAAAGCGTTACGGACAAGACGCTCTCGCTGGTGGTGGGCAGCGGAGCAAGCATCAACGCGCTGCAGATGCGTTTCACGCCCCTGGCCGGGCCGCCCCGTGACCTTCACCAGCTTATCCGGGCTTTGAACCGCATGCGGCGTAACAACCGCCTCTATGCCCTGCTGATGGCCCCGCAGCGTTCGTTTGTGATGCAAGGCGATGAGTATCCCTCGCCGCCGCCCTCCCTGATTCAAACCTTCCTGTCTGACCCCGCCGTGTCCTCCAGCGTGATGTTCAGTGGGACGTCGGTGGTGGGAGATTTTGAGACGAAGCCGTCCCCCTATACGATCCGTGGCCAGAAGACACTCCTCCTCAAGGTGGTCGGTCCAGGCACCTAGCCAGGCGAGACCAGGGCGTACGCCCCCCCATTGGGAGTTTCTTCGGAAAGGTTCTGGAATGAAACCATGCAGGCTAAGCTGGGTTCTGGTGACGGCATTCGCCCTAAGCGCTCCACTTTGGGCCGTCGAGACCTCATTCTGGCAGATCGGATCGTTCGGAGAATTCCTGCAGGGAAAGCTTTCCAGTGTCTCACTGAGCCAGGACGGCAACCTGCGGCTGGCTCCGGCCTCACAGGTCGTCTTCAGCCCCGAGGAGGCGCTGGCGCTTTCCCTCGCGCGCGGCCCAGAGGGCAACCTGTACGTGGGCACTGGCCACCAGGGCAAAGTCTTCCGGATGGACACGCATCATCGGTCAAAGCTGTTCTTCACGGCACAGGAACCGGACATCTTCGCGTTGGCAGTCGGGCCGGATGGCGCCGTTTACGTGGGCAGCTCGCCCGAAGGGAAGGTCTACCGTGTCGCCCCTGACGGCAACTCCAAGGTCTTCTACGATCCCAATACCAAATACATCTGGGCGATGACGTTTGACGGCGAGGGCCGCCTGTACGTAGCCACAGGGGACAAAGGCCAGATCTTTCGCGTCGATCCCTCCGGAAAGGGGGGGCTGTTTTACGATTCTAAGCAGAATCATGTGATGTGTCTGACCCTCGACCGGGACGGAAATCTTCTGGCCGGCACAGTTCCCAATGGGCTGATCTACCGCATTTCGCCGCAGGGGAGAGCTTTCGTCATCTACCAAGCGAGCCTGCCGGAGATCCACGCGTTAGCCACTGATTCGCAAGGCCATATCTACGCTGCGGCGTTGGGCAGCGCCCTGGGGAAAGGTTCACCGGAACTACTTTTCCCACCTACGCCCAGCGGGCTGGTTCCTGCGGGCGTCACCACCGTGACGGTGACGGCCTCTGAAGAGGCCACAAAGCAGGCGCCCAAAGGACAGAATCCGCCCGCGGAGGCTGCCACGACACCAAGTTTCAATCGCCCTGCGCCTTCGGCCATGGCCATGCCTGGCTTCCAGATTCCACAAGGCCGCGGCCAGATCGTGGAGATTCGACCGGACTCGACCACGGATACCTTGTGGAGTTCCAACACCGAAAGCATCTTCGGGTTGGCGCTGCGCGACGGCCATGTGCTGTTCTCCACGGACTCCGACGGGCGCATTTTCGATTTAGTGCCCAACCCGGAGGGTGACAAGCTCACCTTGCTCACCGAGACACACGAATCGCTGGCCACGCGGCTGCTGATGGCAGGTTCAGACCTGTACGTAGCAACCAGCAATATCGCCAAGCTCTTTCGCGTCGAGACTGCGCTCACGCATGAGGGGACCTACGAGTCGCCTGTCAAGGATGCAAAGTTTATTTCCCATTGGGGTATGCTGGTGTGGCGCGGGGACGCTCCTGCCGAAACTTCGCTGGAGTTCTACACCCGGTCGGGCAACTCGGAGCGGCCAGACAATACCTGGAGCGACTGGGCCGGCCCCTATCGCAGCGCCAACAGCACCGCCATTCAAAGTCCCCCCGCCCGATATATCCAGTGGAAGGCAGTCTTTCACTCCTCCGGCGGTGAGACCCCCGTGCTGGATGAAGTAACAGTCTCTTACCTGAATCAGAACCTGGCGCCGGAGATTCGCTCTTTGAGCGTCAGCACCTCGGGAGAGCGGACCGGGCCCACAGGTGGCGGCACACCCTCCGCGCTTACGCCTGGGGCAACGATTTCCGTCTCAGCAGGATCCTCGGTGGGCTTCGGCCTCCCAACCCCCACGACCACGAAGCCTGGCAAGACGCCGGTAACCCTAAACTGGGTGACCGATGACCCCAACGGTGACACTTTGACCTATTCGCTCTATATCAAGGCTGCCGATGAACAGACCTGGCATTTACTGAAAGACCATTTGCAGCAGGCAAGCTACACGATTGAACCGAATACCCTACCCGACGGCAAATATGTGGCTCGGTTGGTTGCCTCCGATGCGGAGTCCAATCCGCCCGAGCTGGCGCGCCGCTCGGAGCTTCTGAGTGCACCGTTCTGGATTGACAATACGCCCCCCGAGGTCACGGTAGCCAAGCAGACCCTGCACGGGGAGAGCGCGGAAGTCCATTTCCTGGCAGAGGATAGCACATCGCCATTGCGCAGCGCGGAGACGTCCCTGGACGGAAAGACTTGGCGCGATATCCTATCGGATGACGGGATCGTGGACTCGCGCCGGGAAACCTTCACGGTGAAGATTCCCAGGCTCGACCCCGGTGAGCACATCATCCTGCTGCGAGCCTACGACACCGCCGGTAACGCCGGGGTCGGCAAAGCGGTGCTCTACGTCTCGGGTGAGGACAAGGCGAAACCTTGATCGCACGGGCCCAGGTCTGGGCCTGCCGCCCCCTCCCCGACCCGGCGCGTGGCGCGGGTGAGAATACAACTCCCGAAGACGACTCCGCATCTCATTTGAGCGAGTCGAGGTGCGGCCCAGAGTGAGATTCTTTGAGCCCCCAGAAGGGCGCGCCGCCGAAGGCCGCGTCCGAGACTCAACTGATTGCGCGTGCGCAGCAGGGCGACGAGGAAGCGTTCTCCGCGCTGTTCGAAGCCCATAAGCGTCGGGTCTATTCGCTTTGCTTGCGCATGACGGGCAATACCGCGGAGGCGGAAGACCTGGCGCAAGAGGCTTTCCTCCAGCTCTTCCGTAAGATCTCCACCTTCCGCGGGGAATCTGCTTTTTCCACATGGCTGCACCGGCTTTCGGTGAATGTAGTGCTGATGCACTTGCGGAAGAAGGGATTGCAGCAGGTTTCCTTGGACGAGATGGATACGTCCCAGGAAGAGCCGGTTAAACGCGATTATCGGGATGACGACCGGCGACTACTAGGCTCGGTAGACCGCATCAGCTTGACGCGGGCTATCGCTGAACTTCCCCCGGGGTACCGCGCGGTTTTCATCCTGCACGACGTGGAAGGATACGAGCATAACGAGATTGCCGAAATCATGAAGTGCTCGGTCGGCAACTCGAAATCGCAGCTACACAAAGCGCGCATGAAGCTGCGAGAGTGGCTCCGCGATAACCAGCAGAGTGTGGCGACCGCTGCCCCGGTGGGCGTTGACCCGACGCGGCAGGAGCAGGAAAGGTAGAGAGGACATGCAGGAAGTTCGATACGAAAAGCCGCTGGCGTGCGTCCAATTCGAAACTGAACTGGAAGCATTTCTGGAAGGCGAAAGCCGGCCATTTGTGAGCGCGCACGCGCGCGCCTGCGAGTTTTGCGGATCCGTGCTTGCCGACCTGGAACAACTCTGCGCCGCCGCGCGAGCCCTGCCCCTGGAAGAGCCTTCACCGGCCGTCTGGGCCAGCCTTCACGCCCGGTTGGAGCGGGAAGGAATTCAGCGCGAGCGCACGACCGGATGGACCTGGTTGCGGCGGCTGCATGTGTGGCCTCATCCCGCCCCGCTGGGAGCGCTCGCCAGCGTCGTGTTGGTGGGCGTCTTTATCCTGATGGCCTCATCCACCTCCCGCATTTCGCCCCCGCGCACAGAAGGACGGTACGGTCCCCCGCCAACTTCCGTGGCTTCGCTGCTGGGCGCGAATCAGGCCGCGGACCTGACACGGGCCATCCAGGACCTGGAGAGCGCGTACCAGTTGAACTCGAAGAACCTCGCCCCTGATGTCAAGGCTAGTTATGATAAAGGCCTGGACTCACTGAACGAATCCATTCGCGAATCGCTTGCTTCCTTGCAGCAAGAACCCGACAATGCCTTAGCGCATGAATACCTCATGGACGCCTATAGCCGCAAGGCGGAGGTTCTTTCCTCTGCGCTGGAGTCCGGAGGCCGGTAGCAGGGAGAGGGAAACAGATACTGTGTCAACGCGAGAGAGGACTGCAGACCTGAAAACCTGGATCAGAAAGTGCCGCGGTTTGGCGCTCCTGCTGGTTCCGGCGACTGTCTTGATGGGCGCCGGGAACGAAGGGCGGGTTGAGAAGTCTTTCGAAACCAGTCATAACCCCCGCATTAGCATTAGCAACATGACGGGGCAGATCGTGATACGCGGTTGGGACAGGGACCAGGTTCACGTCATCTACATAACCCATTCGCCGCGCGTGGAAGTCGGTACGGAATCGCTTCCTCCGGCAGGCCCCGCGGAAAGGCTTCAGTTCACGACTCACGTTTTGGATCCGATGGCAGACGACGGTTCCCGAACTGCCGATTACACGCTCGATGTCCCAGTCGGAACGAGCGTCGAAATCCGCAATCCACAGGGCAGCGTGCGCCTTGAAAGGCTGCACGCCGACGACGCTTCGATCGAGTCCGTCGGCGGCGCCGTCTACATCAACGAATGCTCGGGGCATCTGGCCGTGCGCACCGTGGGCGGCGACATCGAGATCGTACGTCCTTCCGGCCGGGTCGAGGCCTATTCCATTACCGGTAACCTGCATTTCGTTTCACCGGCGACATCTAAGCTTCAGGCCAGCACAACCTCCGGCCGCATCATTTACGAGGGTGACTTTGCGCCCAGCGGTGATTACCGGCTCTCCGATTACAGTGGCGAAATGGACGTCATTTGCCCCACTTCTTCGTCCTTCGAATTGAAAGCCAGGACGGTCCACGGCAAGTTTCTCAACCTTATGCCTCTGCACCGTCGCCACCCCGCCGCATCCCCGCTATCCTCCGCAAACAGCCTGCTGGGGACTTACCGCACCGGCGGCGCCACCTTGGAACTGACCTCTTTCAGCGGAACCATCCGAATCCGCCCGCAACAGTAATCTGCAGCGATCCCTGAAATGTGGCAACGTTCCCCCTTCTTGGCCCCGGGGTAGCATTTCGCACGGGTATCAATTTTTTCTCCCCATCCGGCGCGTTCAAGAGTTGCACGGTCCGCCATCGGACAACTATAATTCCACGCGGAGACTTGGCAGGCGGTCATTACTCCAGGAATGAATCGTCATCGTCGAAAACTGATCTACCTTGTCGGTTTCATGGGCTGTGGCAAGACCACGGTGGGCGAGCGGCTCGCCCAGGCGCTGGGATGGCCCTTCATCGACCTGGACGCCATCATTGAAGCGGGGCAGGGTGTGACGATTCGCGAAATCTTCGAGCGTTCCGGCGAGCCTTTCTTTCGCCAGCTCGAGCACGCGGCGCTCACAGAAGCGTCCAAGTCGGAACCGGCGGTGATCGCGCTGGGCGGCGGGACGTTTGTACAGTTGACCAACCTCGAGTTCATCCGCGGAGCGGGAGGAATCACCGTGTGGCTCGACTGCGCCCTCGAGGTCCTGCGACAGCGCTGTGCTACGATGAACAACCGCCCCCTGTTCCGCGACGCCGAGTCCTTCGAGCAACTGCTGAACCAGCGACTGCCCTACTACCGTCAGGCTGAGTTCCGCGTCTCAACGGACAACCGTGACCCCGCCGAGGTCGTCGAACAGATTCTCCGCCTCGGCCTTTTCTAGCGATAAAGGAGATTACCTTGGCGCTGCGATGTTGGCTGGTTGGGATCTGGTTGACAGGATTGCTGCCGCTTTCCGCCTCGGCCGCTGGCGCTACGCTTCCCCGGCATGCCTCCGACTTCAATTCCGGGAAAATCCTCGACCAGGGGGTTTTCACGCTCTCCTTGGCGGGCCGCACGGTCGGCACCGAGAACTTCGAGATCCGCTCCTTTTCGGACAAGATCGAGGCGCGCGCGCAAATCCAACTCCACCTCGAACAGAACGGCAAGACCTACGACCTCCAGGATTCTCCCGACCTCACCCTGGATACACAGCTTAATCCCCTCACCTATTCCTGGACACAAAAGGGTTCGCCCGCCTACCAACTGAGCATAGATTTCCGCTCCTCACCCGCACATATCGTGGGCAAGCCCGAACACGGTCCTGAGGACCGACGGGAGGTTGTACTCGCCCAGGACGTCATCGTTCTTGACGACAACGTCATTCATCATTTCCAGTTCATCGTCGACCGCTATGCCCGATCCTCCGGCGGGAAGCAGACCTTCAAGGCCTTCATTCCGCAGGAAGCTTTGCCCGGAGAACTGACGGTCGAAGATGCGGGAAACGAAGCCGCGTCCCGCGACGACACCACGGCAAACCTTCGCCACCTGGTTGTCACCTCCGAGTTGGCGCGCATTGATTTGTGGATCGACAGCCACAATCATCTGCAGGGCGTCGCCATTCCCGACAAGCAGTTTGAAGCCATCCGCGCCAAGTGAGGTCTGAGTGCTTCCCTGCCCGCCGATCGCCGAGCGGCGATCCCCTCTCCTTTCTGTGCAGTCTGGCTACAGCCCAACCCCCACACTGCCCCGCAGCGATAATCACGGTCCGTTAATATGAGCAGGATTGCGACAGGCAGGAACTAAGAGCAAAACAGAAAAAGGGCAATGGCCGCTTTTTTCAGCGACCATTGCCCTTGGAATGTGGTTAGCGCCTAAGGCAGAGGATCAGCAACTGCCGCTAGGCGGTGTGTAGGGGCTCGGCATGCCCTGTTCGTTGGCGAAAATGTTCAGCGCGCAGCCAACCGCATTGGCATTATCCCCAGCCGTTGTTGCCGCTGCTCCTGCCGCCTGAGCGCTGGTGTTCGCCGCGTTCGCCGCCGAAACGGCACTGGACGCTGTGGCTTGCGCAGCCGCCGCGGCATCCTTCGCATCACCCGCACGCGAAACCGCGATGCCGGCTACAACCGCTGAGGTCGCACCCGCCGCGACTGAGGCAATCTGCAGACCGGTGCTGGAAGAAATCCGCGCAGCTCCCGCCCCGCCCGCTGCCTGCGGCGCACGCGCCGTACGCGGCGACAGGGTGATGGACTGACCCTTGGCCACCGTCACCGCCGGGCCATTCCCTTCCACGCGCAGCATGCCTTCCTTCGTCGAGACCACTACTGCGCCATTGAGCATGGCTACTTCGCCGAGCGTTTTGAATCCCGCCGCCGGCACCACCGAGACCTCGCCGACCTTCACGCGCAGGGCAACGGTATCCTCGGGATGAAACATGGAAACGTTGCCGTGGCTGAGCAGGACCGTGACGTCCTTGGACTCACGCAGGAACGAAGCCTCCGTGTCTCGGCCAAATACCATACGGCTCCCCTGCCCAATCGCCACCACGGTTACTCCGTCGCGAACTTGCAGGCTGTCGCCACTGAAAATCGTTGTGTTGGGCAGAAGTGTTTGGCCACCCACCGTGGCATTCAGGGTCCCAGCCACTGACCCGACCACCGCAGAGCCGGCAAAAACCGGCGCCGCTGCGACCACCCCTACAAGCAGCACCAACAGAGAAAGCCGCAGTTTAAGATTTTTCCTGGTCATTTGTGCTACTCCTCTTCTGGGCCGGGTCCAACCGGTCTCCCGAAACCCAATAAGCAATTTAGTTCCCCCAACAGCGTGGCCCAAATTATATTCGTGCCGTCAACCCTGTCAAGAACTTTTTTCTGATTTCTGTGATCTCTCTCGGCCGCACCTATGCCCTCTCATAGGATGCGTCCAGACTCCCCCGCGATGCACGGACGCTTGATACAAGCGGCCAAAATAAGGATTTTCCCTCCTCCATGGCCCGCACAATGGACCGAGAATTGCTCGCTACCATTGTCCGCTTGCCGAGTCAATAACCTGGGATCATTCCTGATCGCTCACATCGCACACGTTCTGGGCCCGCTCCGAATCAACGCAAGAGTCTGGGCTTGGCACTCAGCACGCTGGCCGATAGGCAGGTTGAACCCAGCACATCCCCCGGTAGCCGCTCGCTCCCGGCGGCCCCATTCGAGCCCATCCCACCAGATCAACCAGCGTCTGCGATTTCCGCAGGCTGCGCACCACCGGGGCGAATTCCCCGTGGGTTCCGGCCAGGACGATAACCTCGCTAAACGACAGAAGTTCTTGCGGGGAACTCACCAGGAGCCGCGAAAGTTGCGGCAGCGCTTTCTCGATGAAGGCGCGATTGGCGCCCAGCAGGCGTGAGATTTCGACTCGAGGTTCGTAGATGCGCACTTGCCGGTTCGCGCGCAGCAGGAGCTGCACCAGCGCGCACGCCGGGCTGCCCCGCAGGTCGTCCGTCTGGGACTTGAACACCAGCCCCAGCACACCGATACGCTTTTTGCGGGTGGCCAGGACGAGGTCGGCTGCACGACGCAGGTGGCGCGCATTGCTCTCCAGGATGTTGGAGAGCAGCGGGACTTCGACGCCTTGCCGCCGGCCCAGCCGCTCCAGCACCTGCACATCTTTCGGCAGGCAGGGGCCGCCAAACGCGAAGCCGGGGCGCAGGTAGAGTGGCGAGACGCTCAGCTTGCGGTCCCGGGCGAGAATTCTCATCACCTCCCGGCCGTCGATGCCGAGACCCTTCGAGAGCGTCCCGATTTCGTTCGCGAACGCCACCTTGAGCGCGTGGTAAGCGTTAGAGGCGTACTTCACCATCTCCGCCACCTCGAGCGTAGTCAGGCAGAGCGGCGCCCGGAGCGGTTTCCAAAGCTCCAGCAGGTGTCGCGCGCTCCGCGGAACTTCGCAGCCCGCCACGTTCAGGGGTGGGTGGAAGAAATCGTGAATCGAGGTCCCTTCGCGCAAGAACTCCGGATGAAAGCACGCGCCGAAGTCCCGTCCCGCACGCCGGCCCGAGCCGCGCTCGAGCCCGGGGATCACCACGTTCCGCACGGTGCCGGGAGGCGCCGTGCTGCGCATGACCACCGTGTGGAAGCCGTGCGCTAAGGCCAGGGCGCGCCCGATTTCCCGAACCGCGCGTCGAAGGTGTGTCAGGTCCGCGTTGCCATCGTGGCGCGCCGGCGTGCCCACACACACCAGCGACAACTCCGCCCCGCGCATGGCTTCCCGCGCATCGCACGAGGCGCGCAGCGCTCCTCGCCGGACCTCTTCCGTGATGAGCTTCTCCAGGCCGCGTTCGAGCACCGGCGAATGTCCGGCGTTGATCATCTCCACTTTAACCGGGGAAACATCCACCCCGCACACGCGGTGCCCCATGCGGGCCAGGCACGCGCCCGTCACACTGCCGACATATCCCAACCCGAAAATGGCAATCCGCATAGGAAGCCGTCCTCGTCCACTAAGCCCTGTGCCCGATTATGTTCGACAACGTCTTCGGACCTGTCATCCTGAGTGCAACGAAGGATCTCAGCATTTGCCTGCTTCTGACGAATGCCGGGATTCTTCGCTTCGCTCAGAATGACAAGGCCGGGGGCTTTCACGGCGCCTTCCTAGGCCACAACCCAGGGCTTACGATACTCCTTGGTGAGCAGCCGGTTGGCCGCCGCGTCGCCCGGAAACTGCTCCTGGTCGCGGTCCCAGGTGAGCTTGCGCCCCAGCTTGTAAGCGACGTTGGCGATCAAGGGCGCGCTCGTCGAGCGGTGCGTCGTTTCCACGTCGGAGTTGGGCTTCTGGCGCGAGCGCACGCAATCAAGGAAGTTCAGTACGTGCGGGTAATGCTGCGCCGAACCCTCGCCTTTGACCACGTTGGACGTGGAGACGCGCTCCGGCCCCACGCGCAGCGGCTCGGGCCAGAGCGTGTAGCCGCTGCGGTCGATGAACAAGGTGCCGTCAGTGCCGTAGAACTCGATGCCGTAGCCGTGCCCGTCCGGGCCGTGGGCGTTCACCACGCGGTTCTCGAACCGGACCACAAACGCTTTGCCACTCACCGGCGAGGGCGGATATTCGAAGACCACCTGCAAGGTATCCGGCGTTTCCCGGTTGTCCTCGATCAGATACTTGCCGCCCGCCGCCACCACCGTGCGCGGCGCGTCCACGCCCATCGCCCAGTGCACGATATCGATCAGGTGCACGCCCCAGTCGGTCAGCGTTCCGCCCGAGTAGTCCCAGAACCAGCGGAACGTGCCGATGCAGCGGTTGCGATTGAAAGGCACCTTGGGCGCGGGTCCAAGCCACAGGTCCCAATCCAGCCACTCCGGAGGGTCGGTGTTGGGCGGGTTGCCGAGCCCCTCGGGATATTCATTGCCGTAAATCCAGGTGTCCGCGTAGCACACCTTGCCGATTTTGCCGCCGCGCACCAACTCCACGGCCCTCTGGAAATGCTCGCCGGAACGCTGCTGCGTGCCCACCTGCACCACGCGATTGTGCTTTTGGGCGGCTTCCACCATCCGCCGCCCTTCGTGCAGCGTGTGCGAGAGCGGCTTCTCCTGATAGACGTCTTTGCCCGCCTCGCAGGCCGCGATCATGGGAATCGCGTGCCAGTGGTCAGGCGTGGCGACGATGACCGCGTCAATATCCTTGTGGTCGAGCACCTGCCGGAAATCTTTGTATCCCTTTGCCTTCCCTAGCGTCATGCCGAGACCCTCGTCAAGGTTCGGCTGGTAGGGGTCGGCAATGGCGATCGCATCCACCTGCTCCGTGCGCAGAAAGTCGCGGAGATCGGCGCGGCCCATGCCACCGCTACCAATCAACCCGATCCCGATGCGGTCGTTTGCGCCCAGAACATTGTGGACCGCCGGGCCCGCTGAAAGCGCCAGGCTTACTGCGCCCAGCGCGGCCGATTTGTTGAAATCACGACGCGATAGCTTTGCGGTTCCCATGACCTCCTCCTTGAAGAAGTCGAAAGTCAAAGGTCGAATGTCGAAAGCGAGAAAGCGGACCCCTCGACCTTTGACCTTCGACTTTCGACTCGCGCTTTCCAGCTCGCCGCAACGAAGGGCCGAACTATACACCCGCCCTCGCGTCGTGGCGAGTCTCGATTTTCGAGTTTCGAATTTCGAGTTTCCGTTTTTGATTTTCCAGTTTCCATTTTCGATTTCGAGATTCCAATTTCCAATTTCCCGCCCTCCCCGGCTTGTGTTAGGATGAAGCGCTTCAGTTCCGATCTGGACAGGTCAACGCGCAATGAATACGGATTCAGCAACACCCTCAGCGGTGCAATACCTGGTTGCTCCCGGCACCGCGGTGGAAACGAATGGTGCCGGCGCCGCATTCGCGCTGGGCGCGCTCAAGGCCAGACCCTTGCTCCTGGTGCTCCGAATCGAGGACATCATCGAGCAGGAATCGCTGCACGTTTCCATCTGGGGTTCTGCCGACGGGAAAGACTGGGGAACGCAGGCGCTGTTCTGGTATCCGCAGAAGTTTTACCGCGGCGCTGCGCCCGCGGCCCTCGACCTGCGCCAGCGCCCGGAGATTCAACACCTGCAGGCGCGCTGGGAACTCAACCGCTGGGGACGCGGCTATCCGCGCCCGCGCTTCAGGTTCGCCGTAGAAATTCAGGAGCTCGAGGTTCACTGACCCCCTTCCGCGAGAGACCCGCGTGGGCGAGGACGAAGCGCAATACGTCAAGCCGCAGGTGGAGCGGCGGCAATACCGCCGGGCGCAGATCGTCGCGCAAGTCCGCTGCGAGGCGTCAGGACACAAGCAACTGCTGGTGACGCGCGACATCAGTGCCGGTGGGCTTTTCCTCCGCTCGCCGAAGCCCTTGCCGAGCGGCGCGGAGGTCGAACTCTCGTTTCACCTCCACGCCGCTGACCCCCTTCTCACCTGCCGGGGCACGGTGGTCAACTCGATCCCCGGGCGGGGCATGGGTGTCGAGTTCCGCGAACTCGATCCGACCATCCGTCAGGCCCTCGAAAAATTTGTAGACGAATCCCTCTGAATCCTGCCATCCTGATTTCTTAAAAGGTTGCTGGTGAACCGTTCGGATTGTCATCCTGAGGAGGCGAAGCCGACGAAAGATCCCGGCAGTTTCTCGATTCTAAGAATGCAGGGATTCTTCGCTTCGCTTAGAATGACATCCCGCGAGAATTCCTCCGCAACTGGCTAAGCGCACTCCCAGGACACCGAAGGGGTTACTCATGAGATTCGTCGCCGTCATCATTCTGGTCGTTGGAAGCTCCGCCCTGGCGTCCGCTCAGCAGCCGCGCAAGGCGCAGGCGCCCCCGAAGCCGCCCGGCACTCCGGCCACCACTGAGCCAGCCACAGAGAGGATTACCGCGCCTCCCACGGCCCCTCCCCCGGCAACCGCCTCCCCTGAGCCGGGGTTCATGGAACCCGCGCAGGTCCAGGCGCTGCTGCATAAGGTCTGGCTGGCGCAGTACCGCATCAATGACCTGCTTACCGAAGTCAAGCCGGAGCGCTGGAAGGTCTCCGACTCCGCCCGCCAGTCGTTCAACCAGACGCTCGGCAACCTCCGAAAAGGGTTGGCGGCGCAGGAAGACTGGCGGAGCCAGTTCGAGCAACGTCCGGATAGCATGTACCTGGGATACGAGCTCTATGTGGCGATGAATTCATTGTTGCCGCGCCTGGACGGCGTGGCGAAGAGTGTATCGCAGAACGAGAACTCGAGTCTAGGCGCGCAATACAGCCAGGCGGAAAACCAGCTTTTCGACTTGCAGCAAGCCCTGCAGCCTTATCTGACTTACATGATGCGCAATCGCGACCAGGTCCTCTACGCGACACAGACGAATCTCGCCTCCTGCGAAAACCAGTTGGGGTACGCACTGCACGGCCGCATGGGGCGGGCGACGCCTATGAAGAATGTCGCGCCGGTGTTCAAAGGGCATCCGCGCCATCGGCGGACAAAAGAACCCGAGGCTAACGCCAAGTCCGCCGCACAGGCCGGCGGGAAAAGTGCGGAAACAAAACCAGCCGACAAGGCTGCTCCCCCCGCCGGCAAACCGGGCGAGAAGAAATAGCCGCCCGGCTCACGCACCCATCTTCCGTGCTTTTTCAAGGATGGCCGGCCGGGCCTCTTCCATGATTTCCGCGGCGTCCTCGTAGCGCATGGTGCGCTGCTCGAAAGTGCGCTTGGCGAGTGCGCCCAGAAAGCGGCTCTGGAACTCCTCGAAGTACGAGCCGTAGATATGATAGCTGTCCGCAAGGTGGCAGTAGCGGCCCACGCGCACCGGGCGGCCGGAAAGTTCCAAAACGCGCGCGGCGATGCGCTTCTGGATTTGCACCAGCGCAAAGATATTCATGAACGCGGCTTTGTACGCGTCGTTGGAGCGGAAGCGCACGTTCATGCTGAGCACCAGTTCGCCGTTCTGCTCGATGATCCGGCACCAGATGCTCTGCAGGCACGCCGGGTCGTAGCAATCGTTATCCTCCCAGACTTTCCAAGTAATCGCCTGCGCGCGGCGGGTGTAAGGCGTCGCGGCGAGTTTGCGGCACACCGTCTCAATCTGGTTGAGCGGCTGGAGCGTGGGAACTTCATACGCGAACAAGCGCTGGTGGTAGGTGTACTCCCAGCGCGTGTCCTGCGGGTTCTGGCGGTCGCGCACCAGATGGTCCTTGATGCCCTCCGTGACCTCCATGACGTATTCCTGAAGGTCTTCGAGGCCGCCGGGAAAGTCCTTGTGGATCATGGGCTCCTTGAGCGGCTCCGCGACGGTGATGAGCATGGTGGCGTCCTTGCTGGGAGGATCGCCCGGCTTGTCGTATTGCGTCTGGATGTCGCAGCCCTGTTGATGTAGGAGGATGAGTGATTCCTCCCAGGCTCGCGCGACCGTGTCCGCCTCGACGTGCAGTACCGGAATACCGTGCATAGACCTCCTTCGGCTGCGAGGGCCTTCGGCCTACAGCAACGATCACCCGGCTTGGATTACTTCGTGGCTTCCGTCAAACTCTCATCGAGGGCCTTGAGCGCCTGGTCCACATCGCCTTTGGAAATATTCAGCGGCGGGGACATGCGGATCACATTCGCGTAAAGCCCGCCCTTGCCCACCAGCAGGCCGTGGGCGCGCGTGCGCTCCAGCATCTGATTGGCGAGTTCCGGCGCCGGCTCCTTGGTCTTGCGGTCTTTCACTAACTCGATGCCCTGCATCAGGCTCATGCCGCGCACATCGCCAATGGCGGCGTGCTTTTCTTTCATTGCCTCAAGCCCCTGGCGGAAATGCGCGCCCACGTCGTGCGCGTTGTCCATCAAGCGCTCTTCTTCGATCAGATCAATCGTCGCCTTGGCGGCGACGCAGGCGATGGGATTGCCCCCAAAGGTCGAGATCGTCAGACCTTTGAACGAGTCCGCCACTTCCGGCCGCGCGATGGTCAAGCCGATGGGAATGCCGTTGGCCATGCCTTTCGCGCAGGTCAAGATATCCGGTTCGACTTTCCAGTGCTCGATCCCGAACCACTTCTTGCCCGTGCGGCCGAAGCGCGCCTGGACTTCGTCGGAGATGGGATACGCGCCGGTGTGTCTCGACAACCTCTCGACGGGCCACCGCGAGTTCATCGGCGGCCTTCCTTTTTATCAGGGT
>JAIQGA010000302.1 GCA_020072925.1 Terriglobia bacterium | reverse complement strand
GGTTGTTTGCGACCAGCATTTCACTCTTGCCCGCTGGCGTCACAGAAAATGTGCAAGCTTCGCCTGCAGCCCGACCATTTCCGAGCTTCGAGTTTCGAATTTCGAGTTTCCAGTTTCCATTTTCCTGATCCCCAATCCCTACCCCCTAATCCCTGCATTTAAGATATGCTAGCTGACCGCTGATCGCTGATTGCTGAGAGCTTCTCAGGGAGCGCGCGTGGCCTTTAGCTGGCTCGATCTCGGGGTGGTGATTACCTACCTCATCGCCATCACAATCTTTGGCGCCCATTTCCGCAAAAGCCAGCACACCCTGCACGATTATTTCCTGGGCGGCAGACGCCTGCCGTGGTGGGCCATCGCTTTTTCGGTGGTGTCCGCCGAGACCAGCATTCTCACCATCATCAGCACGCCGGGAATCGCCTACCGCTCGAACCTGGGATTTCTCCAACTGGTTCTGGGGTACCTGGTGGCGCGCGTCGTCGTGAGCTTCATTCTGATCCCGCGCTATTTTGCGGGGGAAATGTTTACCGCCTACCAGCTCATCGAACGGCGCTTCGGCAAGGGGCTGAAGGTGTTCACCGCGGGGCTATTCCTGATAACACGCGCGCTCGCCGAGGGCGTGCGCGTTTTCGCCATTTCCATCGTCATCGCGGTTATTTTCAAGACCGGCGTGGTGGCTTCCCTGCTCATCATCGCGGCGCTGACGCTTTTCTACACCTTCGAAGGCGGGCTCACGGCGGTCATCTGGACGGATGTCATCCAACTACTCATCTACCTCACAGGCACCGGGGTTGCGCTCATCCTGGCCTTGCACGCTATTCCTGGAGGTTGGGCCGACGTCGCGCAAATGGCGCAGGCCGCAGGGGACAAGTTCGCCGTGTTCGATTTTCATTTCAATTGGAGCCAACCCTACTTGTTTTGGTCGGGGCTGATCGGAGGAACCTTCCTGACCACCGCCAGCCACGGCACCGATCAGTTGATTGTGCAGCGCCTGCTGGCCGCACGTGGCAAGCGCCAAAGTCAAGCGGCGCTGCTTTCGAGCGGGCTCGTCATCCTCTTCCAGTTTGCGCTTTTCCTGATCGTGGGGGTGGTGCTCTTCGCCTTCTACCAACATTTCCCGCCCGCCACACCGTTCCACCGTCCCGATCAGATTTACCCGACCTTTGTGGTAACGCAACTTCCCCGCGGGCTCGCGGGCTTGCTGATTGCTGCCATCATCGCGGCGGCTATGGCCAACCTGAGCGCCGCGTTCAATTCTCTGGCGTCAAGTTCCGTGGTGGATTTCTATAAACCCTTTGTGCGGCCCGAGGCCGACCAGAGCCACTACCTGCGCGTCTCAAGGATCCTGACGCTCGTCTGGGGAGCGGTGCTGGTCGCCATTGCCCTGGTGGCTCAGCACCTCCACGAAAGCGTCCTGGAATTGGCGCTCACCATCGCCAGCGTGCCGTACGGCAGCATGCTGGGGATTTTCCTGCTTGGCGTTCTTACCCGGCGCGCCAACAGCGCGGGCACGCTCTTCGGCGCGCTGCTCGCCCTGGCCACTGTTTGCTGCGTCATCGCCTTTACCTCGATCGCTTGGACGTGGTACGTCGGCATCGGAACCGTGGTAACGTTTGTCGGCGGGTTGCTCGCTAGCACGCTGACGCAGCGACAAAACGCTGCGGACAGGGTGTAAGGGATAATAGTGAATGGTGAATGGTGAAACGCCGCTCGCCCGGGCGCTGCTCATAGGGAGCGGGACGAAACTCCCTAGGCGTTTTACCCTTTACACTTTAGACTTTACACTTTTTTGAAATCGGCCGTCCGCGAATCGGGGTTAAAGGCTGAGTTGTATGGAGCAACGATCTGAACTAATTAAAGGTCTTGGGCTGTACGGCGCCACTTCCGTCGTCGCGGGAACAATGATCGGGACGGCGATTTTTGTCGTTCCCAGCGTCATGCTCGCCCGCGTCGGAACACCGGCGATGGTTCTTGTCGTGTGGGTCTGTGCCGGCGTTCTGAGTCTGTTTGGCGCGCTTGGCTATGCGGAACTCGGGGCGGCGCTGCCCGAGGCCGGCGGGGAATACGTCTACATCCATCGCGCTTATGGCCCCCTGCTGGGCTTTCTCTACGGGTGGACGCAATTCATCGTCGCAAAGACAGCTTCCATCGCTGCGATTGCGACGGGGTTTGTGATCTACTTCGCGTATTTCTTCCCGAGTCTCAATGGCGTGCTCTGGCAGCGTCCCGTGGCGCTCGCCGGACATGCCGTGACCCTTCAACTCACCGGCCTGCAAATCGGCGCCACGGTCATGGTGCTGTTGCTTTCCGGGCTCAATATCCTGGGCGTGCGGCGCAGTGGCGCCGTGCAGACCGTCTTTACGGCTTCGAAGCTGCTGGTGCTGGGGGTGTTGATTGTTCTGGGATTGGTGCTCGGTCACGGCTCTTGGGAACATTTCCACCCGCTGCTGACTGAAGGCTCGCACGGCGGCCTGCTGGCGGCTTTTGGCGTGGCCACGGTTTCCGCGCTCTGGGCGTACGACGGCTGGAACAACCTCAGCATGGTGGCAGGGGAGGTCGAGAACCCGCAGCGCAACATGCCCACCGCGCTCATCGCCGGTACACTGTTGGTGATCGTGGTCTACGTGCTGGTGAATCTGGCGTACTTCTACGTGCTCTCGCCGACGGACTCGCTTGGCACGCGCACCATCGCCGCGGACGCCGCGCGGCGGTTCATTGGCGGCGCGGGCGGCGCGTTTGTGGCCATTGGCGTGATGATTTCCACCTTCGCCACGCTCAATGGCTCAATTCTGGCGGGCTCACGCGTGCCCTACGCCCAGGCGCGCGACGGGCTGTTTCCACAAGGACTCGCGCGCGTCCACCCGCGTTTTCGCACGCCCGCGACCTCCATCATGGCGCAAGCGGTCATCGCGGGAATTTTTGCCCTGAGCGGCACCTATGAGGCGCTTTACACGAAGGTGATTTTTTCTGAGTTTCTCTTCTACGCGCTGGTCACCGCGGGGATATTCGTGCTGCGCCGCCGGATGCCCGATCTTGCGCGCCCCTATCGCACTTGGGGGTATCCCCTCATCCCCGCAGTTTTTGTTATTCTCTCAGCGTTCCTGCTGGTCAACACCTTTCGCCAGCAGCGAACCGATTCCCTGTGGGGTCTGGCCCTGATCCTGAGCGGCCTCCCCGCCTATCTTCTCTGGAGCCTATGGAAACGTCGAACCTGAATTCTTATTCGAAAATTACCCTCCGGAATTCTCGAGCGCTTGCGGGCATCTTCCTGGCATGGGTAATGGCTGCAAATGTCCTGCCGGCGGCCCAAAAACCGCCCCCCCAGATGAAGTCCAAAGCGCCCGCCTCCGCTTCGCTGTCCCTGGAATTGCGCCGGGCGCGCTGGCACGTGCTTGGCGCCCATCCACTTGGAATGTACTACTATTCCGGCGCCGACAGTCGCGGACTCGACTCACTCATGGAGCACGCTTCGCAAATCACAGTTCTCGCTCCGCAGTCGTTCTGGCTGGACCGCGACGGCTTCGTGCACGGCCAAATCCCCGCGGCCGTCATGGAGGCCGCCCGGAACGCGAGCCTGCCGCTGATGCCGCTCATCATCAATCCCAGGTTCGACCGTCCCCTGGCCCACGCGTTTCTCAGCAACCCGCGGGCACAGGAGCGCGCTGCGATGTATCTGAGTTATCTGGCGCAACGCGACAACTACCTCGGCTGGCAGCTCGACTTGGAGAACCTCGACCCGGCGGATAAGGCGCTCTACACGCGCTTCGCCGAACGCGTGGCGGCGCGCCTGCACCGCGATGGACGGCTCCTGAGCGTGGCGGCAACCGTACGTTTCTCGGATACCTACCCTGACCCCAAGTCTGTCCGTGAATTTCGCACCAGCGACTGGGGGGCTGGCTTCGACTATCGCGCGCTGGGCCGTCTTGTCGATTTGTTCACCCTTATGACTTACGATCAGTACGGCTCCGACACGCCACCGGGGCCGGTAGCCGGTTATGCCTGGGCGAAGGCGGCGCTTGACTACGCGGTGCGCCGCATTCCGCGCGCGAAACTCCTCCTGGGAATTCCCTTCTACGGAAGGAATTGGTTGGAAACCGAGAGCGGGGTCAACTCAACCTCGCTGGCCTTCCAGGACCTCGCACCACTGCTCAAGCGCCCAGACGCCGAGCGACACTGGGACGAACGCTGGCGAACCACGTGGCTGCAATTCACGGAGGCGGGGCGCCGCCGCACGGCGTGGTTCGATGACCCGCGGAGTCTGCGCGAAAAACTACAGTTGATGACCGATTACCATCTGCGAGGCTTCGCCGCGTGGCGATTGGGGACCGAAGACCCGCAGTTCTGGCCGATGGCCGCGGAATTCGAGAAGCGGCCTCCGGCCGCGCGCCCGCGCCGCACTGCGTCCACGCGGCCGGAAACTGCCGGGCCGAGCTCCCACTGATAGGAAAAGAGTTTGGCCTCTGATTGAGATTCCCTTGAGGCAACCTATGGACCGCCGTTTAGCTTTGATCCTCACATTGGGACTTTTCGCGGCTCCGCTCGCCGGGGCCCGGCGCCCGGGGCACACGTGGGTAGTGGTCGCGCCCGAGACGCTCGACGAACGACTGCAGCGCCAACTCGATTCGCTCGCCGCGCATGACCAGGCGCTTATCGAGTTTGCGCGTACTGCGCGCGCAGCGGCGCGCGTTCGGATGCGCCCCGGGAACCTGGCCGTCGAGTTGCACCCCGAAAGCAGCGTGCAAAGTCTTCTCGAAGCACTCAAGCGCGAGACCGCGAACTCCGCGCTTGCGCCCACACTCGAACTGGCGCGAGAGGGTTATATCCTGGAGGCATTCTACCCGCGCGCCACCGTTCCGAATCGCCTGCGCATCACCGCGGCGACGCCGGAGGGATTTCACAACGCGCTACTCCGCGTGCCCGACCTCCTCGCGACGCCGCCCTCTCAACTGGTGACGCTTATTCCACGGCCCCAGGCCGTGCGTGTCGAGCGCGGCGGCGCCACCGCGCTCATCGCGGATTATCCTTCCTTTCCTGTACGGGGCATCGTGGAAGGCTTTTATGGGACGCCTTGGAGTCACGGGGATCGGCTCAATATGCTGCGCTTCGAAGGCCAGCACGGCATGAACGTGTATTATTACGCGCCCAAAGACGACCCCTATCATCGCAAACTCTGGCGCGAGCCTTATCCCCCCGCGCCGGCGGCGAAATTGCGCGAACTGGTCCACACCGCGCGCGCCAACTTCGTGGATTTCTGCTTCGCCATCAGCCCCGGCCTTTCCATGACTTATTCGAGCGACGCGGATTTCTCCACGCTCGTCAACAAGCTTGCAGGCGTCGGCAAGATGGGCGTCTCGTGCTACGCGCTTTTCCTGGACGATGTCCCGCAAGCCCTTCAGAATCCCGCGGACCAGGCGCAATTCAAGACCCTGGCGCAGGCTCACATCTTTGTTATCAATAAACTATATAATGCCCTGAAATCACAATCCCCGCGCAACCGGCTGACCGTAACACCTACCGTGTACACCGATGAATGGGGGAGCCGCGATTATATCCAGGAACTGGGTGCGGGCGTGGACCCGGGCGTTGCCCTGGTCTGGACGGGACCGAAGGTGGCGTCGCCAGAGATCACAGTAGCGCAGGCGCGGGCGTGGGGCGCCTACCTGCACCGCCCGCCGCTCGTCTGGGATAACTTCCCGGTGAACGACGGCCGCCGCTGGCGGCTGCACCTGGGGCCAATGCGCGGACGCGACGCGGATTTGCCTGGCGCGATCGCCGGCCTGTTTTCAAATCCCATGAATCAGGCGCGTGCTTCGCAGCTTCCGCTCGAAACGATCGCCGACTACCTGTGGAATTCGCGCGCGTACGATCCCGAGCAATCTCACGCGCACGCCCTGGTCCGCCAGTATGGCAAGGATGCGCCGACGCTCCTCGCAACTTATCTGAAAACATACGATGATTACTGGTGGGACGAGAATATCTTTACGCCACTTTTCGCCGAACGACGGTATCCCATCGATGTCGCGGCGATCCAGGAACGCACTTCTACCCTTGAGGCTTCGCTCGGGTCTCTCCGCACGCGACCGCTCTTCGCTCCGCTCCTGGCCGAAATTTCGCCATTTCCGGAAATGACCCGAGAACGCCTGGCCAAAGTCAGTGGCGACCCGGCGTTCAGCCATCTTTCCGACGGCAAGCTCCAGTGGCGTGAGGATTATGATGGGGTTACGGCCAATCGCCTCGCAGCGCCGATTCAACTCGACGGCGATTTCGCAAAATGGGCGAGCGGACCTCTCCGCACGATGAACGAAACATCTCAGATTTCGCATGGCGCCAAACTCTGGAAGGGCGCGGAGCAGCTTGCGGCGCACGTGGGATTGGCCTGGGACGACAATTATCTGTACGTCGGCGTGGATATCACCGACCCGCAGCTCTATCAGCCCTTCTTCGCGCGCGGCATCGAGAAGGGCGATGTGTTCATTCTCGATCTCGAAACGGCCTTCCGCAAGAATTTCACCGCAACGCAATTCACTGGAGAAGAATATTCCCTTCTCTTCAGCCCCGGCGATTTCGCGAGCGTGAAGCCCAGCATTTATTCCGACGAGGATTATCTGCCGCCTCGGCTTCACCCGCATGATTACAACCAGGAAATCAAGACAGCTTGGAAGAAGACGCCCACGGGCTACTCCGGAGATATCGCCATTCCCGTTTCGTTTTTCGCAGGTGGACAGTTCTCGAAGGGCTACGAGATCGGCTGCGCGTTCGGGGTGCAGAAGGCCTTTCCGCCACAGACCCCCGAGGAAACCGAGGAGCCCCGGCGCATCGTGCTCACATCGAAAGCGGATGCCCTGTTTCGTGTGAGCGTGGACAACCCGGCGACGTTTCCGCGACTCATGCTGGTCGAATCGACGCAATAGGGGCGAAGAGTAAGCAGGAGGGCTGAGGTCATTTCCGAATGATCCGACGACTTTTCGCGTACGCTGTTTTCCTTGCGGTCGTTGCCGTGGTGGCGGGAATCCGCTTCTATCCGCAACTCCGTCGCTGGCTGCCCGCGGCGCGGAGTC